>JBEGSA010000079.1:0-3069 GCA_041180145.1 Actinomycetota bacterium | reverse complement strand
CCCTCGGCATATTCACCGGGGCCAGCTTTGAAGAATTTAGGAAAAAACGCGAGTTTTTCTGGATTAACGAAAGTGGCCAGGGCTGCTTTAGCCCCGGCCACATCCATTGAAATCATGGTCAAACTATAAACCCGAGATCACAACCAGTGCGTCGCCGGCAACCGGCTTGAAGGTGGTGGTCTTTGCAGGGTTTAGCTGAACACCCGAGGCAGGGTCGCCAGGTGCGTTTGCCAACAAGCGGTAGCCGATTGCCGATTCACCGTGCGCGCGCGCAATGGCAACAATTTCGGCATATTCGACTTCTTTACCAAGCGGCACATAGTGTTCGATCGAACGCACGTTGATTGATGCGCCTTCGGCATCGAAGAGGTCTTCGAACACCGGAGCCAGCGCCGGGTTCTCTGAAACCTGAGCAATCAACAGTGCAGCCAAGTTATCGCTGACCACTAGGTCGTCGGCTGCGGCAACTCGTGCCAGCTCAGCCTTGCGGCTGTCTAGAATTTCGGCAACCAAGCGGGTCGGCTCAACGCCATTGCCGTCTGCCTCAAACAGTTGGTTCATCTGCAGCATTGTCAGCATGGTTTGGGCATCGGCTTCAGTCTCACTAATCGCATTGCGATAGCCAAGGATGATGACCTCGTTGTACTTCTTTGCCGAAGCGGCAGCGATTAGCTCATCGATGTCTCCGCTAACCGAAGCGTGGGTAACTTTGACGTCACCGAACTTGAGATCGGCAAGCTCTGCCGCGTCAACAAACTTGCTTTGGGCAACGATGTGAACCGTTGAACCCTTTGGCAAGAATTCGGCCAACTCGGCAACGACAGATCGACCCATCGAAGACCAACCGATAACCAACAGGTGCTCTGCCTTTGCAGCCGGCAGCTTTTTGGCGGTGATCTTCTTGTTGGCAATGTCTTCGCGAACGCCGGTGTAAACAACTTTGTCGTCATCTTCGGCAATTGCAATGATCTTCGAGCCCGCGGTCAGCTTGGTGCCCTGCTTGGGGTTTAGGTGAGTCACACCCTTCTCATCGACTAAGCCGATAACCGATGCGGTGTTGAAGGCCAAAATGGCGTCGGCATAGGTCTTGCCGGCAAGCGCCGGAACCGAGGCAAAGTAGAGCTCGTCGCCGGCGAAATCGAGAAGGTCGAGCACAACGGCTGCTAGACCCGGCTGGCGCGAAGCCTGCGCAGTGACGCGAGCAATCACATCGTGTGAGCGAACTGAAATTACTCGCCCCTGGGTTGCTGTTTCAAGTGCCTCTGCGGTGTGTGGGTCGTCAACCTCGGCAATTATGCGGGTGTTCGGGTTTGAGTTGACCGATTTCACCGCAAGAACGGTTGACACGATGGTTGCATCACCGGCTTCATTTTCATCAAGGATGATGATCGACTTTGCCCCCGAAATGTTGGCGCGCTTCAGGTCGCCGGGGTTGGTTGGGTCACCCGTGCGAGTGATGACCTTAAGTTTGCCAAGGCCCTCTGCGCGAGACTCAATCTCGTCTTCCATAAATTCGCGACCCTTGTCGCTAAAGATCACAACCAGTGGCTTGCGCACATTTTCGTTCGCGATAGCAAGCTCTTTCAAGATTGGGAAAACGCGGTTTGACCAGCCAAGAATCAGTGTGTGACCAGAGTCGACGACAGGGCTCTTGCCCTTGCGCAAACGCTCGAAGGTGCGCTGAATAACACCGACGATAAAACCGGTAACGCTACCGGCGATGGTTACGGTGATAGCCCAGTAAAGAATTCCAAGGATGCGATCTGCCCAGGTGGCCTCGCCGCCCTTGCCAAGCAAGGTTGCGAATGAGCCCCAGAAGGTCTCAAAGGTTGGGGTCGCTAGCGGATCACCCGAATACAGCGCTGGAACTGCATAGAGCGCGTATTTGATGATGACGACCAGAATCGACATGACGATGAGGGCGCCGAACATGTAGGCAACGAACGCACCACTTCGTGCGATCGAGTTATCAAAGTTGTAGCGCAGACGGGTGATGAAACCTACTCTTTTGGCGGTTGGAGCATCTGGCTCACCCTTCGCCCCCTGGCCATACGAACGGTTCAAATTGTTTTCAGACATGGCGCCATTTTAGCGAGCAAAGCAAAAGGGAGCCGAGTGAAACTTCGGCTCCCTTCGTATTTGCGAACTATTTATGACTTGATGCTTAGATAGCGCCCGGTTCAACAATCAGGGCCACGCCGTCTTGAGCAACATCAACGCGCACCAGCGAACCATCGGTGATGGTGCCGGCCAGCAATAGGTTGGCCAACTTGTCGTCGATTTGCTGTTGCATCAAACGGCGAAGCGGGCGAGCACCATAGATCGGGTCATAGCCACGGTCGGCAAGCCAGGTGCGAGCGGCTGGGGTAACAGCCAACTGCAAGCGGCGTTGCTCGAGGCGCTTCGATAGTCGATCAATGTTTAGCTCAACGATCTGACCAAGCTCACTGCGGTCAAGCGCGCTAAAGATCACGATGTCGTCTAAACGGTTTAAGAACTCGGGCTTGAAGTGGCCGCGAACCATGGCCATCACGCCTTCGCGTTTTTGCTCATCGGTGATTTCTTGGTCAATCAAGAACTGTGAACCCAGGTTCGAGGTGAGAATCAAAATCACGTTCTTAAAGTCAACAACGCGGCCTTGGCCATCGGTTAGGCGACCGTCATCAAGCACCTGAAGCAGCACGTCGAACACCTCTGGGTGTGCCTTCTCAACCTCGTCGAGCAAGACTACCGAGTATGGCCTGCGGCGCACGGCCTCGGTTAGTTGGCCGCCCTCTTCGTAGCCGATGTAGCCCGGAGGGGCACCAAGCAAGCGGCTGACCGAGTGCTTTTCGCCGTATTCAGACATGTCGATTCGAACCATGGCCTTCTCGTCGTCAAACAAGAATTCGGCAAGGCTCTTGGCCAACTCGGTTTTACCAACACCGGTTGGGCCCAAGAACAAGAACGATCCGGTTGGTCGGTCTGGGTCGCTAATGCCGGCTTTGGTGCGGCGAACCGCATCAGAAACCGACTTGACCGCAGCCTTTTGACCAATCAAGCGTTTGCCGAGCTCGGCCTCTAGGTTCA
>JBEGSA010000078.1:0-3094 GCA_041180145.1 Actinomycetota bacterium | reverse complement strand
GTTGAGGTTTTAGCCCTCAAAGTTTTTGACATCGATGATTTTGATTGCTCGCTCTTTTCCATTTGGTGCAAAAAAGCTCACTTCATCGCCAATTTTTGCGCCCATGATGGCCTGGCCGATCGGGCTGTCTGGGCTGTAGACATCAATTTCGGTGCCTTCGGCTATCTCGGCGCTGCCGAGAAGAAACTGCATCTCGCTGCCATTCATGGTGAGCGTGATTACCGTGCCCTGCTCAACGATTCCGTGGGATTCACGGGCTTCGCCAACAACTGCTTTGGCCAAAATGTTCTCGAGTCGCGCTGCGCGGGCTTCGATTTTGCCCTGTTCCTCTTTTGCTGCGTGATAGCCGCCGTTCTCTTTGAGGTCGCCTTCTTCGCGAGCCTCTTGAATCTTTCTCGAGATGTCGGCGCGAGCCACGGTCAACAAATACTCAAGCTCGCTAGCGAGTCGATCATATGCAGCCTGGGTTAGCCAGGTTGCTTCAGGGGTTTCAGCCATAGTTCTTCTAGTTTATTTGAACCAGCATTTGTCTAGCGAACCGGTTACGCCCAATTGGCTGGTGTTCACCAGAGTCTCAAAGTCACCATTGACCTGTGGTGGCAGAGTAATTTCTCGATAGCCAACCACGGCATAGCTGTCGTTCAAAACTTGGATGCTGCAGTGCGCATCCTTGTCGACACCTTGCGGCGCCTCAACGTGATAACGAACCAAAGCTTGCTGCTCAGAAACAATCGTGTAGCCGAGGGTTTGGGTTTTGAAATTGTCGCCTGTTGCAATGATTGCTGACACCGCCCAAATCAGAAACGCAACCAGCAAGGCGCTGCCAAGCATAATCACGAAAACTCGGCGACGCTTGTCGGCGTCAGGCCTTATGCCATATCGCTCTTGCATGAGTTTTGATTGATTAGTCATCACTAAAAGGCTACATACTTAAAGCATGCAAATTTGGCTTTCAGCGCTTCTAGCAGCTACCCCGGTTCCGTCGAGCACCCCAGACCCTGCCGAAACTTTTTATAGCCCAGGCACCATCGGTTTCATCGCCACCTTTGGCGTGACCGCTGGCGCAGTTCTTCTAATTTTTGACATGGTTCGCCGAGTTCGTCGCGTTCGCTACAGCGCCGAGATCTCGGCCAAGCTGGAGGCAGAGTCTGAGGCAGCTCGCGAAACCGAATCAGCTGCTTCGGTGGTTAAGTCAGTTGCCAAAGATAAGCCAGCTTCAAACTCGAAGCCTACAGCCAAGGCTAAGCCTGCGCGCCCGGCTCCACCGGCAAAACCCAAGCGCTAGGTTCGGCCGTAACTTAGCCCGTTATGGGGTTAAGCGAAATTAGCAAAATGCCGGTCCAGTGGCACATGAATGCCAAGACCGTGAAAGTGTGAAAAATCTCGTGGAACCCAAATTTGCCCGGGAACGGGTTGGGTTTCTTTAGTCCGTAAACCACGGCTCCAACCGTGTAGCAAAGGCCACCGACCAGAATCAAGATCATCATGGCCGCGTTGGCGTTCATGAAATCTGCGATAAACGCCATTGCTCCCCAGCCCATACCGACATAGATCGGAACATAAAGCCAGCGCGGTGCGCTTATCCAGAAGATTCTGAACCCAATTCCCAAAACTGCCGTACCCCAGATGATTGCCAGAAGCAGAATTGCCTTGTCGCGCTCGAGAGCCAGCCAGGTAATTGGGGTGTAGCTACCAGCAATAAGCAAGAAGATGTTGGCGTGGTCGATGCGCTTGAGTGCGAGTTTGGTTTTCGGCTTCCAATTGAATCGGTGATACAAAGCCGAGTTACCAAATAGCAAGATCGAGCTTGCGTAAAAGACGGTTCCGGTCACTTTTGCAGCCACTCCATCGGCGAGCACAATCAAAACAATTCCGGCGGCAATCACAATTGGCAGAACGCCCGCGTGAATCCAGCCTCGCCAAGTTGGTTTGATGTCTTTTGTTTGATCTTCGAAACCCTCCGACACCGGCACATAGCCAGGAAGTGCCTCGTTGCTGCGCCATTCGCTCATATGAAAACTCTACGCCTCGACCTGAAGTAGCCTAGGCGTGTGCGCAATTTGGTTTATCGAATCTACGAGCGGTCGCTAGAGCGGGGGCTCTTGCCGCAAGACCTACCTCGCCACGTTGGCGTGATACTCGATGGCAATCGTCGATGGGCTGAGCGTCAGGGTGGGGCTAAAGCTAGCCATGGGCACGCAGTCGGCGCCAAAAAGACCCTCGAGTTTCTCGGTTGGTGCAACGATCTTGGCATCAAGGTAGCGACCCTGTATTTGCTCTCGACCGACAACCTAAAGGGTCGGCAGACCGATGAGTTAGCGGAACTTCAAGACATAATCGCCGGCCTCGCCGCCGATATTGCCTCCCTTGGCGCATACAAGATTCGAATGGTGGGCGATAAGGCTGCTTTGCCAGAGGCCATGGCAGCTGCAATGGCAAAAGCCGAAAAGCAAACCGAGAATGTTCAGGGCATGCAGGTCAACCTGGCGGTTGCCTACGGTGGCCGCAAAGAGATCGCAGATGCCATGCGTTCGATTTTGAAGCACCATGCCAAAGAGGGAACCAGTATCGATGAATTGGCCGAGCTGCTCGACCCAGACTTGATCACCGAGCATCTTTATACTTCAGGGCAGCCTGACCCGGATTTGGTGATTCGAACCAGTGGCGAACAGCGGCTCTCGGGTTTCTTGCTGTGGCAGAGTGCGCAGTCGGAGTTCTATTTCGAAGAGGCGCTTTGGCCCGACTTTAGACGCGTGGATTTTCTTCGAGCAATTCGTGCTTTCGAGTCTCGTCACCGCCGTTTCGGCAAATAGATAACGAGCAGATTAACGCTCGATAACATAACCCGCTTTCGGGCGTGTCTAGTTGCAATTGCGTGAACCAGCAGGCGTAATCTCACATCAAGCCTCAACAAAGGAGCTTCGATGGCCAAGGCAACCTCAGCAGAAACCGTTTCAAAGTCTGCGAAGGGTGGTGCCAAAAAAGCCGAAGCAACGACCAAGACTTACATTCTCGACACATCTGTATTGCTGTCAGACCCTAAGGCTCTCTTCAAGTTCAAAGAACAAGAAGTTGTCATTCCGATAATCGTGAT
>JBEGSA010000077.1:0-3152 GCA_041180145.1 Actinomycetota bacterium | reverse complement strand
CCGTTTGTGCAAACCGTTCAGTCGGGTGCCAAGGGCGACGCAGTTGTCGAGCAAATCGACATCGGTGGCCCGGCCATGGTTCGTGCGGCTGCCAAGAACCACGCCAACGTGGCCATCGTGGTTGACCCGGCCAAGTATGCCGAAGTCATCACCGCCGTAGAGCAGGGCGGAACCACCATGCAGCAGCGTCGCGAGTTGGCATACCAAGCCTTTTCGCACACCGCCCGCTATGACTCTGCGGTTGCCACCTGGTTTGCTGCCGAGCTAGAGGCAGCTTGGCAGCGTGATGCCGGCCAGAGCGCTGAGAATGAGGCTAAGAACCCCGGTTTTGCCTCGACCGTTGAGCTCAAGGGTCAGCTTGGCAACGTGCTTCGCTATGGCGAAAACGCACACCAAGCCGCAGCGATTTATCGCACCGTTGGTGATGACGCAGTTGCTGGCATTGCCCAGGCTCGCCAGTTTGGCGGCAAAGACATGTCTTACAACAACTACGTCGACGCCGATGCGGCCCTTCGTGCGGCTTACGACTTTACCGAGCCAGCGGTTGCCATCATCAAGCACGCCAACCCTTGCGGCATTGCCGTGGGTGACCCAAATGCTCCAGATGTGATTGCCGATGCCCACGCTAAGGCGCACATGTGCGACTCGGTCTCGGCGTTCGGCGGCGTGATCGCAACCAACCGAACCGTCACAGTGACCATGGCCCGACAGGTCGCCGGAATCTTTACCGAGGTCATTATCGCTCCCGGTTACGAGCTAGAAGCTCTGCAGATTCTGCTTGAAAAGAAGAACTTGCGCGTTCTCGAATTGCCTGCAAACTACTCTCGAGAATCGCTTGAGATCAAGCAGATTTCGGGTGGTCTATTGGTTCAGCAGTCAGACGAGTTCAGTAACTTCAGCACCGTCAACTGGAAGTTGGTTACCGGAAAGAAGGCCGATACCGCGACCATGGCAGACCTAGAGTTTGCTTGGCGTGCCTGTCGTGCGGTCAAGTCGAACGGCATTTTGCTCGCTCGTGAGGGCGCCTCGGTTGGCGTTGGCATGGGCCAGGTAAACCGAGTCGATTCTTGCAAGTTGGCTGTCGAACGTGCCGAGTCCCGTTCACGCGGTGCAGTTGCAGCATCGGATGCATTCTTTCCATTTGCCGATGGTCTGCAGATTCTGATTGATGCCGGCGTGAAGGCCGTGGTTCAGCCAGGTGGATCGATGCGCGATGCCGAGGTGATTGCCGCAGCAGAGGCTGCTGGAATCACAATGTACTTCACCGGGGAGAGGCACTTCTTCCACTAGAAGTTTCTGTTCAGTCGACCATCCGTGTCGCGATTGCACAGACCAGCTCGAATCGTGTTAGCCTACAAAGCTGCCTAGATTTGGAATAACTTTCTAGGCCTGCAGATTGGGCTTAACGATGAGCAAACAAGGCACTGTCGCGACTCTGTTGCGCATTTTTCCCTATGCCAAACGCGCGCTGCCTCGCATCTCGCTGGGCATGTTTGCGGCACTCGGTGGACACATGCTGGCCCTTAGCATTCCACAGGTATTGCGCGACCTGATCAACGGTCTAAAAACAATCGGAACAGTCGAGGCGTTGTTGCCACTGGTTTTTGTCGTTCTAGGTTTGGGAATGCTCGAAGCCGTCATGGTTTTGCTACGCCGTTGGTTGGTGTTGACCCCGGGAACCCATGTCGAAGCCGGCATGCGAGCCAAGCTCTATGCAAAACTTCAAGACCTTCCGGTTGCCTTCCATGACAAGTGGCCCAGCGGGCAGTTACTTAGCCGCGCTACCGGTGACCTGAGCCTGATTCGTCGTTGGCTCTCTTTCGGCTTGGTGCTCTTGGTTGCCAACGGCATCACGCTAATCGTAGGTTTTGTAATTCTGATCAGCTTCAATCTGGTGCTCGGCATCATTTACTTTGCGATCTCGATTCCAATTTGGATCATCGGTTTCAATTTTGAGAAGAAGTACCACACCACAGCTCGTCTCAGCCAAGACCAGGCCGGTGACTTGGCTACCTCGGTCGAGCAGAGCGTGCACGGTATTCGTGTCTTGAAAGCCTTTGGCCGTGGCGATCACGCGGCCGGCAAATTTGCCTCAGATGCCCTCAGGCTGCGCGGCACCGAGCTCAAGAAGGCAGGTCTAATCGGCAACCTTTGGTTGTTCTTGATCTTGATTCCCGAGTTTGCCGTTGGCGTTTCGCTGTTCATTGGCATTGGTTTGGTGGCCGATGGCCAGATGACCGTCGGTGCCCTGGTTGCGTTCTTGGCCACCACCACGGTGCTGCGCTGGCCCACTGAATCGATCGGATTCTTGCTTTCAATGACCATCGATGCAACCAGCGCCGTTCAACGCTTCTTCGAAGTTATCGATGCGCCGGTAGACATTACCGACCCAGAAAACCCCCGTCAGGTCGCCGTGTCTAAGGGGCGCCTCGAGTTCAAAGACGTTCACTTCAGATACCCAGATGCCTCGCCAGATTCACCAGATTTGTTGAACGGCATCAACCTGGTTCTCGAGCCGGGCGAATCGGTTGCGCTAATTGGGGTTACCGGTTGCGGAAAGACCACACTCACCGCTTTGGCTACTCGCCTCTATGAAGTCACCAGCGGCTCGATTACCCTAGACGGCATCGACATTCGCGAACTTACCCGCGATGACTTGCGCTCGAACATTGCAATGGCCTTCGAAGATGCCACCCTGTTTTCGTCAACTGTGCGTGAAAACGTGCTGCTCGGGCGCCCAGATGCCAGCGAGGGCGAGCTCGCCCAAGCGCTAAAAATTGCCCAGGCTGGTTTCGCCTACGACCTACCCGATGGCCTCGACACCACTATTGGTGAAGAGGGAATGAGCCTGTCAGGCGGTCAGCGTCAACGTTTGGCACTTGCTCGTGCGGTTGCCGCTGCTCCCGCGGTGTTGGTTCTAGACGACCCGCTGTCGGCGCTCGATGTCGATACCGAGGCTATGGTCGAAGATGCCCTCCGCACCGTGCTTACAGCCACCACCGCCCTTATCGTTGCCCACCGACCTTCCACGGTTCAATTGGCCGACAAGGTCGCTCTAATGCAAGACGGCAAGATTGCGGCTTTTGGCCTGC
This sequence comes from Actinomycetota bacterium, assembly GCA_041180145.1. Taxonomy (GTDB): domain Bacteria; phylum Actinomycetota; class Actinomycetes; order Actinomycetales; family Microbacteriaceae; genus Rhodoluna. The sequence goes on along the minus strand of JBEGSA010000077.1, from coordinate 60 downwards.
ACAGCGAACTGATTGCAACCAACGATCACTATCGATTTGTGATTTCAAGCCTGGATGCCG
>JBEGSA010000076.1:0-3282 GCA_041180145.1 Actinomycetota bacterium | reverse complement strand
AGGCACACCCAATTGTTCGAGCAGGCTGGCAAGCAACACTCGGTGATTAACTCGGATGGTCGCGTCGTTCAGACCAATTGCGGTCAAGGCATCGAGAGAAGCATTGAGAAGTTCAATTTCGGCCAAGATGCTGTCATCGCCAATAATGTCGATGTCGCACTGCACAAACTGGCGATAACGGCCCTTTTGCGGGCGCTCGGCACGCCAGACCGCACCGGTCTGCAAGGCCTTAAAGACCTTGGGCAGCTTGGCGTGGTTGGTTGCGTAGTAGCGAGTCAGCGGAACGGTTAGGTCGTAGCGAAGGCCAAGATCGGCTAGGTTGTCTTCGCCGTTTGCGGCAGCAATCGCCGATTCAAGCTCAGCGCCGCGCTTCATGACACGAAAGGCAAGTTTTTCGTTGTCGCCGCCCTGGCCAGAGGTTAGGCGATCAAGGTCTTCTAGTGCCGGGGTTTCAATTTCTTGAAAGCCGTGACCCAGGTATGTCTCACGAATTGTGGTGAGAACGCGGTCGCGACGATTCTTCTCTAAGGGAAGAAAATCGCGCATTCCGCGTGGTGGGTGCACGTCTTTAGCCATGCATCAAGTTTGCCACACGGCAAGGTTTGACTCAGCAGGTTGGGCTACGGGTTGTTGGTTCGGAACACTGCGACGATGGCATTGGCGTGGCCGTGCCCAATTTCGTGCTGGGTTTTTAGAAAAGCAACTTGCTCCATGTGGGCTTGCCCGGCAACCTTTTCGAGCTCTTTCATCCAGAAATCGATTGGCTTGCCGTACTTTTTCTCAATCGAGGGAAAGTAAGAGGCAGGGCCTTTGATTTTTTCATCCATGTTTTTAATCTAAACGGAAGGTGGCAGTTTGCAAGCGGGGGTGCCGCCAGGTAAGCGATGGCGATTCTTGGCCACCCAGTCATAGCCACGTGAGCTGATGCCGTTGAGCGCCTTCGAATTCACAACCCGACCAAAGAAACTGATCAAGGGGTTTCTTTGAATCATCAGCAATTTTGCAAAGCACTTGTGACCGGAATAAATCAAGCCGTCCCAAACAAGTTGAACCTTGGCCTCAGCCTCATCACGCGTCAAACCAAGCGGCTCGAGCTCGGCCCACTGGTACGGTTTGGCCTCGAGTGAGACGCTCGAATGCCCAACGATCCAATTTGCAGTGGTCGTGCAAAAGCCACAGTCACCGTCAAAGATAAGAAGGCGACTATTGGCGTCGATTGGTTTAGGCAGAATTTAGTCCTCGTTTGGCACTGCAATTACTCCGGCGTCGAAACCCTCTTCAATTTCGGCGTGACGAATTTCGACCTGCAGTTCACGCAGAGCCTCGCGCAGTGCGCGCTCTGAGTCGAGCCCCGCTGCTCGGCCGCTCGAAACCACCGCGAGCAAAATAGCTCCCAACTCGGCTTCGCCCGTCACGCTAAAAGGACCCGGCGCATCTGCATCGAGAAGACCAATTTTCTCGGCCTTACCCAAAACCTTGTCGGCAAGAGCAAGCGCTGGCAATGCCTGAGGTATTCCGTCAAGAACCGATGAACGCTCCGGCTTTTCTCGTTGTTTGTGGGCATCCCAGTTGACCATTACCTCGTCGCCGGTCTTGGCTGCATATTTCTCGAGCTCTTCTGGAGTGCCAAACACGTGCGGGTGGCGACCCATCATTTTTTGAGCCGACAGCTCGGCCACATCTTGGATGTCAAAGGCCTCACCCAATGAGCCCGTTGCCGCAAGGTCGGTGTGAAAAATCACCTGATACAGCACGTCGCCGAGCTCTTCGAGAATCTCGTCTCGATTGCCAGTCTCGATTGCCTCGAGCAGTTCGTAGGTTTCCTCGAGCAGGTATTTGGTCAACGAATTGTGAGTTTGCTCGGCATCCCACGGGCAGCCGCCGGGCGCGCGCAACTTGTGTGCAACGGCAATCAGATCGTCGAGTTTTGTCATTTCTAGCCCTTTAGCGGTTTCGGTGGTTCGTTGTTGTCATTCGAGGTCTTGTTGGCAAACACTCTCGCCAAGAAGGCCCAGGCCCAATCGATGATTGCCTTATCGCGCAGTGGTTCAAAGTTTGCATCTCGCGGCGCCGGCACCATCAGTGTAGAAGCCGACTGCAGATATTTTGTGCCTGGGAACAGGTGACTAAGTTGCACCTGCTCAGCCTCGGTTAGCGCCACCGGTTGCAGCTTCACTTGCAAACCGAGCACGTTGAAATCTTTTAGCCCAAGACGGTTGGCCTGCTGGCGGAGTTCGGTCACATCGATTAGGTTGCGAACCGGCTGAGGGGCTTCGCCGTAACGGTCTTCGAGTTCAGCCAAAATGCCATCGAGCTGCTTGCGCGAGCCCTTCTCGCCGCTTGCCGCAGATAGCTTGTGATATGCCTCGAGGCGCAGGCGCTCTGAGTCGACATAGGTGTGAGGAATGTGCGCATCGACAGGCAACTCGAGCTTTAATTCAGCCGGCGATTCGGTCTTTTCTCCCTTAAAGTCGGCAACGGCCTCGCCAATCATTCTTAGGTAAAGGTCAAAACCAACGCCAGCAATGTGCCCAGATTGCTCGCCGCCGAGTAGGTTGCCGGCACCGCGAATTTCGAGATCCTTCAGGGCAATCTGCATGCCGCCGCCAAGCTCATTATTGGTTGCGATCGTAGCCAACCGGTCGTGCGCGGTTTCACTGAGTGGCTTCGATGGGTCATAGAAGAAATAAGCGTAGGCTCGCTCGCGACTTCGACCAACGCGACCGCGAATCTGGTGCAACTGACTCAAACCAAAGTTCTCGGCGCGGTCAACAATCAAGGTGTTTGCATTTGGAATATCGATTCCGGTTTCGATGATTGTGGTTGACACGAGAACGTCGAATTTGCGCTCCCAAAAATCAACCACAACCTGCTCTAGTGCAGTCTCAGACATCTGTCCGTGCGCTACAGCGATACGGGCTTCTGGCACCAGTTCAGCGAGTTGATGGGCGACAGCCTCGATAGTGCTGACTCGATTGTGAACGAAAAAGACCTGCCCCTCGCGAATAAGTTCGCGGCGAATCGCTGCTGCCACCTGCTTTTCGCTGTAGCCGCCGATGTAGGTCAAAATCGGATGCCTCTCTTCGGGCGGAGTCGCCAAAGTAGACATCTCACGAATACCGGTGATTGCCATCTCGAGGGTTCGTGGAATCGGAGTTGCAGACATAGCCAAGATGTCTACGTTGTGCTTCATCTCTTTGAGCTTTTCTTTGTGCTCAACGCCAAAGCGCTGCTCTTCGTCGATGATGATCAACCCAAGATTACGAAACTTCACCGATGAAC
>JBEGSA010000075.1:0-3335 GCA_041180145.1 Actinomycetota bacterium | reverse complement strand
GCAATCACTCGCGTCGAACTGGCAACCATCGGTGGTCGCGGCTATTACAGCGCCAGCGACACCTCAAGACGTATTCGTGAATCACTGTTCCTGTCGGTTCAGGCGCCTACCGAGGGGAGCTTGAGATGGGAAATCTCACAGCTAGCCTCGTAAACGTCTCGATTAGCCGCTCGGCTGCCGCCAAGCCGGTAATTGAGAACCTGAACCTAGAAATTACCGATGGCGAGATTCTTGCAGTGGTTGGCGGCTCTGGCCGCGGAAAGACCACTTTGCTGCATGCTCTTGCAGGTTTGCTAGACGTAAGCGAAGGCGAGATACGACACTTTGCGGCACCAGGCAAAAAGGCATCCGGGCTGGTTTTTCAGGATGCTCTGCTTCTGCCCTGGCTGTCGGTTCGTCAGAACGTGCGACTTGGCTTTAGGTTCAAGGCAAACCGCAAGGCGCTGGGAAATAACGCTAGCGAGCTAGACGCCAAGGTGACTAACTTGCTCAAGATTTTGGGTATCTCGGAGTTGGCCGACCGCAAGGTAAATCAACTCTCGGGCGGCCAGGCTCAGCGCGTTGCGATTGCGCGAACCATCGTTACCGAACCAAAGCTGCTGTTGCTCGACGAGCCATTTTCTGCACTGGATGCCGCAACCCGCGGTGGCCTGCAAACCTGGCTCAAAGATCTGCGAGCCAAACTCGACCTGACCATCGTTATTGTTACCCACGATATCGACGAGGCACTCACCGTTGCCGACCGCGTGCTCTTGCTAAATGAGCCGGGTGTGGCCGCAACCAGCTATGCCGTCAGTGAAGCACAGAACAACAACGAAGGCCTCAAGGCCGAAATTATTTCCCAGCTCGGCTATTCCATCTAAGAGAGAAAACAATGACTGAAAACAACGCACTTGACGCAACCTGCGCGCATGACACCGATGGTTGGTTCGACCGCCGCACCTTACTGCGCCTAGCCGCTGTTGGAGCTGCTTCGGCCTCGGTCGTTGGCTTCGGCGAAGCCGCACCGGCAAACGCCGCCAGCTGGACAAACGCACTTGGCAAATTGAAGATTGGCTACCTGCCGATCACCGATGCCTCGCCGTTGTTGATTGGTCACGCGAAGGGCATTTTTGAAGAAGTCGGCATCAAGACCGAGCAGCCTAAGTTGTTCCGTTCGTGGCCATCACTGGTCGAGGCGTTCCAGGCGAAGCAACTCGACGTTGTCCACCTGCTAATGCCATTGGCGCTTCAGCTAAAGTTTGCTGCCAAGCAAGACATCAAGGTGATCACCTGGAACCACACCAACGGCTCTGCACTAACCGTCAACAAGAGCATCAACAAGTTCAGTGAGCTTGCCGGCAAGACCATTGCGATTCCGTTCTGGTACTCGATCCACAACGTAGTTCTTCAGCAGCTGTTCCGCGCCGAGGGCCTAACTGCCATCACCACCGGTGAGGCAAATGCAGCGAAGAAGACAGTAAAGCTGGTTGTTTTGGCACCAGCCGACATGCCCACCGCATTGTCGAACGGTCAGATTGCCGGTTACATCGTTGCCGATCCATTCAACGCCGTTGCCGAGGTAAAGGGCATCGGAAAAATTCTGCGCTTCACCGGTGACGTTTGGAAAGAGCATGCTTGCTGCGTAACCGTAGTGCGCGGCGACCTAATCAAAAACAATCCTTCTGCCGCTATCGCTCTGACCGACGCAATTGTTCGTGCCCAGCTCGAACTGATCAAGGACCGCAAGGGTTCGGCAAGCCTGCTTTCATCAAAGGGTTACCTGCCACAGCCGCTTCCGGCAATCAACAAGGCACTCAACGACTACTCGACCACCGAATACAAGTCGGCGATCAAGCACCCAGAGTGGAAGTCAAACCGAATCGACTTCAAGCCGTTCCCTTTTCCTAGCTACACAGCTGCGCTTATCACCGAGTTGAAGAAGACCAAGATTGATGGCGATGCCAGCTTCTTGAACAAAATCAACATCAAGACCGCACACAAAGACTTGGTTGCAGTTGGCCTTGCGGAGGCAGCAATTGCCAACAACGGCGGCAACGCGAAGTTCGGCCTGCCGGCTAAATTGACCCGCACCGAGGTAATCAAGCCGTGATTCTAGGAGTCACTCTTCGAGTCATCACCACCGTTGCGGCAATCGCACTGTGGTGGTGGTCGACCGATATTCTTTCGGCCGAAAACCCTATTTTGGCCTCGATGAGCCCCTTCGACGCCGTTGCCGCACTTGTGACCGCCTTTGAGTCGGGTTCAATTTGGCAAACTATCGCGGTTAGCCTCGAGCGACTCGGTTACGGACTCCTGATTGCTACGGTTTTCGGTGTTCTGCTTGGTCTAGCCATCGGCTCACGGCGTCGAGTCGAACAGTCGACCTCAATCGTCGTGCAGTTTTTGCGCATGGTTTCACCCCTGTCTTGGGCCCCGGTTGCGGTCGTTTTGTTCGGCATCGGAACACCACCGGTTGTCTTCCTCATCGCAATCGCTGCGGTTTGGCCAATCACGATGTCTACCGCGGCTGGGGTAAAGGCACTTGACCCAAACTGGTCGCTTTTGGCCAAGTCGCTCGGTGCAACCAAGGGCGAAACTCTTCGCACCATCGTGGTGCCTGGCATTCGTGCCCACGTTTTGACCGGAATTCGCCTAGCGCTCGGTGTGGCCTGGATTGTTTTGGTGCCGGCTGAAATGCTTGGCGTTGACTCGGGTCTGGGATACCAGATTCTGAACGCTCGCGACCAGCTTGCCTATGATTTGCTTGCCGGAATCATGCTGCTGATTGGTCTAATTGGTTTCGCGATGGACTGGCTAGCCCAGGCGCTATTCAAGCGTTGGAGCTCGGCCACGGCCTAGCAAAAACCAGTTAGATTTGGGTTATGAGCCCAAAGACGCTGCTCGCCCAATTTGGCGATCCAACCGAACGCACAACTGCCCTGGCGATGGATGCCGCCGACCCGCTGGCGCACTACAAATCGCAATTCTTTATCAGCGACCCGGACCTCTGTTATCTCGATGGCAACTCTCTCGGCCGTATGCCAAAACGCACGATAGAAAAGGTAAATCACTTTCTTACCGAAGAGTGGGGCACCGAACTGGTCGACGGTTGGTCGCACTGGATTGATGAAGCGCAGACCGCCGGAAACCTGCTTGGCCGAGCCACCCTTGGCGCCGCCGAGGGGCAGACCCTGGTGCAAGACACCACCTCGGTGAACTTTTATCAGCTTTGCGTGGCCGCGATTAAGGCTCGCCCCGGTCGCAAGACCGTCATTATCGACTCATCAAACTTTCCAACCGACCGCTACATTCTTGCCGGCATCGCAGAATCGATGGGCTTGAACCTGATCACT
>JBEGSA010000074.1:0-3463 GCA_041180145.1 Actinomycetota bacterium | reverse complement strand
CGGCTACCTGCTTGGCGTTGCCGGCATGTTGATGCTTTCACTAACGCTTATTGCTCTCAAATTTGGCCTTGAAAGCTTTAGCCCAATCACCATGAGTTTGGGTCGAGTTTTTCCGGCAGCGATCGTTGCCGTCATCGCACTGCGAACCATGAGAGCTCGTTTGCTGCCACCCAAAGAAGACCTGGTTCGTGTTCTCGGGCTAACCATCGGTGTGGTTATCGCGTTTCCCGTGATCACCTCATATGGCCTAGAGCACATCACCCCAGGGCAAGCCGGAGTTCTGGGCGCGCTCGGGCCGATCATTACAGCAGCGCTCTCGGTGCTTTACGGGCACAAGCACCCGGGGCGAATCTTCTGGATAGCCTCATCACTCGGCACGCTTTCGGCAATCGGCTTTGCGCTAACCCGGAGCGCCGATGACCCTGGCGACGGAGACCTGCTTTGGTATGGCCTGATGTTGTTGGCCGTTGTGCTTTGGTGCTGGGGCCAAGTGACCGGCGGAACCCTGACGGGTAAACACCACAGCATTCAAATTTTGGCCTGGGCGATTTTGCTTGGCACACCGATCAATGCGGTGATTGCTGGCGTTGATCTTTGGATTAACCCGCTGACTGAGTGGCCAACCTTGAGCGCTTGGTTCGGCTTTCTTTATGTAGCCCTGGTTTCGATGTTCTTGGTCTTTTTCGTTTGGTATGCGGCGATGGATCGAATTGGCATGGTCAAGACATCGCAACTTCAATTGGCTCAGCCGATTGTTACCTTGCTAGTCAGCATGTGGCTATTTGGCGAACAAGTTGCGCCAAGCACTTGGGTTTTTGCTCTGCTCATCATGGGCGCGGTGGCCTGGACTCAAAGCATTCGGCGCAGGTAGTTTTCTCGGGGTTGCCCCAGAGCACCGACTTGAAGTCAGGCTCTAGGCGTGTGCCAGCATGTCGTGGCGCACCACGATTGCATCGCGAGCAGGGCCAACACCGATTGCCGAGATGCGGGCGCCGCTGATCTTCTCTAGAGCCAAGACATAATCCTGAGCGGTCTTCGGAAGATCGCTGAAGGTGCGAGCACCCGAGATGTCTTCGCTCCATCCAGGAAAGTTTTGGTAGATCGGCTTGGCGTGGTGAAAGTCAGATTGCGAAACAGGCATTTCGTCGAAGCGCTTGCCGTCAACCTCATAGGCGATGCAAACCGGAATTTCTTTAAGGCCGGTAAGAACGTCGAGCTTGGTTAGAACAAAGTCGGTCACACCATTGATGCGTGCCGAGTAGCGAGCGATCGGGGCGTCATACCAGCCACAACGACGTGGGCGACCGGTGGTGGTGCCAAACTCGTGGCCGGTGGCACGAAGAAACTCGCCGTTCTCGTCGAACAATTCGGTTGGAAAAGGCCCAGCGCCAACGCGAGTTGTGTAGGCCTTGACGATGCCGATGACGGTCTTGAACTGGCCAGGGCCAATGCCCGAACCGGTTGAAGCGCCGCCCGCGGTTGAGTTTGAAGAGGTGACAAATGGGTAGGTGCCGTGGTCAACATCGAGCATGGTTGCCTGGCCGCCCTCAAACAAAACGGTCTGGCCGTTGTTGATTGCATCGTGCAGCTCTAGGGCTGTGTCGGCAACCATCGGGCGAACGCGCTCGGCATAGCTGAGCAACTCGGCAACGGTTTCGTCAACCTTGATTGCAGCGCGGTTATAAACCTTGGTTAGCAGGTTGTTCTTGGCGACCAACGCGGCCTCAACCTTTTGGCGCAAAATGCTTTCGTCAAAGAGGTCTTGAATGCGAATGCCAACGCGGTTGATCTTGTCGGCATAGGTCGGGCCAATGCCGCGGCCGGTGGTGCCGATTGCACGCTTGCCCAAGAAACGTTCTGAAACCTTGTCGATTGTCACGTTGTATGGGGTGATTACGTGTGCGTTTGCCGAAACGCGAAGCTTCGAGGTGTCGATGCCTCGAGCGTTCAACGCGTCAATTTCTTCGAACAAAACCGCAAGGTCGATGACCACGCCGTTTGAAATAACCGGCACAACGCCAGGGGTCAAAATGCCAGATGGAAGCAGGTGAAGGGCGTATTTTTCGTTGCCGATAACAACGGTGTGACCTGCGTTGTTGCCGCCGTTGAACTTAACGACATAGTCGATGTGCTCGGCCAAAAGGTCGGTTGCTTTACCCTTACCTTCGTCGCCCCACTGCGCACCGATGATTACAACTGCAGGCATGATTACCCCTTGCAAAACCTTGGAATCGTACGCGATGGCGTACATCTAAGTTTATCGCTTGAAGATGTGCTGCATAACCCACTGGTGCATGGTTATTGCTGCTGCGGCCGAAGCGTTGATTGAGCGGGTTGAGCCGAACTGGGTGATTTCGAGAACCACCTCGGCGGCTTCGATTGCGGCCTCGCTGAGCCCCGGACCTTCTTGCCCGAACAACAAAACACACGATTCGGGCAGTTCATACTCTTCGATTTTTCTGCAACCCGGCACGTTATCGATGGCGATGATGGGTAACTTTTGGCCGTCATTCGCGGTCTTGCACCATTCGACAAAATCTTCGACGGTCGGGTGATGCCGAACGTGCTGATAGCGGTCGGTCACCATTGCACCGCGTCGATTCCAACGTCGGTTTCCGATGATGTGCACCTCGGCGGCCAAGAACGCATTGGCCGTGCGCACGATCGAACCGATGTTTAGGTCGTGCTGCCAGTTCTCGATTGCAACGTGATATTTGTGACGGCGTTGATCAAGCGAGGCAATGATCGCCTCCATCTTCCAATAGCGATACTGGTCGAGCACGTTTCGGGTGTCGCCGTTGAGCAGCAGCTCTGGGTCGAGCAGCGAGTCTGGGTTTGGCGCATCGGGGGTGCCGGCATCGGCCGGCCACTCGCCCTGCCAGGGGCCAACGCCCCAGGTAGTTTGCTCTGGGCTTTCGGTTGCGCCGGGGGCGACATACTCCGATCCCGTTGAACCAAAGTCGTTCAAGCTACTCCTAAAAATATCTGATCAGCACATATGGAAGTGCTATCAAGGTTGAAACGAGTGTGACCGGAATTCCATATTTAGCGAATTGAAGGAATGTAATCTTGTGGCCGGCTGCGTGAGCCAAACCTATAGCCACAACGTTTGCGCTTGCGCCAACAATAGTCATGTTGCCACCAAAGTCTGCACCCAGCGCCAATGCCCACCATAGGCCATCGTTTGAAATAGTCGAGATTTGCTCGTTCAACTGGTTGATGACCGGAGTCATGCTTGCGACATACGGAATGTTGTCTACGATTCCAGACACGATGGCCGACACAACAACAATCACGCCGGCGGCCAGTGCAGCGTCATCGCCAACCCAGTCGCCTATTGCATCTGCTACTAGGCCTAGAGCACCAACATTTACTAGAGCACCAACCATGATGAACAGACCGGCAAAGAAAACTAGGGTTCCCCACTCGACATCCTTGGCAAACTGCTCTGGCTTTAAGTTAC
>JBEGSA010000073.1:0-3548 GCA_041180145.1 Actinomycetota bacterium | reverse complement strand
TTTGGCATGGTCTCTATCTTAACCGAAGGCTAGGCTCTGTGGCCTTTGCGGTGCTCTAGAACCAACTGATAAAGCTCGCTCTTGCTAGCGCCAGATGCCGACGCGATCTCGGCAACCGCCGCCTTGAGCCCGGTGCCCTCATCGGTGAGCGCTAAAACCTGATCAACCAAATTCTCTGTTTTAACCTCGATGGCCTCGGCGCCGGCCAAAACCATGACCATTTCGCCGCGGGGTTCTGACTTTGCCCACTCAATCAGCTGATCAAGTGAACCACGCTCGGTGTGCTCGAATTTCTTGGTGAGTTCTCGTGAAACCGTGGCTCGACGAGCACCGCCAAGCACAGCGGCGGCATCTTGAAGAGATTCGAGAATTCGGTGGGGTGACTCAAAAAACACCATTGTGCGGGCTTCGCGGGCAAGCGATTCAAACGCCTTACGCCGGTCACCCGATTTGCGCGGCAAAAAGCCTTCAAAGGTGAATCGGTCGGTTGGCAAACCCGATACGGCGAGCGCTGCCAAGACGGCCGAGGGGCCGGGCACTACAGAGACTCCGATGTCGGCTGCAACTGCGGCACGAACCAGCATGAACCCGGGGTCACTTACCGTCGGCATGCCTGCATCGCTGACCACAAGAACGGTTTCATCCCGAGCAATTTCTAGAATCTGCCCCAAGCGTTCATCTTCGTTGTGTTCGTGCAGGCTAAAGAGTCGCGCGTTAAGTTTGATGCCGAGAGAATTGGCCAACTTTAAGAGGCTTCTGGTGTCTTCGGCACAGATGAACTTAGAGGTTTGAAGGTGCTCAAGCAGGCGAGGCGAGGCATCCGAAAGATTGCCAATTGGGGTCGCAGCAAGAATGAGCACGTTCTATTGTCTAGCATTAGGGCGTGATTGCATTGCTCGAACGCCTGAACGGCAACTCAAAGGCGCGTCAAATCTTTGACCGGTATGCGCCCTGGGCCGTTGTCGCGTTGGCAGCATTTTTGCGCCTCTGGAACCTGGGATACCCAGCCAAACTGGTTTTCGACGAGACCTATTACGTAAAAGACGCTTGGACTCTTTGGAATACCGGCTCAGAAAAGAATTGGCCCGCCGATTACAACCCGAATTTTGAGGCCGGAAACGTATGGGGCTACCTGGCCGACCCGGCCTTTGTGGTTCACCCTCCCCTGGGCAAGTGGATCATTGGACTGGGCATGTGGGCTTTTGGCGCAGATAACTCATTCTCTTGGCGAATCTCAACGGCACTGCTCGGCATCGCCTCGGTCGGCCTTCTCATAGTCGTAGCCCGCATGTTGTTGAAGTCACCCGCTTATGCGCTCATCGCCGGATTCTTGCTTGCAATCGATGGGCACGCCATTGTGCTTTCACGCACGGCACTGCTCGACAACATCCTGGCTTTCTTTGCTCTTTTAGCCTTTTATTTCTTGCTACGTGATCAGCAAGTCCGCGACATCTCGAGGGTGGTTTGGGCCCGGCCGTGGCTGATTGCTGCCGGCGCAACGCTAGGTGCGGCATCGGCAGTGAAGTGGTCGGGGGTTTACTTCTTGGCAGCCTTTGGACTCTACGTGGTCATTAGTGAAACACTCGCCCGTCGACGCGCCGGTCAAGAGAAATGGGCCTTTGCCGGGTTGGTCGATAGCGGCCTGGTCGCCTTCCTACTAATGGTGCCGGTTGCCATCATCACCTACATCGCAACCTGGTCGGGCTGGTTGATCGGAGGCACTGGCTACGATTCCAAGTGGGCAGAATCAAACCCCGCAACCGGTATCTGGGCTTGGGTGCCAACCGGCCTGCAGTCGCTATGGCACTACCACCAAGAGGCCTACGGCTTTCACATCAATCTGCACACGCCACACTCATACCAGTCGAACCCATTGACCTGGCTATTGAGCACCCGCCCTACCAGCTTTTTCTATGAGGGCCTTTCAGAGGGCCAGAATGGCTGTACCTCTGCTTCTGGTTGTTCGAGTGCGATTACCGCACTTGGAAATCCGTTCATTTGGCTGCCCGCAACCGCAGCGCTTTTGTTTTTGTTGATCTGGTTTTTTAGGCAACGCGACCGTGTCACTGCACTAATTTTGCTAGGCATGGCCGGCGGCTATTTGCCTTGGTTAGCCTTCACCAGCCGAACCGTTTTTCAGTTTTACTCAATTGCATTCCTGCCCTGGATGCTTCTTGCGCTCACCTATGTGTTGAAGATCTATCGAGATTTGAGTGCCGATAAACGTAAAGCTAGGGCCATCACTCTCGGATATTTGTTATTGGCTTTCGGCGCAACCCTATTCTTCTTGCCTATTTGGATCGGAACTTGGGTGCCGTTCTGGTACTGGCAAGTGCACATGTGGCTGCCTAGCTGGATCTAGGCTTGAAGAACTATGGGCGACTATTCTGCATTGGCGCAAACCCCCGGCTTCGTTCGGGTAATTTCGTCGCAGCTGCTGGCCCGATTTCCTTTTGGAATGATGACCCTCGGCTTCGTGATGCATATCGAAGAGATGCACGATTCTTACGCCATCGCTGGTATCGCCCTCGGCGCTGAGACCATCGGAGCAGCAATTTCGGGACCGCTTTTGGGTCGACTACTTGGACCATTTGGCGTTCGTCGAGTAATCCTGACAAGTGCCGTCATAGGCGCAATTGCGATTGCACTGATCGGCATTTTCTACATGCCACCTGCGCTTGTGGTTTTTCTTGCTCTAATCGTCGGCCTTACATCACCTCCGATTCAATCTGCGGTGCGCACGCTTTACCCGATTTTGGTTGAAAAGAAATTACTCAATGCGGTCTACTCGCTCGACGCGACCGCTCAAGAGCTAATTTGGGTAGTTGGCCCGGTTTTGGCAGCATTTGGCGCAGCCACCTGGGGCACCGGCCCAGTCGTGGTGGCAATGGGAATTGTGCAAATTATTGGCGCTCTCTGGTTTGCATCAAACCCCGAGGTAGGTTCGCTCAAGATTCCAAAGAGCACCGGCAAAATGGGCAAGGTTCTAAAAAGCAGACTCGTACTCACCAATGTGATTATTGGCTTCTTGATGGTTGGCAGCTTCAGCGGAGTTGAGGTTGGCGCGGTCGCTGTTGCCGACAAGGCAGTTGCCGGATTGGTTCTAGCCGCGCTATCGGTTGGTTCAATTCTGGGTGGCTTGGTTCTTGGCAACCGAGCCAAGACGAAGTGGGCCCTCACCAAGTTTTTGTCAATAATCGCAGCAGGCTACCTGCTTTATCTGCTCAACCCTAGCGACCCAATCTGGATGGCGATCACGTTCTTTATCGCGGGTCTGGGTGTTGCGCCTGCGTTTGCTGTTTTGGCCGCAACGATCGCAAACAACATCAAGATGAACGACACCGCTGAGGCCTACGGCTGGATTAACACTGGCCAGTTGATGGGCTACTCGGCAGGCGCAGCCATGGCTGGAATTGCCATTGATGTGGTTGCCCCGACCGCGGCCATGTCGGTTTCGATGGTCTTTGGAATCGCAGCGGTAATTGTTGCGTTGATAACCGTGAGCATCACACCAGTTTTTGGCAAAACGAAGGCAGATAAATAATGGC
>JBEGSA010000072.1:0-3586 GCA_041180145.1 Actinomycetota bacterium | reverse complement strand
CCGTACCCGCACAACTGGTTTCACGAGGGCAACATCCGCGTTCACGGCATTCGCCCGAGCGACGTTGATGGCGCGCCCACCATGCCCGAAGCACTCGACTTTATGCTGCGCTTTATTGACTCGGATGTCTTGATCGCGCACAACGCGCCCTTTGACATGGGGGTTTTGCGAGCTTCGGCTGCTGCAATCGAAGCGCCGTTGCCAGAGCTGAACTATGCCTGTTCACTCGCTATCTCGCGCAAGACCTACAACCTCGAGAGCTATCGGCTAAACGCGGTGGCTTATGCAGTCGGCCACGAAGAATTTGATCACCACGATGCCTTGGCTGACAGCGATGCCTGCGCCCGAATCATCATTCACGCGGCAGCGCGACACGACGCAGAAAATCTTGATGATTTGCTAAGGGCGACCAAGCAGGTTTTGAAGCCGGTTATAAAGCTCACCTGAAATTACCCGCGCATAAGTTGCCGAGAGGTGATCGGCATTGCGATAAATGTAGGTGCCATTGCGTTGGCTGGGGCAAGTCTGACTGTCGCAATAAAGGTCGGTTAGGTCCAACGCAAAAGCCCCGGCAAAATCCGTTGCTGCCTGTTGCGAATAATCCGGATGCAGCATTTCGTCTCGAGGCCCGGCACAATTTGAGGCATCCAAGACCGCTTCGTTCCAGCAAAGCAGCATGGTTTCGGTCATTTGCGGGTTGTCCCGAAGCGCAACGACCTTGGCTCCGCGTTCAATCAAAGGCTGCCAGGCCTCTCGATAGCCGGCGATGGCAAGTTGCGCCCAATTATCTGATTTCACATCGGCCAAGAAGTTGTTCGAATAATTAGCCGTGACAACAAGGTTGAATGGCGCCTGGGCACTTAGGCCGGCTTGCAGGTTTTTGTTCCAAGCGGTGCAAGAGTTTCCTCTAGCGCTGGCATTTCGCTCGACCAGACTGAATGAGCATCCAGCCTTATAGGCGAGCGTGAGTGCCCAGTCGTGTTTGACGGCGAGCTCTTTGAAACCCGACAGGTGCGTGGCGGCATGCGAATCCCCGATGAGCAAAACTCGGTATGCAGCACTCTGGTTGCCAAAGTTGCACCAAATTACTTCACTGGCCTCGGCTTTCGTCATGCAGTTTGAACCAATGTCTGCTGCATCGTGCTTGGCTTGATCTAGCGAAATTACATCACTCACGACTGATCTAGGGGTAGCTACCGAAACGGCGGTTACCGAGACAGCAAGTGCCACCGATGAAACCAACGCGGTGACGATAGTCAGTCGAGGTTTGCCGCTAACAAACATCCTTGATGTTCTCGCAGGATCTTCGATGAACCGCTTGGTGGCCCAAGCCAAAGCAATTGAGATGGCCAGCATCAGGAGTTTTTCGAGAGTAGAGGCGGCACGGTTGAGCATAAATGGCGCAAGCACGATCACTGGCCAGTGCCAAAGATAGAGGCTGTAGCTGATGTCACCGAGAAATTGGATTGGCCTAAATTTGTAAATGCGGATCAGCCTTGCAGGCAAGCCACCGAGCCCGGCGATGATCACCAAGGCCGCGCCCAGCACCGGCACCAGCGCGGCAAAACCCGGAAAACCCGAACCCGCTTCGAAATAAAACGCAGACCAAACTATTAGTGCGATGCCAGCCACGCTAACCATGGGCGAAAGCCTCATCGACAGTGACTTATTAGCCAGCAGGTGAGCGATTGAAGCTCCCACCGCAAACTGCCACACTCGCAAAAACGAATTGAAGTAGGCAGCGCCTGGGTCGAGCTGGGTTAGTGCGACTGCGAAACTGAAAGAAATCAGTGCCGAGGCAGCGATCAGTGCTGTGATGGCAGCCTTTGCCTTGGTTTTGGCCACCAAAGCTAAAACCAGTAAGGCAATTGGCCAAACCAGGTAGAACTGCTCTTCAACGGCTAGCGACCAAAAATGTTGAAATGGTGAGGCATTCGAATCGGCGAAGTAGTCGGCCGAACTAAGCGCAAGGTTCCAGTTTTCGTAATAGAAAATGCTGGCCAAGCCCTCAGCCAAGAATTCGGCTCTTGTGAACGGCGGCACAAAGATTGCCGAGAAAATGACGGTAACCGCAATCACCAAAAATGCAGCAGGCAAAAGGCGCCGCATGCGCTTTGCCCAAAAGTTTGCCAAACCAATTCGACCCGAAGCCTCGAGCTCACCCAATAGCGATGAGCTGATCAGAAAACCTGAAATCACAAAGAAAACATCTACGCCTGCGAATCCGCCGGTCAGCCTGCTTGGAAAAAGGTGAAAAATCACCACCATCATGACGGCGAGCGCTCGCAAGACCTGAATGTCTAGGCGGTTTTTTCGAGTTTCGCTCACGACCAGTGAGTTTACCCTCCAATAAATGTCACACCCAGATGAAATACTCGGGTCATGGAGTCTTACATTTTTCTTGCCGTTGGTTTGCTGGTTGGCGCCGCTTTAGGTTGGTTCGCTTCGAGAGCCAAGCAACCAAAAGCCTCGGCTGGCGACTTGAGTCAAGAGTTGGCCATCAAAAACGCCGCGGCCGAGGCAACTATTAATGGCCTGGCTACCCAACTTGCAGAATTGACCCGCGAGCGCAATGAGCGCGATGAGCGCGACCGCGAAGAAAACAAACTCCTTCAGGCACTTGCCCCGGTCAAGCTTCACCTTGAACAGATGCAAAGCACCGTGGCCAAACTCGAAGAAGAACGCACCAAGCAGTTCTCGAGCATTCAGCAGCAGGTTCAAAACGTTGTCGAGTCAAATGAAAACGTTCGCAAGCAGGCTCAGTCGCTTTCGCAGGCGCTTTCTTCTAACTCACTCCGTGGAGTGTGGGGCGAGACCCAACTTCGCAAACTGGTCGAGCTAGCCGGGCTAATCAAACATGCCGACTTTGACGAGCAAGCAACTATTTCAACCGATGGCGGTTCTGGCCGAGCCGACATGGTTATCAACCTGCCGGGCGGCAAGTCTCTGGCGATTGACTCGAAGGTTCCCTTCAACTCTTATCAAGAGGCATCGACCATCTCAGAGCTAGCCAGTGGCGAAGAGCTGGCTCGTCGAAAGCGCCTTCTTGAAGAACACGTAAAAGCGGTCAAGGGCCACATCGATGCCCTCGGCAGCAAGGGCTACTGGACAGGCCTGAACGCCAGCCCCGACTTTGTGATCGCATTTGTTCCAAGCGAGTCACTTCTGTCGGCAGCGCTTGATGCCGACCCTGGGCTTCTTGAATACGCCTTCAAAAAGAATGTTGCCTTGGCCTCACCGGTTAGCCTCTTCTCGGTGCTCAAGACCATCAACTACATTTGGCGCCAAAACGCCGATGAAACCTCGGTTCGCAGCATGATCAAGCTTGGCAAAGAGCTATACGAACGCATCAGCACGGTGGCAAATCACGCCGACAAACTTGGTCGCTCGATCATGTCAACCGTCAAGGATTACAACACCTTTGCTTCTAGCCTCGAGAGCCGCGTGCTTGTAACCGCGCGCAAGCTAAACGATCTTGACGAAAACGCACTCGGAACCGAAGAAATAATCGCTCCTCGAGAAATCGAAGCCGGGCCTCAATCTTTGACGGCAAGCGAATTGACCATCGAAAGTGAAATCGACGAAA
>JBEGSA010000071.1:0-3626 GCA_041180145.1 Actinomycetota bacterium | reverse complement strand
GAACGGTTTGCCGGCGAAGCATCTTCAATTACGACGTCTAGACCCTTTTTCGACAAGGCCAAACCGATGCTGGTGCCGAGCAGACCGGCACCGACGATGCGAACCGTATCGGTCAAACGCGGTGCGTTCACTGAGCGATGTCCAACCTTAGAGCGGTTGCCCCACGAAGGTAGATGTGCTGAATTTCGGCGCGAGTCTGGGGAATGTCCGCGTAAATCATGATTCGAATGGTGCGCGGCAGCGCTCGCTTTACATCCATCTCGACAAAGCACATTAGCGGCACGTCGCCAAGGCCAAGCTCACGAGCGGCAACAGCCGGAAACTCACTGGTCACGTCTGGAGTGGCAGTGAACATGACAGAAATCAGTTGTTCGTTCGAGATGTTGTTGGCGTGCAGGGTCTTGCTAAGCAACTCGGCGGTCGACTTAAGCAGGTGCTCGCGCTCATCGATGTCGAGCTGAATTGCCCCACGGATCGCTCTTACAGCCATGCCTATCGCCTCTTCTTGTTTGCCGCCGCTGCCTTGTTTTTTGGCCTAGGTGGTCGAGGCGCTCTGCCGTCACCCTCGGCCGCCTTCAACAAAGCACCAACCTCTATTTTACTGAGTTCGCGAATTCGACCTTCTTTGAGCGGTCCAAGCTGAATTGGCCCAAAGCTGCGTCTGACCAAGCCGACGACCGGATGCCCAACGAATTCGAACATTCTGCGCACGATTCGGTTGCGACCGGAGTGCAAGACGACCTCGACGAGGCTCTCGCCTGGTTGAACGTCGACGATATGCGCTTTGTCGGCCTTAATAAAGCCGTCTTCGAGTTCAAAACCGCTAAGTAGCTTGTGGATGATAGGCGGAGTAACAACCCCCTCAACTCGAGCCACGTAGGTCTTGGTGACACCAAACTTTGGGTGCGCCAACTTGTGCGCCAGATCACCGTCGTTGGTCATGATGATTAGACCAGTGGTCTCAGCATCTAAGCGACCAACGTTGAACACGCGGTCGTAGCCGACCACAAACTGCGAAAGATCGGCTCGGCCATTCTCGTCGGCCATTGAACTGACCACCCCGTATGGCTTGTTCAGCGCAAGGTAGACCCTGGAGTTGTCCAGCTGAATCGGCGTGCCACTTACTGAAACCTTGTCGACATCCGGGTTAATTCTGGTGCCAAGCTCAGTAACCTGCTTGCCGTTCACCTTCACCTTGCCTTGAACGATCAGGTCTTCGCAAACGCGACGCGAGGCCACACCTGCTGCCGCCATGACTTTTTGGAGTCTCACGCCCTCCGGCTCGAGGTTAGATTGTGACATCGAAGTTGCTGTTCGCGTCGGGAAGGAATGGGCTGATAAGTGGCATCTCGTCGAGAGAATTGATGCCTAGAACTTCTAGCAAGAGCTCGGTAGTGCCATAGTGGATTGCGCCGCTTTCTGAGTCGGTGTAAAGCTCGGTGATGAGACCTCGGCTGAGCAGAGTGCGCACCACCGAGTCAACGTTCACGGCACGGATCGAAGCGATCTGCCCGCGTGAAATTGGCTGCTTGTAAGCGATAACGGCCAGAGTTTCGAGCGCAGCCTGGCTCAACTTGGTAGGGTTTTGGTTTGCAATGAACATGCGAACGGCCCAGTCAAAATCTTGACGAACAAAGATGCGCCAACCGCCGCCAACCTCACGCAGTTCGAAACCGCGCAAGGTCGAGCCGCCAAGGCCGTCGTAATCGGCCTTAAGGTCGGCAACTGCTGCACGCACCTCGCCAACCGGGCGCTCTAGTGCAGTGGCTATGGCCACCAGCGAAAGCGGCATCTCGGTGACCATCAAAATTGCTTCGACGGCAGCGCGCAGGTTATCGGCGTTCACCGCCTCGATGGTTGTCGGGGCTGATTCATCATGAGTCATAGTCGGCTCCAAGTGTTGCTAGTTGTTCATCATCAAAGTTTTTTGCCTGCCAGGTGAGCTTTAGATCGCCCAGCGGAGATTGCTGTTCAAAGCCGATTGCTGCTAAACGATAAAGCTCCAAAACCGCCAAGAATCTGGCGACCACGATGGCGCGGTCTTTGACCGAACCGATTAGGTCTCTGAAGGTCAATCCGGTTGACTTTCTCAGCATAGATATAACCTCGACCGCCTGCTCTCGAATGCTAATTCGAGGTGCGTGCAGGTGAGTCAAACCCACCGAAGGAATCTCGCGCGGTTCTAAAGTCGCCTCAGCTAGGCGGCCGAACTCCTCGAGAGTTAGCGTCCAGACAAGTTCTGGCTTTTGCTTTGCAAAACGCTCTTCGATGCGCACCTCGCGCGGAACCCTGGTTGCCTCGAGGTTCATCGCGGTGTTGAACCAGCTAGAAACATCTTTGAAGGCTCGGTACTGCAGCAAGCGAGCAAACAGCAGGTCTCGAGCCTCGAGAAGCGCCACGTCTTCGGCGTCAACGACTTCGCCCTTGGGCAGCAGGCCTGCAATCTTTAGGTCTAGCAGGGTTGCTGCGATCACCAAGAATTCGCTTGCCTGATCTAGTTCTTCGTGATCGTCAAGAGTCTTTAGGTAGGCGATAAATTCGTCGGTCACCTTACTCAGTGAGATTTCAGTGATATCCATCTCATGTTTCGATATGAGCGTGAGAAGCAGGTCAAACGGACCATCAAAGTTTGCCAGGCTGACAGCGAAGCCAGAAGATTTTTCGGGTTCAGCCAGTTCTGATTTAAGGGGCACAGCCACGAGAGACCAGCTCTCTTGCCACGGTGCGATAGGCGCTTGCCGCTTCAGAATCAGGAGCATAAGAGGTGATCGGCGACTGAGCCACAGTCGCGTCAGGGAACTTCACGGTTCGGTTGATTACGCTCTTGAAAACTTTCTCACCGAACGCGTCGTGCAGGCGCTCGAGCACCTCACGAGAGTGAAGGGTGCGAGGGTCAAACATGGTCGCCAGAATGCCATCTAGCTGAAGAGCAGGGTTGAGGCCTTCCTGAACCTTGCTAACAATGTCTTCGAGGATGGCAACGCCGCGCAGTGCGAAGAATTCGGTAGCCAGCGGAATAATCACGCCGTGAGCAGCGGTCAGCGCGTTTACGGTCAGCAAACCTAGCGATGGCTGGCAGTCGACGATGATTACGTCGTAATCGTCGGCAACGCGCTTCAGGATTCCAGCCAAAATGCGCTCACGAGCCATCTCGTTCACAAGTTTCATTTCGGCTGCCGATAGCTCGATGTTTGCAGGAATCACATCAAGGTTTGGGGTCGCGGTGTGCTGAATCGCGGTCTTTGGATCGATGTTCTTGTCGAGCATCAGATCGTAGATAGTGATCGCGTCGTGCGCGTTTACGCCAAGACCTGCTGAAAGAGCGCCCTGAGGGTCGTAGTCGACCAACAACACCTTGCGGCCGTATTCGGCGAGCGCTGCTGACATGTTGATGCTGGTGGTGGTCTTGCCGACCCCACCCTTTTGGTTACACATGGCAATGATTCGAGCCGGGCCGTGGCTGGTCAGCGGCTTAGGAGTGGCGAAACGGTTATCCGTTGCCGACTTTGAGGCCTTAGCCATTATTTCCTCCCGAAATTACGCTTTGCACTTGCACCTATAGCCTACTCTCGCCAACGCCCCTATTTGCGGGCTCTGGGGTGTGCCGCTGCATAAATCTCTCGAAG
>JBEGSA010000070.1:0-3646 GCA_041180145.1 Actinomycetota bacterium | reverse complement strand
TGTGACCCGACATAGGTTTTGCCAGAACCTGGAGGGCCCTGAACAGCCAGAACCGATGAGTTTAGCCTTGCCGTCGATGCTGAAATTGCCCCGAGGTAGTCTTCTGAGAGAACAGGCTCTAGGTGGCGTGAATCGAGCAATCGAGGCGTTCGTCGCATCAGCAAGTCGAGTGCGGCAAATCCGGTGGGTGCCTCAAACCTTGGCGATACCCACTCGTTGGCGAGTTCTAGAGCGTGATTGCGAACCGCGTCTTGTTTGCCACGTGCCGGAATGAAGAAGTTCTCAAAAATGGCGTTAGGCATAAAGGCCGAATTCTCGATTGTGGTCACACGATCAAAAAAGACTTCGTCGTTTGACAGTTCGGTTATGCGCCCTAAATCGGTATCTTGCTGATTGGCGCCGTAGTTGAACCGAACAAAGATGGCTTCGCCGGCCCTTAAGAAGCAGGTTTGACCGGGTTGAATTTGATAGCGGTAGCTGAGGGTTACTTTGCTCTGCGGGTCAATCGACAAGCCAGTCAAGCTCTCACTCATTTGCTGGCAACCCTCGACTACCAGCGCCTTTCGATCGCGATGCAGGTTATCGTCGGTTGAGTCTCGACGAATGCGACGTTCACGCCAATGAATGACCTCTTCGCGTTTGTAATAAAGAACCGAATGCATCAAGGCCTGCCAGACCGTGGCTCGGTAGTCGGCCTCGACAGACTCTCCCCAACGCCAGTCAGCAATGGCTTTTGCCATGTGATCTGTGGCCCGCTGAAGTTCGGCTAGCTCGCGTTCGGCTTTGTTGGTCGCGCCGTCTTCATCGTCGGGGTCGGCGACCCGTTCAGATTTTTTTCTATCAAGCGACCTAACGTGCTCGGCATATTTTGCATGCGCGCCTTGCATTCCAGACAACCAGTCATAGAGAGCAAGGGTGGAAACGCAGTCGTCTTCGTTGTAGTCGCTGATGGTTAGCAAAACTCGCTCGGCCTCTGCCGGATTGTGCCCGGCCAACTGGCGGTAGTGCTCATATTCATCGATGCTCGAACCGGCATCGACTACTGTGCTCTTTCGCTGGAACTCGTAGAAGGCTTCGAGTTTCTTGATTGAGTAGCTGGGCTGGCTAACCATTATCGAACCCTTGACTACCTTGTAAAGGTCGATCATTTTGTTTTCGGCCACCAGCCAGGCAACCTCGGCCTCCATTACGCCGTGGCGCGCTGCTAGCCGAGTAAGAGCCGACACCTCATAGGGCGCGTAGTGATAAATGTGTGCGTCGGGGTCTTTCTCAAGGCGATCAATTGCAAAACGGATGAAGCCTTCGAATGCGTTAGCCTCTTGCGTTCTATCGTGCGCCCACCAGGCGTGAAAACCTGATTCGCGGGTAATGGCACCGAAAAGGTATTCGAGGCCACCCTTCTCTTCGAAGTAGGGAAAGCCCTCCATATCGAAGAAGATGTCGCCCGACGAAGGCGGCGGCAGAACGCCAATTTCGGGGTCATCGGTGAGTCGATACTCGTGTTTGCCGGTCTTGGCGAAATCGGTTTGCAGTTTGGCCTGCTTACGAAGTTTGTCGAAGCTGCCGGGAACAAAGCCTTCTGGGCGTTGAGAATCTGTGGCCTCGGCTAACGCAGCCATAGTCGTGATGCCCGACTTGCGCAGTTTTTCAATTTGGCTCTTATTAATGCCCGCGACTTGAACTAGGTGGTCGGTTGTGATGCGATCGTGTTCGCAAAGCCCCGGATATTCGCAGACCTTGCAACTTGAGGGGGATTCGCAATGAAGTGTGAGGTGCTTGAGTTCGAATGACGAAAGGTCGCCGCTAGCTGCCAGCTCAAATGCCGACTCAAGCTCTGACCGCGCCTGGCGCATAGCCGGCACAATCTCGCCCTCTTCGAATAGGGTAATTGTTCGACTGCCGAGAATTAATCCGTGAAGCCCTTCGGCTTTCAGGCCCAAGGCATCGAGAGCATCGACATAGAGCGCCACTTGAAGTAGGTAGTGCGGTTTGGCGGTGCTTGCGAGTTTTGCATCCCAGGCGATATAGCCAGGCTGGCCGATGCGATCTGCATTTTGCTTGGCAGTTAGTTTGCCGCCAACGAATTCGAGGTCGTAATCGGCGCGCACCAAAAAGTCTGGACGGCCAGTGAACAGGCTGCGACCTCGGCGGCGGCGCAATGCCCCTTGATAGATGACCGGAGTTTGGGCCTGCATCAGGTGGATTGTTTCTGCAAAAAGGTCTTCGCCTTCGGGGCGCTTAAAGCTAGCCTCGCCAAGCGACGATCGAAGCTCTGCCTCAATATCGGCCTCGAAACGATCGCCGTAAGCCATGGCCAGAGTTTGACCGGATTGCTTATAAGGTTCGATCAATTCGCGAACCCCCGGCATGGCCAACTCGCGGGCAATTGCGACTTTGGTGCAGTGGTCGCAACTTGATGCACGCATTAGGTCGCGAGTGTTAAATGCCCAAACCGTTTCGTTTGAGCCACCGTCGATGATGTACACAGTTTCTCCAGATGTTGATCGAGCTGGTCACCCAGCTGTTTTCTTTGTCTGCTGATTCTCGCACCCACCACTGACATTTAAGTGATCCCTGTGTGAAACACACCCTCGAATCACTGCCCAAATCGGCCCAGCAACCAATAATCTCTAACTCTTATGCCTAAAAGAGAACGAGTTCTGCCGCGTGCACTGGATGAGCCGCACCCAAGCAACTTGCCTCTGGATGACCCAAACCGCGATGAAATTTTGCTTCGCCACAATGTAGCCATGGCCGTCGATCAGCCGGGCTACACCGACCCAGCGACCGGCTACTTCGTGTTTACGGCCAAAACCTTGGCCGCCGAGGGCAAGTGCTGCGCTATGGTTTGCCGCCACTGCCCCTTCAAGAGGTAGATCTACAAGGTCGCAAGTACCGCGTCGAGATCTGCCTTGGTTGGCGGTTCTGCGCCGGCGCGCTCGCAGGTGATAGAGGCTGCAACGCCTGCGTTGAAAACAAATTCCTTGAGCAGATCATCACTCAGATTGGTTAGGCGATCAAATGGGTCTGCTCCAAGCGCCGCTACATCCGCAAGCTGGCCTAGCAGGTTCGCGCAGAATGTGTCACCGGCACCCACGGTGTCGACCACGTTGATTTTGCGCGAAGGCACGTCGAAGCGAACCTTCTCACCCGCTGCGTTGATGCGATAAACCGAGACGCCGTCGCCGCCACGAGTAATGAAAATGTGACGACCAGAATCGCCCACCCAGTTCCAGACAATCTCATCGATGTCGGTGCCGGCTTCGAGGCCATACAGCCACTCGATGTCTTCATCCGAGGCTTTGATTAGGTGCGAAATCGAATTGACGCGTTCAACACGGATGCGCTCGACCTCGCGCTCAAAGCCAAGGGCTGGTCGCATGTTGATGTCGTGACTGATGGTTAGCGAGTTCTGGTCAAAATGTGCTTTTGCCCATGCTTCGATAACCGCGTTGCCAGGTGCCATGGCCATGGTTAGGCAACCGAATTGAATCGCGGTGGCACCCAAGTTAGTAAGGTCAACGTCGTTTGGAAGCTCATCAGGAGTCCAGCCCCAGTCTGCCGTGCCGTTCACATAAAAGGCGTAAGACGGTACGCCGTGTGAATCAATAGACACAACTGCCAGGGTGGTAAGTTCGCTCGCTTC
>JBEGSA010000069.1:0-3652 GCA_041180145.1 Actinomycetota bacterium | reverse complement strand
AATTGGGCCGAGCCAAATGCTGCGTTGCCGGCTTTGCACCCCGCTGCCCCGTATGCCGCGCAGCGCCGAAAGACTGTGGCCGAGGCATTCGCCGATCGCCTGATTCTGATTGCCGCCGGACCATCCCAGACGCGCTCAAACGACACCGAATACCGTTACCGCCCGCATGCAGCCTTTGCCCACCTAACCGGCTGGGGCTCAGACACAGTGCCCGATTCGGTTTTGGCAATCGATACCCGCTCGGGCAAGGTTCAAGAGGCCTTGTTCTTTAGAGAAACCGCTGGGCGCGACAGCGAAGAGTTTTTTGCCAACCCGGCCATCGGCGAGTTTTGGGTTGGCGCTCGCCCGGGCTTGTCTCAGGTTGCGGCCCTACTCGGCATAGCAACTCGCTCGATTCGCGAGCTCGATGAATTTGTGTCAGCAGCTGGCGAAAAGGCCATAGACCTTTCCGATGCCACGCTGGCCGAGTTTGTCTCTGAACTTCGCCTCGTCAAAGATGATTACGAGATTGCCGAAATGCGCAAAGCCGTGGCCGCGTCGATTCAGGGATTTGAAGAGGTTGCCAAGAGCCTAAAGTCAGCAACCAGGCACCCCAGGGGTGAGCGAATCGTTGAGACAGCGTTCTTTGCGAAAGCACGAGCCGAAGGCAACGACCTTGGTTATGACACCATTGCTGCGGCCGGTTCGCACGCCTGCACCTTGCACTGGATCGTCAACAACGGCCCCGTCAAAGACGGAGAGCTTATTTTGGTTGATGCCGGTGTTGAGGTCGACAGCCTCTACACAGCGGACATCACCCGCACACTGCCGATTAACGGCAAGTTCACCAATGTGCAGCGCGACATTTATGAAGCGGTTCGCGAAGCTGCCGACGCTGTGTTTGCAGTTGCCAAGCCGGGACTCAAATTTAGAGACCTACATGCCACCGCGATGAAGGTGATTGCCGCCAAGACGGCCGAACTAGGTTTACTGCCGGTTAGCGCCGAAGAATCTCTCGAACAAGACAAGCAGTTTCACCGACGCTGGATGGTTCACGGCACTAGCCACCACTTGGGCATCGACGTTCACGACTGTGCTCAAGCTCGTCGCGAAATGTACCTTGATTCAGAACTAAAGCCGGGCATGATCTTCACCATCGAACCAGGGCTCTATTTTCAGCCCGATGATCTGTTGGTTCCAGAACACCTTCGCGGCATCGGTGTGCGAATCGAAGACGATGTTTTGGTCACCGAAAACGGCGTTGAGAATTTGAGTTCAGCACTGCCACGATCGGCCGATGACATCGAAGCCTGGCTGGCAAAACTGAGTTAGCCAAGCCTTCTAGAGGGTTCGCCCTTTAGTGTTCGTGAACTGGGATGCCCTTAGCCTGTTCGGCCAGGTCGCCGGGCACCTGCACCTGATATTTGCTGGCCACGACACTAGAGGCAGAAATGAAGCCTCGCTTGGTGCGGGCCAAAGCGAAGCGAATTACGTTGAACAGCATGCCTATTCCGGCTCCGATGAGTACTGCTGAAAAGGCAGACTCAACGCCAGTGAGTTGATCCGCATTCGACGTTTCGGCCACCCCCGGGCCAAAGATGAGACCAATGATCAAGCCAAGCCAAGCACCGGTGGTCGCACCGCCCAAAGCAACCTTGGCGTAACTCAATTTTGCTCGAACCCGCTCTACGGTTCGAAGGTCTGAACCCACAATGGCAACGGCTCCGGCGGGAAAATTGTGAGCGATTAGATTCTCAACGAAGGCAACAGCAGCTTGATAATCAGTGAAATCGGCGACCACCTCGCCCTGAGGCATCACGGCTGACTGGCTTCGGGCATTTCGTCGATTGTTGTTCACCCAACTATTCTGGCACGCCCAGCCCTACTCGTCTAAGGTTGAAGAGTGAGCGCAACACGAGTATTCGTCGCCAGATTGGCTGGCTGTGGCGTCTTTGACCCAGCGGGAGACCGCGTCGGTAAAGTCATCGACGTTCTTGTGTCATACCGTAAATCTGGCGCTCCAAAGGTGACCGGATTACTGGTTGAAATCAGCGGCCGTCGTCGTGTTTTTGTGCCAATTAGCCGTGTTACCTCGATCAACCCTGGTCAGGTGATCACCACCGGGCTCATCGACCTTCGCCGTTTTACCCAGCGCGGTCAAGAGGTTCGCGTCATTGCCGAGATTTTGGGCCGCAAGGTTCGCCTGCTCGATGGTTCTGGCGAAGCGAGCATCGAAGACTTGGCAGTTGAGCAAAACAAGACCCGTGACTGGATCATCTCAGAGCTTTTCCTGCGTCGCCCAAAGACCTCTGCATCACCCTTTGCACGCGGCGCAACCCTATTCGCCGCCTGGGAACAGGTGACCGAAGAAGACAAGGGCGAAGACGGCCAAAGCGCCCAGGCATTGATTGCTACTTACTCGGAAATGCGCCCTGCCGACCTGGCGAGCGCACTGCTTGACCTGCCAGACGAGCGCATGATCGAGGTTGCCGAAGAACTTGACGATGAGCGCTTGGCAGACGTGCTTGAAGAGCTTCCCGAAGACGAGCAAATCGACATCATCGCCGAGCTTGACGACGAACGCGCTGCCGAAGTTCTTGACCTGATGGAGCCTGACGACGCAGCCGACCTGATGGCCAACCTTCCCGCCGAGCGAACCGAAGCCATTCTTGATCTGATGGATGAAGAAGAAGCTGACGACATTCGCATGTTGATGCAGTTCGACGAGTTCACCGCGGGTGGTTTGATGACCACCGAGCCAATCATCTGTGCTGCCGACGCAACCGTTGCAGAAGCTATGGCCTTGATTCGTCGCAAAGATGTTTCACCGGTTTTGGCGGCATCCGTGTTTGTGACTTTGCCACCCTATGAGGTTGCCACCGGTCGCTATTTGGGCACCGTGCACTTTCAGAAGATGCTGCGTTACCCGCCACACGAACGCCTTGGTTCGTTGCTCGACACCGAGCTCGAACCGGTCAAGGCCGACACCCACATCTCGGTGATTCACCGAACCTTTGCAAACTACAACCTGGTTGCGCTGCCGGTTGTTGACGACGAACACCACCTAATCGGGGTAGTCACAGTTGACGACGTGCTCGACCACCTATTGCCCGATGACTGGCGAACCGAAGAGGAGGCACGCTAATGGCTAAAGACCGTCTAGACGCGCCACTTCGCTCGCGCCAGCGCTTGGTTCCTAAGGTTGCCTTCAACGCCGAGCAGTTTGGTCGCGCATCTGAGTCGTTTGCTCGCGCAATGGGCACCGGCCAGTTCTTGATTTGGATGACACTGATCGTGGTGATCTGGCTAACCTGGAACACCCTGATGCCTGGCCCAAGCCAGTTTGACCCTCGGGCTACCAACTTCACGTTGTTGACCCTGATTTTGTCGATGCAGGCTTCGTATGCTGCGCCGCTGATTCTGTTGGCGCAAAACCGCCAGGATGACCGCGACCGTGTGCAGTTTGAGCAAGACCGTCAGCGCGCGGAGCGAAACCTCGCCGACACCGAGTATCTGGCCCGCGAGGTTGTGGCGCTGCGCCTGGGCATGGAAGAACTCGCGACCAAGGACTTTGTGCGCGACGAGCTTCGCGACTTGATGACCGAGCTGCTCGAAGAGCTTCGTGGCGAAAACGCCAAGCCAACCAAAAAGACCAAATGAGTCAAGCCGCAAT
>JBEGSA010000068.1:0-3686 GCA_041180145.1 Actinomycetota bacterium | reverse complement strand
ATCAGGTTCAAAAGTTCTTTGTTCTTCTGCAGCGAAGCCATGTTTAGGCACCCCATCCGGCCTGCTGGCCACCAACGCGTGATTCGGCAATCTGTTCTAGATAACCAGAGTTATTGAAAGCCTTGATCGGGTCTGGGTTCAGACCCTTAGATTCGCGCCAAGCCGCAAGGGTTGGGCGAACATCTGTATAGAAGGCATCCATGAAGATGTCGTTAGCCGCGAGCACGTCACCGGCAAGCTGGGCTTGGTTTAGAGCCTTGGTGTCAACCTGCAAAGCACGTGCGGTCATGGCTTGCACATTTAGCACCGAACGAATTTGCCCCGGAATCTTGTCTTCAATGTTGTGGCACTGGTCGAGCATGAAAGCAACATCTGAGTCGCTGCCATAGCCGCCGCCGCGAATCACTTCGTACATGATGCGGAACAGTTGGAACGGGTCGGCTGCGCCAACGATCAGATCGTCGTCTGCATAAAAGCGCGAGTTGAAGTCGAACGAACCCAGTTTGCCCAGGCGAAGCAACTGGGCAACGATGAACTCGATGTTGGTGCCAGGCGCGTGGTGACCGGTGTCAAGGCAAACCGAAGCGCGCTCGCCGAGGGCTGCCACCTGCGCATAGGCGGTGCCCCAGTCGGGCACATCCGTGTGATAAAAAGCTGGCTCGAAGAACTTGTATTCAAGAACCAGGCGCTGGTTTTCGCCGATGCGGGCATAGATCTTTTCGAGCGAGTCGGCAAGTCGATCTTGGCGACCACGGATGTCGTCTTGGCCCGGGTAGTTGGTGCCGTCGGCAAGCCAAATCTTGAGGTCTTTTGAACCGGTCTCGTGCATGATGTCGATGCAGTCAAAGTGGTGATCGATGGCCTTCTGGCGAATCACCGGGTTGGAGTGGGTGATGCTGCCGAATTTGTAATCTTCGTCTTGGAAGGTGTTCGAGTTGATCGTGCCAAGCTTGACTCCCAGGCTCTCAGCGTGTGCGCGCAGCTCTGAGTAAGAATCGACTTTGTCCCAGGGAATGTGCAGCGCAACCGAGGGCGCGATGCCCGAGTACTTGTGTACCTGGGCAGCATCTTCGATTTTTTCAAAAGGGTTGCGTGGAACACCGGCAGAAGGAAAAACGCGAAAGCGAGTTCCCGAATTACCGAATGCCCAGGATGGCAATTCGATGGCTTGCTGGTCTAGCTGGGCGAATAGTTTTGCAGTGTCCACAGACATTGGGGAACTCCATAGGGTCAACTAATTGAATCGTTTCAATAGAACAATAATCCCTTCTTACCTGCGAAGCAAAACAGCATCGTCAATAGGATTGAATCGTTATAGAAAGAGATTCAATGCCTATACCCAAGAAGCCTCGCCCGAGCATCCAAGACGTTGCACGCCTTGCCGGTGTTTCGCTTGGCACGGTCTCAAATGTTTTGAATAACCCAGAACGAGTGAAGCCTGACACTGTGGGCAAAGTCGCGAAGGCTATTGACCAGCTTGGCTTCGTGCGCAACGACGCGGCCCGTCAGCTCAAGGCCGGTCGAAGCAAGACCCTCGGCCTGGTAGTGCTCGACATTTCCAACCCATTCTTTAGTTCGCTCGCGCGTGGTGCAGAAGATGCGGCAGCCCAGGGCAATTACTCGGTCATTTTGGGCAACAGCTCAGACGACCTTTCGCGAGAAGCAAGTTACATGGCGCTATTCGAAGAACAACGCGTCGGCGGCATTGTGATTTCTCCGGTCGACGGCGTATCCGAAACCGTAACCGCCCTGCGTGGCCGTGGCACAAACGTCGTGGTGGTCGACCGTCACATCGATGCTGCAATCGGATGTTCGATTTCGGTTGACGACATAGCGGGTGGTCGAATGGCCGTAGAGCATTTACTGGCCCAGGGTAAAACCAAAATTGCCTTCGTGGGCGGCCCGCTCGAGTTTCAGCAGGTCGCCGACCGTTTGGCTGGCGCAACCAGCGCCGTTGCGGCATCGAGTTCGAAGGCAACCATCAAGCACATCAAGACCAAGGCCTTATCGGTGATCGCCGGTCGAGAAGTTGGCGAGGCAATTGCCGCCTCTACCAAGAGCGAATGGCCAGATGCCATCTTTGCCGCCAACGACCTGCTCGCTGTTGGTGTGCTTCAGGCTTTCATGTTCAAGGCCCAAGTTCGAGTGCCTCAAGACATCGCGGTCATCGGCTATGACGACATCGCATTTGCCGAGGCAGCAATTGTGCCCCTCAGTTCGATTCGCCAGCCGGCTGCTTTGCTTGGTTCGACTGCCGTAGATATGTTGGTTGAAGAGGTTGAGAGTCCGTCGGTGCACAAGCACAGGCAGATCACTTTCCAGCCCGAACTTGTGGTTCGAGAGAGCACTCTGGGCGTTTAGCGCCCACCCGCGCCTTCATAAACTCGGGCTGCATCCACAGAAACAATCCGCTCAAATTCGGGCTTTAGTATTCCTCTAAAAAAGGCTCGATGTGCTTCAAGCATGTCCCAGCTAGGGTCAAGCAACCATTGCACTTGCAGGCCATCCGATAGCGCAATTAGAGTCTTGGCAAGATCCACCGACTCCAGGCGAGCTCTCAGCATGCCCTCGTCTCGAAGCACTTCGAAATATCTCGCAGTTAGCCCGGTTACATACTCATATCGATTCTTGAAGTATGCGTGGGCCGGATGGTCCTCGGATGTCGCTTCAGCAGAGAGTATGCAGAATAGTTCCACGATTCCCTGGTTGTCCATGTTGTATTTGATGAGGCCTAGCCAGTGGTCGATGAATTCGGTGCCGCTGATCTGCATGTCAGAAAGAAAAGTGTTTTGAGTTAGCGAGTCGCGGTACTCCAAAACCGCAATGAGAAGCGCGCTCTTCGATTTGAAATGATGCAAAATTCCGGCTTCGCTGATGCCCTCAAGTTCGGCAACTTGCTTCAGTGAACCGCCCCGAAAGCCCGATTTTGCGAAAACATTGAAAGCGCTTACAAGAATTGATTCGCGCCTGGCCTCAGTCACCTGATAGTTTCCGCGGGGTCTGGCCATTGCTCTTTTCCTAGTATTTTTGGTTAGCGCTTACAGTTTTGCACCAATGCTAAGTAACCTTCTCACCGCAATCGTTTCGTTACAAAACAAATTGATAACGGTTTTGCATCGTTTCAGAAAAACTTAGCCATCACTAAGTTTTTACCAATAAGTTAGCGATAACCATAAATCATCGGGGTTTGTGGCACCCTTCCACCAGGAGACGTAAATGAAAAAGTTCAAGGCATTTGCCGCTGTAGCTGTCGCTGCAGCGCTTGCTATGGGAACTGTCAGCACCGCAGGAGCTGCCGGCACAACCCTTTCACTTGGCTCAATCGCCAAGCCAATCAACTTGGCTGCAGATCACGCTGAATATGGCAACCGCGCTTGGTACTACCAGGCAATCTACGACACCCTAATGATCAAGACCGAGGATGGCACTCTAAAGCCAAGCTTGGCTACCAAGTGGTCATACAACGCACTAAAGACTCAGCTCACCCTGACTCTTCGCACCGACGCCAAGTTCACCGACGGCACTCCAGTTAACGCTGCAGCAGTTGTCAAGAACCTAATCGCTAACCGCGACGGCTCAGGCCCAACCGCTAACTACCTAGCTTCTGTCAAGCAGGTCGTTGCCGACGGCAACAAGGTTGTTCTAGGTCTAAAAGAGGCAGACCCTGCTCTTCTTGAGTACCTAGC
>JBEGSA010000067.1:0-3702 GCA_041180145.1 Actinomycetota bacterium | reverse complement strand
CCCGTTATGTTGCGCCGACCAACGTGGTTGTCGAGCATGCAACTGTGCCGGTTTTTGGCTACGAAATACCAATTCGCATTTATCGGTCGGCGAACTCAAACAACCAAGGCCAAGCTCCTCTGTTCATCTGGCACCACGGTGGTGCCTTCATGGGTGGCGGGCTAAACATGCCCGAGGCCCACGTCACCGCACACGAAGTTGCTGCTCGCTCTGGCGCTTTGGTCGTCTCGGTCGACTATCGCCTTTGCAACGACGACATCAAATTTCCCACACCGCAGCGTGATGCCTTGGCCGTAGCCATGTGGCTATTGCGCAACCAGGTCGATCTAAACTTCGATCCAAAACGCCTGTTTCTTGGTGGAGCAAGTGCGGGTGCCTGCCTAGTCGGTTCATTGGCCATGTTGCTTCGCGATGGGGGAGTGCCTGTTGCCGGCGTTGTTCCCGTGTATGGCGTGGGTCACTTAGAAGAACTTGCTCCTTCAGAAGAGCTCATCAAACACTGCGAGGCAGGGCTTGGTCACCCGGTGCACCTGATGACCGGGCACAACGCTTGGTTGATGCCAGAAGACCCAGATGAATGCGCCGGATTCCACGTTTGGCCAGGCAGCGAATCTGACTATCGCGACCTTCCAAAGCACTTTTTCATTCACGCCGATTTCGACATTTTGCGCTCAACCGGCGAGCCCTGGGCGCAGCAATTGCGCGCTGCCGGTGTCGAGGTCATCGAGGTGGTCGAAACAGGTACCGCCCACGGTTTCTTGAACGACCTGCCGAATGAAAATCCTGGTCAAAATCTTGCCTTGGATCGCATCGCAAAATTCATAGAAGAGAACTAATGACCAAGCCAAAATACGCCAACGCACTCGACATCAAACGCCCGATTATCGCGGGCTTTTACCCAGACCCGTCAATTGTGCGCGTGGGCGAGAAGTTCTATGTTGCCAACTCGACCTTCGAGTATGCCCCCGGCGTGCCGATTCACTCATCGACAGATCTGTTGAATTGGAAACTTGAAGGGCACGCGCTGCCGACTGCCAAGCACATGAACATCGAGGGCATGGTGAACTCGATGGGAATCTTTGCGCCAACGCTTCGCCACCACAACGGCAAGTTCTACATGATCACCACTCTTACTGACGGCAAGTGGCAGGTTCTAGTAACAGCCGATAACGCAGCGGGCCCTTGGAGTGACCCGGTTCGCATCGACCTGTTTGGCATCGACCCAGACCTCTTTTGGGACGAGAATGGCGACTGCTTCATGACCTACGCGTCGCTGCCGCTAAACGGCATCGGCCAGGTCAAGATCGACACCGAAACCGGCGAAGTTCTGGGCGAACCGTACTTGGTTTCGCAGGGCACCGGCGGCAAGTTTCCAGAAGGCCCCCACATCTATCAAATTGGCGACTGGTATTACATTCTGCTGGCTGAGGGTGGCACCGAACGCGGGCACTCGGTGACTATCGGCCGCTCGAAAAGCTTTGCTGGCCCGTTTGAGTATGCCGCAAATTCGCCACTGCTAACCAACCGGGGCACCGACTTCACCATTCAGAGCGTTGGCCATGCCGATCTTGCACAGCGGGCCGATGGCAGTTGGGTGATGGTTTTTCATGGAACTCGTCCTAAGGGCTCTAGCCCCGAGTGGCACATTCTCGGGCGTGAAACCTGTGCAGTAGAGATTTCTTGGAAAGATGGTTGGCCGGTGCTCGGTTCACCGATTGAGCCAGCCGCCGATGCGGTGGTAGTCGAAACTCTCGACACATCGACTGACCTCCCTGAGCATTGGATTTCAGTTGGTTCTTGGCCGGTTGATAACTGCACCAAGACCCCAGATGGCCTGCTATTCACCGGCTTTGTAGCTCGACGCCAGACCACACAGCATTTCGAGTTGGTTGCTAAGTTCGAGTCGAGCACGCCGCACGGCATCGGTGTTGGCATCGATGGCCGTCACCACCTGGGGCTAATGCGCTGGGGCAACGAGGTGAAAGCTACCTGGACCATCGGAGACCACCGGTTCGACATCGGTTCGGTCGATGTTGCTGGCCGTGATTTCGAGTTCGTCATGCGAAGTGAAGCAATGGAGGGTGGATTTCACGCGCCAGTTGGCCCGGACAAACTCTTTGGCTATGTGCGTTTCTCCGACGGCACCGAGGTCGAGGTTATCGCTCTCGACGGCCGTTACATCAGCACCGAGGTGGCCGGAGGCATGACCGGCCGAGTAATCGGCGTGCTGGCTTTCGAATCTGCTTTGCTTAAAAGCTGGAACTATCGAAGCTGCTAATCAGTAAATTTTAGAATTCGCACCTTGGCACAGCTGATTTTGTGCAACGGAACGAACTGCAAACGCTCGTCGCCGTTCAGCTCGCGCACTGCTCGCCATTCTTCGTTTTCAAAAGAGCCTTCGTGAACCGAGTCAATTTCAATTTCGCAATTCTCACTCGAAAATTGAAGGTTGATTCCCTTCCCAATCAGAGTGAATTCGGTTGCCGATTCTTGAATCACCAGGGCAAAGGGGCGAGCATCCGAGAACGAGGGAATTCCCACAACCACGTCGTCAAGTTCGTGGGTAGGTTCAAAGTCCTTGATTTCTAGGTCAACTCCAGCAAACTCGACGAACCGCTTGAGTTTTCCAATGCTGTTAACCGCGGTGACTGTGACATCTCCAAAACTGAGTGGAGTCTCCATCTCATCTTTTTCCATCACAACGGTTTGAATACGTCCCTCAGCCTGAGCTTTTGCGATGAAGGCAGTGCACTCACGCAGAACGCCAAAGGCTTCTGACATTTGATTGCCAATGCGCCCTCGTTCTCCACCAAACATCGAATATCCGATAGCTGCATGATTGCCGAGTGCCCAGAACAGGTTTCCCGCTATGTGTCGGCTTTCCGGTATGAAAAGAGGGTTATCCAACCTTGCGTAATCGGCCATGGCATCGAATGCTTCTTGGATGTAAATGTCGGGTGACAGTATGTCAATCTTGGGAGCAGCGATTTTCCAGACTCCTAGCACGTTCTTGGATGGGCCACCACTCGGCCATTGACCGGCACGTTCCTGACCTGGCTGCGGACCCAACCAGGCATTCGCGTACATTGGAATGTCCTTCATGGCCTTGCCCGATTCGGCAACGGCATTCGCATACTGTGCCATGTGCCATGCCATGAAGATTTCGTGGGCTTGCCAGCTATCTCCAAATACTTCGACCCAGGTACCTTGTTTTTTGCCGCCAGCAGCCTGCCAAGTTTCACTGGTCACCGAGTCGTTCGGCTGCAGCAGTTGGCTCTCAAGCCCCTGAATCAACTCTGAAGGAACCTCGGAGTTCCAGCGATTTTGTGCAGCCTCGCTAAAATCTCTGCTTGAACCCAACAGGCCTGACTCATTTTCGATCTGCACCATGACCACGGTGTGATCCGAATCGTGGTCTCGCAGGTGACCCATCAAAGCTTGAAATGCGGACTTGTCGGCTTGCAACAGGGCATCAGAGAACAGGCTCAGCACCGGGCTTTGATTGGCACCCCATGCCGCGGCAGTTCCCTCGACTTTTTTTGCTCTTGGAAAGCGTCGGCGATCGGCTCGCACCCAAGTGGGTGCATAGGTCGACGCTGCATTCTTAAAAGCCCCAAACCAAAGCAGAACTAACTTGAGGTCGTTCGCTTTTGCCTGCTTGATCTGCTCTTCTAGCAGTCCAAAATCGAATTCACCTTCGGA
>JBEGSA010000066.1:0-3792 GCA_041180145.1 Actinomycetota bacterium | reverse complement strand
ATGGAGCGCGAGCAGGTGCTTTGGGGGCGCGGAACCGTTGACATGAAGGCTGGTGTCGCCGTTCAGCTGAAACTGGCTGCCACGCTTGCCGAACCAAATACCGACGTCACCTGGATCTTCTACGACCACGAAGAGGTCGAAGCCAGCAAGAATGGCCTTGGTCGATTGGCCAGAAATCATCCGGAGCTTTTGAAGGCCAGCTTCGCGGTGCTCTGCGAGCCGACCGGCGCTCAGGTCGAGGGCGGTTGCAACGGCACCATGAGAATTGAAATTAAAACTCACGGCGTTAAGGCGCACTCGGCAAGGCCGTGGATGGGTAAGAACGCAATTCATGCAACCGCTGAGATTTTGACGATTCTTGCCAATCACAAGACTGATAACGTCGAGGTAGATGGGCTTGTGTACCGAGAAAGCTTGAATGCTGTTCTGATTTCGGGAGGCATTGCGACCAATGTCATTCCCGATGAGGCCAAAATTACGGTCAACTACCGCTTTGCTCCTAGCAAATCAGTCGCCGAAGCCGAAGCTCACCTGCGAGCGATTTTTGCCGGCTTTGACCTGACCGTTACCGACTCAGCAGCGGGCGCAAGACCAGGTCTTGATCTACCCGAAGCGGTTCGATTCGTGGCCGCGACGGGCACTAAGGCAAAGCCTAAATATGGCTGGACTGACGTTGCACGTTTTAGTGAGTTAGGTGTTCCAGCGGTAAATTATGGCCCGGGCGACCCGAGCAAGGCGCACGCCGACGACGAAAATGTGCCCGTGAGTCAGATCTATGCCTGTGAATCTGGCCTCAGGTCTTGGCTAACGGCCTAACTTCTGTCACCGTTTCATCTCGATTTAGCAAAATCCAAGTATTAAACAAATATTCGGTTTCTGGCTCAATTGCGCGTGGGATAATAGAGGTTCGGCAGTGAAGCCAGCAATTCAAGGAGTTTTTCAATGGCAGCAATGAAGCCACGCACCGGCGACGGACCAATGGAAGCAGAACGCGAACCACGCGGTCTTATCATTCTTCGTGTTCCCCTAGAAGGCGGCGGACGTCTTGTAGTTTCTGTGAACGAGGAAGAAGCGAAAAACCTCCACCAGGTTCTAGCTGGAGTTGTAAAGCAGTAACGGAATTATCAAAAAAGGGCCGGTCAGTGATGACCGGCCCTTTTTGCTTAAGTCTGCGTTAGTGCACTCGTTTGCTGGCGATCAGCAAACCATCGCCAACCGGCGAAAGCACCGCGACGAAGTCATCGTTGTTGTTGAAGAATCTCAAGACATCGCGATAAACCGCAGTAGCGTCATCGCGCATGGCCGGGTCTGGCACTCGGTCTCGCCACAGCGCGTGGGCGATGGCCACAACACCACCCGGGCGAAGCAACCTAGAGGCCTCATGAAGCTGTGCCTCAAGGCTTTCGCGGTCTGCGTCTAGAAACACCAAGTCGTATGCCGCGTCGGCCATGTTAGACATGACCTCGTTTGCCTTGCCGGTGATAATTCGAGTTCGATTTGCAGCAATCTTGGCCTCGGCGAAGGCATGCCTGGCGGCCTCTTGGGTTTCGGGCTCGCTATCGATGGTTGCCAACACCGCATTGCTCGAGCCGCTAAGCAACCAAAGACCCGACACTCCGGTGCCGGTGCCTGCCTCGACAATTGCCTTCGCTCCAAGGGCAGAAGTGAGCAGGGCCAGGTGAGCGCCAACGCTTGGCGTGATGCACTCAACGCCTAATTCTTCGGCGCGACCGCGGGCAAGCGCAATCGACTCGCTCTCTGAAACGAAGTCTTCGCTGAATTTCCAGCTGCTGATTTTGTCTACCATTGGCACTCCTTGCTCAAAGCATAGAGCGACTGGTGCTCTTTGCCCGTCAGCGAGGCGGTAATCTGAAAGGGTGTTTGGACTAAGCGGCGAAAAACTCCTCATCTTGGGGTTAATTGCCGTGTTTGTTTTGGGCCCAGAAAGATTGCCCACCTATGCCAAACAGTTTGCCAATCTGGTCAAGTTGGTTCGCCGAATGGCCGAGGGCGCTAAGGGGCAGCTCGAGAACGAAATCGGTGAAGAGCTCGACTGGAAGAAACTCGACCCAAGGCAGTATGACCCTCGTCGAATCATTCGCGAGGCGCTGGTCGAAGACGCAGAACCTGCTCCGAGCGCTACCGCTTTGAACCGACCAAAGACTCAGACTCAACCTCCGTTGGCGCAGGGCGAGTTGGCGCCGTTTGACGCCGAGGCTACTTAGCCGATTCGCTTCAAAATCTTCTGCAACGTGTTCATCAGCGGTGCCATGCGGTTGTAGTCGCGACCTCGCATCGGCAGCTTAAGCAAACCACTTGCCACACCGATAGTTTTCGCCTCGGTGAATTTCAGCAAACCACCTGGTCCATTTCGGCGGCCCATGCCCGAGGTCTTCATGCCACCCATTGGCGACTCCATCGATGCAAAGCTGGCTCTAAAACCTTCGTTCACATTCACGCTGCCGGCGTGAAGTTGTTCGGCAATCTTGAGCGCTTCTTTTTGTGGCCCGATGATCGAGGCGTTTAGGCCATAGTCGGTGTCATTTGCTAGCTCGATTGCCTCGTCGATGTCGTCGTAGCCTTCGACGTCGAGCACCGGACCAAAAACCTCTTGTCTTGCCATTTTGGCAATTTGCTTGACCTCAGAAACCACTGTTGGAGCATAGAAATATGGGCCTAACTCTGGCAGTGGGTGCCCACCGGCCACGAGCACCGCACCATTGTCGATTGCATCGTCGATGAAGCCCGAAACGCGAGCCAATTGGCCGGCACTGGTTAGTGAGCCCACGTCAAAGCTGAAATCGTTTGAGCGACCAACCTTGAGTGACTCGGTTGCAGCACGAAGAGACTCAATAAAGTCGGCTTTCAATTCGTTCGGCACATAAACGCGTTCGATCGAAACACAAAGTTGACCGGCAGAACCGAACGCGCCAGCGACCGCCATTTCGGCAGCCTTCTTTAGATTGGCGCCACGCAAGACAATCATCGGGTTTTTGCCACCCAGCTCGAGCGAGCAGCCGATTAAACGACCGGCGGCGCGCTGGGCTACCTTGCGCCCGGTGGCCGTTGAACCAGTGAATGCAACATAGTCAACATGGTCAACCAGAGCGTTGCCAACCAGCTCGCCATCACCAACGACTACTTGCCAAAGGTCATCTGGAATACCGGCCTCGATCGCCAGGTGGCGCGCAAACAAAACGGTTAGCGCAGTTTGGTTGTCGGCCTTTTGAACCACGGCATTGCCTGCAACTAAAGCTGGAACAACATCGAGCATGGTCAAAGCCAATGGGTAGTTCCAAGGAGTGACCACGCCAACGACACCGACCGGCACGTGGTCTACGAAGGTTTTGGTGAGCACCGGAATGCCCGCTTTGGTGCGGCGGCGAGCCAAAGTTTTGCCTGCGATTTTGGCAAAGTAGCGGGGTGCTGAGATTGCGCCTGAGCACTCTTCGAACGCGTGGGCTCTGGTTTTGCCGGTTTCGAGCTGCAGAAGGTCGAGCAACTTAGCCTGGTTCTCGAGCAGCAGGTCGGTCAGTCGAAGCATGATCTTGCTGCGTTCGAAAACCGGGGTCTGTGACCAGCTGTGGGCTGCGGTGCGCGCAATAGCAACCGTGTCAACAACTTGCTCGAGGTCTAGCTGGGGAAGATCGTAGATCTTTTTGCCGTTGCTCGGGTTTATCACCACGTGGGTGCTTGCCGTTTCGGGTAGGTGCTTTAGCAGGGCCGCAATGCTGGTTTCGCTCATGCCATAACTCTAAGCACCAACGGAGACAAACCGATTTAGATAACCGA
>JBEGSA010000065.1:0-4023 GCA_041180145.1 Actinomycetota bacterium | reverse complement strand
GGGGGTGTGACGCACGCAATTCTTCACCTGCTTTACGCACGTTTCTTCACCAAGGTGCTTCACGACATCGGCCTAATCGATTTCGAAGAGCCATTTACCCGCCTCCTGAACCAGGGCATGGTTCAGATGAACGGAAGCGCGATGTCCAAGTCGCGTGGCAACCTGGTTCGTTTGAGCGATCAGCTAGGGGAGCACGGCGTCGACGCAGTGCGTTTGACCATGGCATTCGCTGGGCCTCCAGAGGACGACATCGACTGGGCGGATGTGTCACCTAGCGGTGCTGCCAAGTTCCTTGCTCGAGCTTGGCGAGCTGCCAACGATGTAACCAGCGCACCTGGTGTCGATGTGACTACTGGCAATAAGGAACTTCGCAAGGCAACTCATTCATTCCTCCGCGACTTCGGCCCACTAATTGAGGGCTTCAAGTTCAACGTTGGTGTGGCCAAGCTAATGGAGCTTGTGAATGCACTTCGTAAGGCAATCGACGGCGAAGCCGGTGGCTCCGACCCTGCAGTTCGCGAGGCTGCCGAAGTTGTCGCCGTTGGTCTTTCGCTATTCGCTCCTTACACGGCTGAAGACATGTGGGAACTACTTGGCCACAAGCCAGGTGTTGCTCTTGCAGGTCTTCCAGTTGCGGACGATTCGCTGTTGGTTGAGAGTTCGATCGTGGCCATCGTTCAAGTTGACGGAAAGCTTCGCGACAAGTTTGAGGTATCGGTAGCAATTACCGCAGACGAACTGCGCGAAAAGGCACTGTCTTCCGATGCGGTCAAGCGTGCACTTGGTGACAACGAGATCGCTAATGTGATTGTTCGCGAACCAAAGCTCGTAAGCATCGCTACCAAGTAATCCACAGATTCCTTTTTGGATCTGATCGCTAGATGTTCCACGCCTAGTTTTAGTGTGTGGAATGGCTCAAGACGCAACTGGCACTCGCTAAATCGGGTGAGCGATCCGCGCGTAAAAAGCTGATTGTCTCCGCAGTTCTGTTGGTCACGATTGTCGTTCTTATTTTCACCGGGCAGAGTTCGAGTGAACCCGTGGTTGTTGCCGCTAAAACAAAAACCAATGTCGCTTCGGTTGGTAGCGGATTTGTTCATGTTTCGGGTGCTGTCATGCGACCAGGGGTGTATGCAATCGACTCTGGTGCCAGGCTTTTCGAAGTGATTGCCCTCGCAGGAGGTTTCACCAAAACAGCTGATCAGAGCAGCGTAAACCTTGCCCGCGTTGTCGTAGACGGCGAACAAATTCTGATCACTTCCGCCGGTGAAGTTACTATCTCTGATTCACTCATTCATCTAAATCGAGCTACAGCCTCCGAGTTCGACGCGCTACCTGGAATTGGGCCAACCTTAAGTCAACGAATTATCGATTGGCGCGAAGCTAATGGCTCATTCAAGGCGATCGAAGATCTAAGAAACGTCGCCGGTATTGGAGATCGCCTGTTCGCTGGCATTCGTACTCTGGTTACGCTTTGAAACTTCGATACTTTGCGCTAAGTCTCTTTGCGGCTTCGCTAGTTGCATCAAGTTTCTTGATTCAGTCGACAATGTTTCGCCCGACTTCTGCGGTTCAAAAGGCTGCCGATTACGACCAAGTCACTGCTCGAGTGTGTGTGAATGCGATTAGTTCTGGTCGAGCCGATGTCTCCGTTCAATCCGGAGGTCTAGCTCACGGAGCTAAGGGTTTAGTGTCGGTGAAAAGCGAATTCGGAATCGGTGATTGTTTCAACGGGAGATTTTCACTTCGTCCAGCTAATTCGTTTGATCGATTCGCCTTTAGGGGGAACTTGCGCGAAGTGGTTGGGCAGGTTACTCAAATGGGTTCTCTTCAGTGGGTCAACATCGCACGAGGCAACTTCATCGGCCTTCAGGGTGATGCGCCAAATCTGGTTGCCGGGCTCGCCCTCGGAATGGATGAAGGCTTGTCGCCCGAATTTGTGACCTCGATGAAACTCACGGGACTAACTCATCTGACCGCTGTTTCCGGAGCCAACTGCGCCATCGTAATTGGATTGATTTGGGTGTTGCTAAGACGATTCCCTATCCATAAATCAATACGCACAGCCCTGGCGTTACTGTCTTTGGCTGGCTATGTCCTTCTAGTTGGGCCACAACCGAGCGTGCTCAGGGCTGCGTTTATGATGAGCGTGGTCTTTGTGGCTCTTGAACTGGGTAGGCGAGTGTGGCTTCCCCGAGCACTCATATTCGGCTCGGTGATTCTCTTGAGTTTTGATCCGTGGCTCTTACTTGATTACGGCTTTTGGCTCTCTGCGCTTGCCACCTACGGGTTGATCACACTGACCCCAAGTATTTCGGAATATCTTGAGAGGTTTCTACCAAGATCTCTGGCACTGCTTCTAGCCGCCACAACCGCCGCTCAACTTTGGTGCATCCCCATTCTGGCATCCTTACAGGGTGGTTTCACCACGTATTCGGTACTTGCAAATCTGTTGGTTGAACCACTGGTTGCAGTGATCACTGTGCTAGGTCTATTTGTCGTTGTTTTTGGTGTTCTGCTGCCAGTATTGTTTGAGCCGACCCTAGTGCTGGCAAGTTGGTTTGCGAGTTGGATTGTTTACGTGGCGAAGA
The DNA here is from genome assembly GCA_041180145.1 of Actinomycetota bacterium. Classification (GTDB taxonomy): domain Bacteria; phylum Actinomycetota; class Actinomycetes; order Actinomycetales; family Microbacteriaceae; genus Rhodoluna. The sequence continues at coordinate 1,432 of JBEGSA010000065.1, read as the reverse complement.
GTTTTTCGACTTTGCCGGCAAACCTGTTGCCTCTGCCTTCCGGTGTCTTTGGTGCTCTTATTTTGATCGCATTTGTCGGGTTGTTCTCATTCGGGGTGGTCAAGCACCGAAGCTATCTGGTGCTGCTACTTTGCACCTGTCTGATTTCAGGTTGGATAGTAGGCGGGGCCAGTAAGGCGATTGGTTCTTTGGCTTGGCCGCCGAGCAATTGGGTGGTGATTTCTTGTGATGTGGGTCAAGGGGATGCGACGGTCATTCGATCCCACGATGAAATAGCTGTGATTGACGCTGGCAAAGAGCCAGAACTGATTGACGCCTGCCTGGATCGTTTGCAAATCAAACGGATTAACTTGCTGGTTCTCACTCACTTCGATGCGGATCACGTTGCGGGTTTGCCTGGAGCGCTCAGGGGTCGTTCGGTCGATTTTTCAATGATTAGCGCATTCCCCGATGATCGACCGCTGGCGAGCATCGATCGAGAGCTCTTGAAAAGAGTCTCTACCGAGGTCGTTGTCGCTGGTCTCGGTCATTCGGGGAGTCTGGGGGATTTCCGGTGGCAGGTAATAAGTTCGCTCGGGAGTGAGGCTGCAACTTCGAACGAAGGCTCGCTTGGCCTCCTCTTCGAATCCTCAAAGGTAGCCATCTACACCTTGGCTGATCTGAACGAAGCAGCCCAATGCCGCATGCAGGTTCATCGGTCGGGGGTGCCGGTGATTGTCAAGGTTTCTCATCACGGCTCGGCCGATCAGTGTCCAGCGCTTTACGAAGCGCTGAAGCCTGAACTGGCCCTTGTTTCGGTTGGGGAGGGAAACTCCTACGGGCACCCTACAAGGCGTGCGTTGGATTTACTATCTGGGGTTGGAAGTCAAGTTTTCAGAACCGATGAATCCGGGTCTATTTCCATTTCACAGAATGCTTCGACCCTGAACCTCAGCGTCAGTGTCTCTGGGTAGGCTTGGCGTGTGAGTAACATCAAAATCATCGACTGGCGAGCGGCTAAGCCTTCGCCACTGATGCTACTCAGCGGAGCCGAAAACTACTTCTCAGACGAAGTAATCCGCAGGCTCAAGGATGTCTTGAGAACAGAGAACCCAGGGCTTGAAATCTATGACATCTCTGCCTCCGAGTATGAAGGCAGCCAGCTGCTCGGAATGATCACGCCGTCGCTGTTTTCCGATCCAAAACTTGTGATTATCCGCGATGTTGAACGTTGCACCGACGCTCTGATTGAAGACGGCAAACAGCTTGCTATCGAAGACTTGGCAGATGTGACCTTAGTGCTTCAGCACTCCGGCACCACGGTTCGAGGTAAGGCCTTGCTCGAGCACATTCGCACTCTGTCTGGCGCTGTCGAGGTTAACTGCGCAAAGCTGCAATACGACAAAGACAAGAGCGCATTCGTTCAGTCGCACTTTGTCGAAGCCGGTCGCAA
>JBEGSA010000064.1:0-4176 GCA_041180145.1 Actinomycetota bacterium | reverse complement strand
GTTACTCACCCGTTCGCCACTAATCCACCGGAGCAAGCTCCGGCTTCATCGTTCGACTTGCATGTGTTAAGCACGCCGCCAGCGTTCGTCCTGAGCCAGGATCAAACTCTCCGTAAAAGTGTTTTAGAGCCACAGCAAGCTGTGACTCAAATTTTTTACATCAGCCCCGGAAAATGGGGCATGTAGCTTGATCTGACTAAATAGATTGTCTGACAATCTGTCTAACCATAATATTTTCTCTGCTTATCTAGGCAAGCCTAAATAACCAAGAGGTTCTTGGTATCGACATTGTGCACGCTGTTGAGTTCTCAAGGATCGGATGCTCCGGGGAGTTTGTCTCTCGACTCGCCTCCAGGGCAACTTCACTAACTTACCATGTTTTGGCAGCTTGTCAAACCTGACACGCCAACCAATTTTCTGGGAAGGTTTTCAATCTTAGACACAAAGACAAAAGCCTGCAAGAGGCTTTTTGACCTGGTTTAGGATTTGTTGCTCTTGAGCCGGTGATCTCTGCGGATTCTTCCAAGCTTTGGGCAACAGGTAAAACATTACGTTGCGATAACGACGATGTCAAATCCATTCGGGATCTTTTTTGAAATACCCCGAAAGGCCCGTGTTTATAAGGATTTTGCCCCAAGTTCAGCTGGTTTTTTGGTTCGATTTCAACGAATTTATTGAAAATTGGCCAAAATTTTTTTGACTCACAGGCGCGTGCCCCCATTTTTACTGGGATATCTGGACGATTAAGCGTTTTTTGGGCCACCCGCAGCGACCGCGGATACCCCAAAAAGAATCGTTTCTGAGAGCGTAGGCCCTCAGAATAATCGTTTATGACTTGAAGACCGCTGCCAAAGTCTTTTTGCCGCGACGCAACACAGCGAACTGGTTGTGCAGCAAGTCAGTCAGCTCCCCCGCTTCATCGACGACCTTGACGTTGTTTAGGTAAACGCCGCCCTCTTTGATGGCGCGACGACCGGCACTGAGGCTGTCAACCAGACCGGTGTCGAGCAATAGCTGAGAAATAGGAGTTCCCAAAGGTGCAGTGGTGTTTGGTAGTTCACCGAGAGCAGACTTCAAGGTAGCGGCATCTAGGTCGGTTAGTTCGCCCTGACCAAAGAAGGCGGCAGCCGCAGCGATTGCGGCCTCGGCTGCCTCGCGGGAGTGAACCAAACTGGTGACCTCTAGAGCTAGGCGCTTCTGAGCAGTGCGCAGGTATGGTGCGTCTGCGGTCTGCTGGGCCAGTTCTTCGATCTCGGCCTTTGATAGGAACGTGAACACCTTGAGACGGTCGATTACATCGGCATCTTCGACATTCAGCCAGAACTGGTAGAACGCATATGGCGAGGTAAATTCTTCGTCCAGCCAGACGGCGTTGCCCTCAGACTTGCCGAACTTTTTGCCATCGCTGTTGGTAATCAGTGGCGTAGCCAGAATGTGTGCGCTTGCGCCCTCGGCTTTGCGGATTAGGTCGGTTCCCGAAGTCAGGTTGCCCCACTGATCACTGCCGCCCATTTGCAGAGTGCAGTTGTAGCGACGGAATAGCTCGAGGTAGTCGTAGCCCTGCAGGATTTGGTAGCTGAACTCGGTGTAACTGATGCCGTGTTCCGAATTCAGTCGCGCCGAAACCGCATCTTTGCTTAGCATCGTGCCCACGCGGAAGAACTTGCCGATGTCACGCAAGAAGTCGATGGCGCTTAGCGGTGCTGTCCAGTCGAGGTTATTTACCAAGATTGCAGCGTTGTCGCCCTCGAAGTTCAAGAACCGCTTTGCCTGGACACCGAGCTTTTCAACCCACTCGGCGACGGTCTCTCGAGTGTTTAGAGTTCGCTCGGCGGTCGGACGCGGATCGCCAACCAATCCGGTTGAGCCACCAATTAGAGCGATTGGCTTGTGACCGGCTAGTTGCAGGCGACGCATGATGAGGAGCTGAACCAGGTTGCCGAGGTGCAGGCTAGGAGCCGTTGGGTCGAAACCGATGTAGTAGGTAACTTGAGTCTCGTTTAGAGCTTTACGCAAGGACTCTTCATCAGTAGACAGAGCGATTAGCCCGCGCCACTGAAGTTCATCCCAGAGGTCTTTGAATGAAGGATCGTTCGACTGGGCAGCCATCGCCGCGTTGGTAGCCATGTTTATGCCTCGCGCTTTGGTGCAATTTTGCGAAGCGCAGCGATTTGCTCTAGAACTCGAGGAAGAGCAGTGCCGCCGGCACCCGCGCGGGCCTTGATTGAACCGGCGACAGTTAGCACCTCACGCACATCCGGGGTTAGGTGGTGCGAAATGGCAGCCATTTCGGAGTCTGGAACTTCGTGAAGCTCGAGATTGTTCTGCTCGCAGTATGAAACCAACTTGCCGGTTATTTCGTGAGCATCTCGGAAGGCAACCTTGTTTTTTACAAGCCACTCGGCAACATCGGTGGCCAAAGAGAAGCCTTGAGGTGCTAGCTCTTCGAGGCGGTCGGTGTTGAAGTGCAGGGTTGCAACCATGCCGTTGAAGGCAGGCAGCAGAACAGTGAGAGTGTCGACGATGTCGAAAACCGGCTCTTTGTCTTCTTGGAGGTCACGGTTGTAGGCCAGAGGCAATCCCTTGAGGGTTGCCAGCAGACCGGTAAGGTCGCCGATTAAGCGACCCGACTTGCCGCGAGCCAGCTCGGCGATGTCGGGGTTTTTCTTTTGCGGCATGATCGACGAACCGGTCGAGTAACTGTCGTGCAACTTGACGTAGTTGAATTCGGCGCTTGCCCAGATGATGATCTCTTCGGCAAATCGCGAAAGGTTGATGCCAACCAGAGTTCCGATAAATGCGAATTCGGCGACAACGTCACGGCTAGAGGTCGCGTCGATGGAGTTTTGGGTTGGGCCTGCCAAACCAAGTTCAGCCGCTACCAAGTTCGGGTCGAGTCCGAGAGTGTTTCCGGCGAGCGCCCCTGCCCCGTATGGAGAAAGGTTGGCACGCTTGCGCCAGTCGTGAAGTCGCTCTAGGTCTCGAACCAGCGGCCAAGCGTGTGCTAGTAGGTGGTGAGAAAGCTGAACCGGTTGGGCATGCTGGAAATGCGTGCGCCCAGGCATTGCAACGCCCAGGTTGTCTTCGGCTCGACTGACCAAGATTTCGATCAATTCGATTAGCAACGCTGCGATGACGTTCGCCTGATCAAGCAAATAGGTGCGAATCAACGTTGCTATCTGGTCGTTGCGACTGCGGCCGGCACGAACCTTGCCGCCAATCTCAGCTCCAGCAATTTCAAGGAGGCCGCGTTCTAGAGCCGAGTGAACGTCTTCATCTGAAGGTTTTGGCTGGAAACTACCCTGTTGCACTCGATCTAGAAGGGCCACCAGAGCGCGATCGAGTTTGTCATACTCTGCTTCGGTTAGATAACCGCCGGCTAGCAAACCCTTGATGTGCGCTCGGGTGCCGGCTATGTCGTAAGCGGCTAAACGCCAGTCAAAGTGCACCGAGCGACTTAGCGCCACGAGTGCCTCAGAGGGGCCACCTTCGAAGCGACTGCCCCATAGGGCGTTTGATCCTGCTGCTTGAGAGCTCATTGGTTCCTTCGGTTGTGTTCTAAATTTAGTGCTGCTCGGCGAGCCAGGCCATCAAAGCCTTTTGCGCGTGCAGACGGTTCTCGGCTTCATCCCAGATCACTGATTGAGGCCCATCAAGGACTTCAGCGCTTACCTCATAGCCTCGATAGGCAGGCAAGCAGTGCATGAAGATAGCGTTTGGCTTGGCGTGTTTCATGAGTTCGGCATCAATGGTGTACCCGGCGAAGTCTGCCAAGCGCTTGGCCTTCTCTGACTCCTGACCCATCGAAATCCAAGTGTCGGTAACCACGATGTCAGCCCCGTGGATTGCTCCAACGGGCTCACCATAAACCTCAACCGATCCCCCGGTAGCTTCTGCGACCTGCTCTGCTCGCGCCACAATGTTGCGAGCTGGTTGATAGCCCGCTGGTCCTGCGACCGCAACGTTCATTCCGGCGAGGGCACATCCGAGCAGGTAACTGTTGGCCATGTTGTTGGCGGCATCGCCAACATAGGCAATTCTGAGGCCCTTAAGCTCACCCTTGTGCTCTTTGATGGTGAGCAGGTCGGCAAGAATTTGGCACGGGTGGTAGTCGTCGCTAAGCGAATTGATCACGGGCACACCTGCGTTCGCCGCCATCTCTTCAAGACCAGCGTG
>JBEGSA010000063.1:0-4366 GCA_041180145.1 Actinomycetota bacterium | reverse complement strand
GGGCGAGCGCTTGAAGCCGGGAACCGCGGCGTTGAGCGCATTCCTGGAAAGCATGGCACCAAGGCAACTGCCTATGCCCAAATTGTTGTGATGATTGACGACAAACCAGGCGAACTTGGTCGGCTCTTCAACGAAGTTGGCGAAATTGGAGTCAACATCGAAGAGCTCAAGCTAGAGCACTCGCCCAGCTCACTAATCGGTTTGGTAGAGCTTTTCGTTATGCCTAATGAAGAATCAAGGCTCGTTGCCGAGTTGGCCAGCCGAGGATGGAGAATCGCGGGTTGAGCATCAAGATTGTGGCCATCGATGGTCCAGCTGGTTCGGGTAAGTCGAGCGTTAGCAAGGAGTCGGCAAGACAACTGGGCTTCGGTTACCTAGACACCGGTGCTGCTTACCGAGCTTTGGCCTGGGCGGTCATGAACCTGCCTGGTTTCGACTTGCACCATCTCGCGACCAAAGATCTCGACTCAGACTTTCAATATTCCATCTCGACAGATCCCGATGATTACTGGGTCAAGGTTGGAGAGATTGATGTAACCAGCGCCATTCGCGAATCGGCCGTGGCCGAATCGGTCAGTGCCGTTGCGAGGATTCCAGAGGTTCGAGCCTTCATGAAGCGTCTGACTCACGGCCTGGTTGAACGGTCGGCTCGCCCCGGTGTCGTGGTCGAAGGGCGCGACATCACAACCGTGGTGGCTCCCGATGCTGAAATTAAAATTCTGCTAACTGCCAGCGAAGCGGTTAGACTTAAAAGACGCTCGGCCGAACTATCAAAAGTTTCTGCCGAAAGCGTCAAGCGTCAAGTATCAGAACGTGACGCCAGCGACTCAAAAGTCGTTGACTTTATGACTCCTGCACCTGGAGTCCAACTCGTGGATTCCTCGGATCTCAACTTTGCCCAGACGGTAGAAGCCGTTATTGCTTTGGTTGAACAGAAGAATCCGAAGGAATCTAATGACTAAAGACGAAGAATTTTTCGCTGAGCCGGCCCAGCCGGAATTCATCGAGCGCTTGCAGAACATGAGCACCGATGAAGAAGAGGCGCGCGTTCGCACTTTGCGTTCGGGCCTTGACGACTACGAACTCGAAGAAGATGACTTTGATGTCATCGAGAGCGAGCTTTTCGAAGACGACACCCACCGATTCTTGCCAGCCCTGCCGGTATTGGCAATCGTTGGTCGCCCAAACGTCGGCAAGTCTGCTCTGGTAAACCGAATTCTTGGACGTCGCGAAGCAGTTGTAGAGGATAAGCCGGGTGTCACCCGTGACCGTGTCTCTTATAAAGCCGAATGGAATGAGCGAAAGTTCACCCTTGTAGACACCGGGGGCTGGGAACCAGACGCCAGAGGAATCGACCGTTCGGTGGCTCTTCAAGCGGAAATCGCAATCGAGCTCTCGGATGCGGTTCTTTTCGTGGTCGATGCCATGGTTGGCGCGACCAGCTCAGACGAGCGAGTTGTTAAGCTGCTGCGCAAGAGTGGCAAGCCAGTTATTTTGATTGCAAACAAGATCGATGATGTTCGCCAGGAGCCTGAGGCCGCGAACCTTTGGTCGCTCGGCCTTGGCGAGCCATACCCGGTATCGGCCTTGCACGGTAGAGGCGTTGCCGACATGCTCGATGCGGCGATGAAGGTTTTGCCTAAAATTTCTGCGGTTGCCAAAGAGGAATTCGGTGGACCACGTCGTGTTGCCTTGATTGGTCGCCCAAACGTTGGAAAGTCTTCGTTGCTAAACAAGGCGGTTGGCTCTGAGCGCGCCGTAGTTAACGACTTAGCCGGCACGACCCGTGACCCAATTGACGAGCAGGTCGAACTGGCTGGCAAAATCTGGCGATTTGTCGACACCGCGGGTATCCGCCGCCGTTTGCACTTGGCTCAGGGCGCAGACTTTTATGCTTCGCTGCGCACGGCAGCAGCGCTGGAGCGTGCCGAAGTGGCAGTTGTTTTGTTCGATGTCACTCAGCCAATCAGCGAGGCCGACATTCGTATTGTCGACATGGCTCTAGAGTCTGGTCGCGCATTGGTTCTTGCTTTCAATAAGTGGGACGAGATCGATGACGACCGCCGCCGCTACCTAGAACGTGAGATTGAACAGGATCTTGCCCACGTTGATTGGGCACCTCGCGTGAACATCTCGGCTAAGACTGGTCGTCACGTTGAAAAGCTCGTACCAGCTCTAGAGGTGGCTCTGGATTCATGGGATCAGCGAATTCCAACTGGCAAGTTGAACGCTTTTATTCAAGAGCTGGCGATGGAAACCCCGCACCCGGTTCGCGGCGGAAAGCAGCCGAGAATTCTGTTTGCAACTCAAGCTGGCAGCCGCCCGCCAAAGTTTGTTCTATTCACCACCGGGTTCTTAGAACCTGGATATCGCCGTTTCATTACTCGTCGTCTGCGTGAGACCTACGGTTTCGAGGGCACGCCGATCGAAGTCGGCATGCGTGTGCGCGAAAAGCGCAAGCGCAGCTAGGCGTAAACTCAAGGTATGTCGATGAAGCCAGGGGAGCGCCTAAGGGATCAGTTTTTGACCTTGCCAAACCTGCTCAGCACTCTTCGTTTAGCGCTGGTTCCGGTGTTTTTACTTTTGCTGCTGAATGAAAAATTCCTTTGGGCCATTATTGTGCTCGCAACAGCCAGCTTGACCGACTACCTGGATGGCTATTTCGCTCGCAAATGGAACCAGATCACCAGGCTTGGGCAAATTCTTGATCCGGCCGCCGATCGACTCTATATATTCTCGACTCTCGTTGGCCTAACAGTTGCCGGTATCGTGCCGCTTTGGCTGATGCTGGTGATAGTCGCCAGAGACTTCGTGCTTCTCATTGCCTATGTCGTGCTGGCGAACCATGGCTACGGTCCGCTGCCGGTTCATTACCTCGGTAAAGCCGGAACTTTTGCGCTTTTGTACGCTTTCCCGCTACTTTTGATTTCATACATCTGGACCGCCGGAGAATTTGTAATTTTGCCACTGGCATGGGCCTTTGCGCTTTGGGGAGTTGGGCTGTACTGGTGGGCTGGAATTGTCTACCTTCGCCAGGTGCGAGATGTAGTGAAAACTAGCACCCTCGCGGTGAAGTAGGCTATGGGGAACAGGGAGTAAAAATCATGGAATCAGCAGAGTTGGGCTTTGGGGGCTCGTCCGACGAGGTCTCGTCGACCATGCGTTTCTCTGAAGATCTTCTGACCGAATCCGGTGCCACGCTCAACCCTGAAGAGCAAGCTGCCATCGACTCGTTGCCTTCTGGATCGGGTCTATTGATTGCCAAACGCGGCCCAAATGCTGGCTCTCGTTTCCTCCTAGATCAAGACTCAACCTCGGTTGGGCGCCACCCGAATGCCGACATCTTCCTCGATGACGTAACCGTTTCCCGTCGCCATGCAGAATTCATTCGCCGTGGCACCAAATTTGTGGTCAAAGACCTGGCTTCTCTCAACGGAACCTACTTTGACGGTGTTCGCATCGATATCGCCGAGTTGCGCGATGGCTGCGAAGTTCAGGTTGGCAAATTCCGCCTTACTTTCTTTGCTTCACGCGCTGATCTTTCGGCGGGCATCTAGTGGCGGCCAACGCTGCTGCCAAGCTATTTACAGCTCGCGCAGTAAAGCTATTCAACATCGGGCAGGTTCTGTCTGTCTTGAATCCTGAATTTCCGGACTTAACTCCTTCAAAGCTTCGCTTTCTGGAAGAGCAGGGGTTGGTCACTCCTCAGCGCACGGAATCTGGTTATCGCAAATTCACCGACCTAGATATTGAGCGCATTCGAATCGTTCTTGAGTTGCAGCGCGACCAGTATTTGCCGCTAAAAGTCATTCGTTCTTATCTTGCAGAACTCGACGAAGGCAAGCAGCCAACTCTTCCTGGTGTTGCTTCGGTTAACAGCGCACACCTGCGCCAAGCAAAGGGCAAGCGGTTTAGTCGAATCGAGCTCATCGCCGAGACCGCAATCACCGATGCCTTGATTTCTGAGGCCCAGGATGTTTCGTTGCTCGGTGAAGAGCCATTCGACCTTGCCGCTCTCGAGATTGCGCGAGCAGTTGTTCACCTTCAGCGCTTCGGTATTCAACCTCGTCACCTTCGAGGTCTGAAGGCGTCAACCGACCGTGAAATCGGCATCATCGAAGGTGTAGTTGCTCCCGTTCTGGGAAAGAACGACACGTCGAGTCGTTCTCGCGCAGCCCACTATGCAGCAGAGATAGAAAATCAGTTTTCGGCAATTCGCAGCGAGCTTATGCGAGCGGCGATTTCGAAGCTCGACGACTAATAAAACCGCGCCAACGCTCGCGACACGCCGAAGCGGAAAATTAACCCGCGTATGCGACACGTAGGGGCAACAATTAAACCTGAACTTGAACGTTAGAGCAGCAGG
>JBEGSA010000062.1:0-4402 GCA_041180145.1 Actinomycetota bacterium | reverse complement strand
AAGAAACCTTGAAACCAATGATTTCAAGGGTTTCAGCCAATTTTAGCGTCGAACTATTCCCTTGATTGCCGAATAGACCGTGTCCACTTCTTTAACTCGAAGCAAACGAAGGGCGATGAAATAAATCGCCACCATCACGCCGCCGGCAATAACCATGCTCAACCCAGCGCTGGCAACCTTGGCCACCACGAACGAACCGGCAACAACACCGCCCAAAAGTTGCAAAATGGCGTAGCCAACTAGGCCGGCCAAAACCCCAGAAATCACAAATTTGGCGCAGGCCGTGGCAATTCCGTGTTGCTTGAACGATCCAATGCGCCTGGTTAACAACCAATAGGCCAAAACCGCTTGGATGGTGATGGTGGTCGAAGTTAGTAGCGAGAGGGCAACCACCAACCACTCTGCGGGAACAGTAACTGAAATGGTGATTGAGCCGATGATGTGAAGCCCAATTTGAACGGCGGTGAACCAAAAAGGGGTTCGGGTGTCTTCAAGGGCAAAAAATGCTCGCTGCATCATGTAGACGAAGCTAAACGGCAGAAGGCCCAGCATCAGCGCGATTATTACGTTGCCGAGCGAGATGATTGCCGCAAACTCACCAACAAACACTCGAGCTATTGGGTAGGCGAGCACCGAAATGGCAACCGTTGCCAACACCGAAATCAAGGCGATTGAACGCAGACCTGCTGCCAGATCTGCTTTCAGAAGATCCATTCGGTTCTCGTGCACGTGAGTTGACATCTTGGTGAAGTAGGCGGTGGCAATCGAAACCGTGGCAACCGAGTGAGGCAGCATAAAAACCAGCCAGGCAATGCCGGCTGCGGCAACCGATGCCACCGCAGGGTTCTCGGCTCGAGCGCTGATCGCTCCAGATGCAACGATGGTCTGAACCAATCCGCCTAGCTGGGTCACCAAAACCATGCCGAGTGACCAAGATGCTGCCTTTAGTGCCGGGCGAAGACCAAATCCGCGCCACTTGAAATTCAGGCTTAGGCTCATGCCAATTCGCTTCCAAGCGACAAACAAAATCAGCGCCTGAGCAGCAACACCGGCGGTGGCCGAACCGGCCAACATGGCGATTTGCGCGGCCGACCAGTCTTCTACCGCTCTAGCGCCGGTTGGGTCGGCGCCAAAAACCAAAACCAGGCCCACCAAACCGGCCAAAGCCACGATGTTGTTGAGCACCGGAGCCCACATGAACGGCCCAAACGCACTGCGCGAGTTCAAAACCTCGCCCAAAATCGAATAGAGACCATAGAAGAACAGCTGTGGCAGGCACCAGTATGCGAATGCCGTGGCCAGCGCCAACTGCTCTGGCGACCATCCGTTGGTATAAATGGCAACCAGGGCCGGTGCCGCCAAGGTGGCGAGCAACGTGATGCCAAAGAAGATTGTGATGATGAAGGTCAAAAGGCGGTTGATGTAGCTGGTGCCGCCATCTTTTTGGCTGCGGGCGCGAACCATTTGCGGCACCAAAACCGCATTTAAAGTGCCACCCGCGATGATTGCGTAGACGTTGTTTGGCAATTGGTTGGCAACCCCAAAGGCGTCGGCGGCATTTGTGGTCACACCAATTGCTGCAGCGATGATTACCGCGCGAATAAAACCAAGGATGCGCGAAACAATGGTGCCGCTGGCCATCAGCATGCTCGACTTGGCGACGCTCAAGAGTCACCCTTTGCCGCTTGCATGGCCTCAATTTCGGCCGCGGCATCAGACTGCTCTTGCTCGAGCAACTTGCGGCGACGCTTTCGAAGTGTGCGAACCGAACCAAAGACACCCAAGGCAAAAACCGCGCCACCAAAGGCGAACAGCATGGTTTCCTCTACGTCGGCGTTCACATTCATCTGCAAAATCGACTGGCTGTCGAGCTTGATGCCCGAGAAAGTGGTGAGCCAAACAATCAAAAACACCTTGCCGTTGGCGATTGCCTTTACCGGAACCTTGGCGTTGATTGCCGAGTTGGCCGGAACGGTTATTTCGACCGCGTTTGGCACCAAAACTCGTGGGTTGCTTGGGCGCATGTGCACGTGCACGCGAACATCCGAGTCAAAATCGTTTTGAATTCGCACCGGAACATTCGATTCACGTGAAACCAGGTTGATGGTTGAGCCAGCAACGATGTGCACCGAGGGAAAACCGTCGGGAAGAGCAGGGGTCTGCAGGTTGGTCTGAATGGAATTCGACGCTTTCGCCGACGCCTGAGCCGGGCCAATGCCAATCAAACCGCTGGCAACCAGAGCAAATGACAAGAATGCTGCCAAAATTGGGCGCTTCATCGATTGCGCTCGATCCACTCGCTAACGCCAAGGGCAATTCTGCGCTCGTTGTCGTGCGCGAGGGTGGTCTGCAGGCCGTCGATCGCGAACCATTGAACATCTACCGCTTCGTGTTGCGGGTCGTTTTCGATGGTGAGGTCGCCACCGATTTGGCGCATCAAATAGTGGTGCACGGTTTTTACGATGTACTTACTGCCGGCCGAAAACTCATATTGAATTTCGCCGAGGCGCTCGAGAATTTCGACCTCGAGGCCGGTTTCTTCGAATAACTCGCGAATCGCAGCCTGTTCAAGGGTTTCATCGCCTTCGGGGTGGCCCTTAGGCACGCACCAATCGATGCGCCCATGGCGAGTTTCGCGACCAATCAGGGCAACGCGATTCGAACCGTCGGCTGCCAAAACAAAACCACCAGATGAAGTCTCTTCGACTCTGGTTCGACGACGGGGCTGACCCGGCTTCGAAGGCTTTGCATTCATAACCCAACTCTAATCGACTAGCTCTGTGGCACGATTGAACTCATGCGCACGGTGGCAGAGGCGATTGCCAATCTAGAACGGACTACTGACAGTCCGCTATTTGTCACACTCGGTCGCATATTTGCCGAGGCCGGTCACGAGCTTTCGCTGGTTGGTGGGCCGGTGCGCGACGCCTTTTTGGGCCGCAAGTCGCCAGACCTTGACTTCACCACATCGGCAACCCCGGATGAAACCCTGGCAATTCTGAAGCCACATGTAGACACTCACTGGGATATCGGCCGCGAATTTGGCACCATCGGTGCGCGAATCGGCGATGACACGGTTGAAATCACCACCTATCGCGCCGACAAATACGATCACGTGACCCGCAAACCAGAGGTCGCCTTCGGCAAAAACCTCGAAGATGACCTGTTTCGTCGCGACTTTACGGTCAACTCGATGGCCCTGCGCCTGCCAGAAAAGGTTTTTGTCGACCCGCACAAGGGCCTGCAAGACCTTTTAGACGGCATTTTGCGCACCCCAGGCAAACCCGAAGACTCTTTTGGCGATGATCCACTTCGCATGATGCGTGGCGCCCGATTCGCCAGCCAGCTCGGTTTCGAAATCGAGCCGGCCACTTTTGAGGCCATGAAAAACATGGCCGATCGCCTCGAGATGATTAGCGCAGAGCGCATCCAAGCCGAATTTGTGAAGTTGATGCTTGGCGCTAACCCGCGCGCCGGCCTAGAGGTGCTGGTCGACAGCGGCATGGCCGCGATTGTGCTGCCCGAGCTGCCCGCGCTAAAGCTTGAGACCGACGAGCATCACCATCACAAGGATGTGTATGAGCACACTCTGACCGTGGTAGATCAGGCGATCGGTTATGAAAAGGACTACAACCTCGAGGGCGACTTTGTGCTGCGCTTCGCAGCTCTGCTGCACGACTGCGGCAAGCCGCTGACCCGCAAGCTCGAGCCAGGTGGCGGGGTTTCGTTCTATCACCACGACATGGTGGGGGCCAAGCTGGCCACCAAGCGCATGAAAGCGCTCAAGTTCGACAACGACAGCATTAAGGCCGTCGCCCGGCTGATTGAACTGCACCTGCGCTTCTTTGGCTATAGCGATCAAGCCTGGACCGACTCGGCCATTCGCCGCTATGTTCGCGACGCCGGCGATCAACTGTTGCGCCTGCACGCCCTTACCCGCGCCGATGTGACCACTCGCAACAAGCGCAAGGCCGAGCGCCTGTCGCACGCATACGACGATTTGGAACACCGAATTGCCGAGGTGATGGAGCAAGAAGAGCTCAATGCCATGCGCCCAGATCTGAGCGGCGAAGACATCATGCGAATCTTGAATTTGAAACCATCCAAGGATGTCGGCGAGGCTTACAAGTTCTTGATGGAACTGCGCCTAGAAGAAGGCCAATTGGGCGAAGAAGAAGCGGAAAAACGCTTGCTTGCCTGGTGGAACAACCGCTAGGCTAGAGAGGTTGTCCGCGAGCCCTGTCTCGCATTCTGACAACACAGCCGATTGCACATTGTGCAGTCAACTATGCAAGAACCCTCCTGTCACGGAAAGCCCGTGGCCGCTCTAGTCCAAAGGAGGTGGGTTAGTTATGCATAAGTATGAGCTCATGGTGATCCTCGACCCTACCGTCGAAGAACG
>JBEGSA010000061.1:0-4479 GCA_041180145.1 Actinomycetota bacterium | reverse complement strand
GTAACCTCACCGGCAACATGCACTAAACCGGTGGTGACCATGGTTTCAACCGCTACACGTGAGTTGGCGTCTTGTTCGAGCATGGCGTCGAGAATCGTGTCTGAAATTTGGTCACAGATTTTGTCTGGGTGACCCTCGGTGACAGATTCAGAAGTAAAAAGACGCAGATTGCTCATAATCCTCTAAGTATATCGCTACCCAGCGACAATGATCCCTCGAGTTACTTTAAGCGAAGCGCCAGAACATCGAGAATCGCGTTAGCAACATCTGATTTTGACCCAGATGACTGACCAATTTGGCCAGTCTGTTCAACGATGATGACAGTGTTTCGCTCATCGCCAAAGACTGCCCCACCGGTCACGTTGTTTGCAATTAAAAGATCGCACCCTTTGGCTTTGATTTTTTTCAGGGCTAATTCGGTTAGGTTCGCGGGACTCTCAACTGTTTCGGCAGCAAAACCAACTACTTGCGTGTTTAGGTCGAGGTCGGCAACCAACTTGGTGGCGCTAGCAAGGATGTCTGGATTAGCAACGAGTTCGAGGCTCAGCGAATCGCCGATCTCGCTCTTCTTAAGCTTCGTACTCGATTCAGTCGCAACTCGGTAATCAGAGACAGCGGCCGCCATTATGAGCGCGTCTTGAGTTTGTATGCGCTCTATCAAAGCACGTTCAAGTTCGATGGCAGTTGCAACCGAGATGAATTCATCAACGCCTCCGTCTGGTTGCGAGATGTTTGCGCCAATCAAAGTCACGCGTGCGCCACGGCGCTTTGCCTGCTTTGCCAAGGCGACTCCTTGTTTACCGCTTGAACGATTGCCGATGAACCGCACCGGATCGATCGGTTCTAAGGTGCCGCCGGCCGTAATGAGTATTCGCTTACCGAGCAGATCTTGCTTTGCAGTCAGAGCCAGTGCGGCAGCAACGATCTCATCTGCTTCTGGCAATCTTCCAGGGCCACTGTCTGAACCGGTAAGGCGGCCAGTGGCTGGCTCTAGAATTTCAACCCCTCTACTGCGCAGTGTTGCAACATTTTGTTGGGTTGCTGGGTTTAGCCACATTTCGGTGTGCATGGCCGGTGCAACTAGAACTGGAGCCTTCGTAACCAAAAGAGTATTGCCGAGTAAGTCATCTGCTTGACCGGAAGCAAATCTGGACAGAAACGCTGCGGATGCCGGAGCCACGATAACCAAATCCGCCTGTTGACCAAGCTGAACGTGCTTAACGCTAGAGACATCTGTGTATAGATCTGGGTCAACATTGTTGTGGGAAAGTGCTTCGAGCGTGGTTGCACCAATAAAACGCAAGGCGTTTTGGGTTGGAATAACTTTTACGTTGTGGCCAGCTTCGGTGAGCTGGCGAATGATGCCCGTGGCTTTGTATGCAGCAATACCGCCGGTAATACCAACGATGACGTGCATTTTGAAAGAGTTTGGTTACTCTGCAGCGTGCTTGGCCAGCTTGTGCTGGTCGATCTCGTGCATGGCGATGGTTAGAGGCTTTTCATCAACGGTTGCGTCTACAAGTGGGCCAACGTTGTTGAACAAACTGCCCTCGTGAAGTGCCGAGTAGTAGTCGTTGATCTGACGGGCGCGCTTTGAAGCGAAGATAACCAATTCGTACTTTGAGTTAACGGTCTTCATTAGGTTATCGATTGCTGGCGAAACGATACCTTCTAGCTTTTCAGACATGATTCAACTTTCTGTTGTCTATTGGTTTGAGAAGAGTACGGCCAAAAATTTAGGCCTGCATCAAGTCTACGACCTCTTGGGCACATCTAGCCACCTGGTCGTTAATAACTACATGGTCAAACTCTGACTGGGAAGCTAACTCCTCGCGTGCGGTTTCGAGTCGACGAGCCTGCTCCGAGGCGTTTTCTGTTCCTCTACCCTGCAGTCGGCGAACTAGCTCATCCCAGCTTGGTGGCGCGATAAAAATGAGTCTCGAATCTGGCATGGCGGCCTTCACCTGCCTTGCTCCTTGGATGTCGATCTCGAGCAAAACTAACTCGCCACGTTGAAGCGCCTCAACGACAGGCTGTTTCGGAGTGCCGTATTTGTTGGTGCCATGGACAATCGCGTATTCAAGCATTTGCCCATCGCCGATCAGCTGGTCGAATTGCTCGTTGCTCAAAAAGTAGTAGTCGACGCCATCGACTTCTCCTGGCCTTGGTGCCCGAGTTGTCGCTGATACCGAAAGGTGCACATTGGGAAAGTTGCTCAGGATGTGATTGACGACTGTTCCCTTGCCTACCGCTGTGGGGCCGGCGATGACGGTCAACTGATTAGTCATGTGTTCAGCCTAGTTCGCTAACCCCGAGGCTAGTTCGGCAACTGCAGCATCGATCGCCTTTGACAAGCCAGCAGGGCCCGCCTGAAGAACGCTCCTAGAAACTGAGTGAATTACCTGTGCTGAACCCGCTCCAAAGAGCTGCTTAGAGTCCGACAACTGTGCTCCCTGAGCGCCGAAACCTGGTGCCAAGATCGGAGTGGCAGAAACAGGTTGGCCCTCCATGACGGATTGAAGTCCAAAACCATTTAGGTTTAGGGTCGCTCCAAGAACCGCGCCGAAAGATCCAAAGCGTTCGCCCGGGCCTGCCGTCACAGCGTTCAATTCTGAAAGCGAGCGCCAAATTGATGCCGCCACCGTCTCAGAATTGCTTGTCGATTTTTGCAGGGTCGCTCCCTCGGGGTTTGAAGTTGCCGAAAGCACAATCACGCCCTTGCCGTTCTCAAGGCACTCGCTCATCATTGGCTTGAGCGAATCGAACCCGAGGTAAGGCGACACGGTCAGTGCATCGCATACGAAAGGCGCATTCTTGCCAAGCCAGGCCTTGTGATACGCATCCATCGTGGTGCCGATATCTCCGCGCTTGGCATCCATGATTACTACCAAATCGGTTTGGGCAGCACGACTAGCTAATTCCTCGAGCACGGCAAAGCCCGCTGATCCAAAGCGCTCAAAGAAAGAGACCTGAGGCTTTATCACGCCAACGCGGCCGACCGCAGCATCGAGTGCCCGAATCGAGAATTCTCTCAGACCTTCTGCGCTGTCGGCTAGGCCCCAATCCTCAAGCAGCGAAGCATGCGGGTCGATGCCGACGCACAGTTGGCCATACTTGGCAAAAGCCTTCTCGAGCTTTGCTCCGAAACTACTTGGCAAGTGCAGCCGCCCTGTCCTTCGAGTGTTCCTGAAGCGATTTCACATCAAATGGGCCAGCGATAACAGCCTCGAATGATCCGATTGCTGCGCTCAGCTGCGCAATGGTTGTGAAAATCGCCTTGTCTGCTGCTGTTGTCGCCGCACGAATCTCGTAACCGTCTTTGCGGGCACTCGAACCAGATGGTGTATTCACCACGACATCGACTTTGCCAGCGGTGATCAAATCAACGATGGTTGGGCCTTCGATGACTGAGGTGTCATCCGTGTGCTTGCGCACTACCTGTGCTTCAATGCCGTGTCTGGCAAGGATGGCTGCAGTTCCACTTGTGGCGAGGATCTTGTAGCCAAGCTGTTCAAGGCGTCGAACCGGCAATACAACCTGTGGCTTATCGCGGTCCGCGACCGATATGAAGATGCTGCCAGAAGTTGGTAGGGCGCTTCCTGCGGCGGACTGACTCTTGGCGAATGCCTTAGGAAAGTCAACATCGATTCCCATGACCTCACCGGTCGAGCGCATTTCTGGTCCAAGTAATGAGTCGACGAAGCGTCCATCCTTGGTGGCAAAACGCTTGAACGGCAAGACCGCTTCTTTGACCGAAATTGGCGAACCGGCTGGGATGTAAGTGCCATCCTTCTCAGGTAGATGACCCTCGTCAATCAGCTCTTTGATGGTTTTTCCGACCATGACCAAGGATGCGGCCTTAGCCAAGGTGATGCCGAGTGCCTTTGACACGAATGGCACGGTGCGCGATGCTCGCGGGTTCGCCTCGAGAACATACAAGACGTCAGCTGCAAGTGCGAACTGCACGTTTAGCAAGCCACGAACACCAACGCCCTGGGCAATCTTTAGGGTCGCTTCGCGAACCCGAGCAATCTGAGAGTCGCTCATGGTAACCGGTGGCAAGGTGCAACTTGAGTCTCCCGAGTGAATACCGGCCTCCTCGATGTGCTCCATCACACCTCCGACGTAAAGCTCTTCTCCGTCAAACAAAGCATCGATGTCGATTTCGATTGCGTTGTCTAGGAAGCGGTCAACCAAAAGCGGGTGGTCTGGGCCAACAATTGCTTGGTCCTTGATGCGCTCAAAGTAGTCGCGAACGCCGTTCTGGTCATAGATGATTTCCATGCCGCGGCCACCAAGCACAAACGAAGGGCGCACCAGAACCGGATACCCGATTCGAGCCGCAATTGCTTCGGCCTCTGCGAGGTTTAGCGCGGTGCCATTTGGTGGAGCTAGCAAATCGCCGTCATCAAGAATCTTCGAGAACAGGCCGCGCTCTTCCGCAAGGTCAATCGCCTCTGGAGAGGTTCCTAGAATCGG
>JBEGSA010000060.1:0-4493 GCA_041180145.1 Actinomycetota bacterium | reverse complement strand
TTGGTGAGTGCGTCTGTGATTGCACCGCCGAATTGACCGTCGATGCGTTGCACCCAGTCGAGATCGTTGAAACCCCTGATCAGGTCAGGCGCGGTTTTTACAAAATGAGCTGCCTGGCTGGCAATTGATGGCACCAGTGCCCAAATTAGCCCAGTCAAAATCGCAAGCAGCGAAACGACCACGGTTGGAATGGCTAGCCGGCGTTGCATACCCAGTTTTTCGAGCTTGGTTACGATCGGCTCGAGCCCGAGCGCTATAAAAATAGCTGCTGCAACGTATGTAAGTAGATTCGCAATCGATGTGATCGCGCCGCCCAAGAGCAGTGCGGCAAGTACCCCAAGTCCGCCTAGTAGGCCAATTTGGAAGGCATTAGAGACTCTGATATTGCGATTCATGTCTCAAACTTATCGCCTGGGCAACTATTTAGAGGCTTGGACGAAGGTATTGCGCGCCATCTAGAACTTTGCGCAGGTTTCGCATGTAAACCTCGACCGAGTCTCGCTCACCTTGGATTCGCTCGACTTCTTTATTGGCTTGGGCCAGTCGAGCCGCTGCCTCGTTCTTCGCATCTGACAAAATCTCGCGCGCCTCGGCATCAGCCGCGGCAATAATGGCGTCGGCCTTCTTGCGAGTCGCAAGAGTGGTCTGCTGATTAACCGAGATTGCCGCTGCCTCAAGAGTTTCAGCCTCTAGACGAGCCGCATTGGCGCGAGCAAGGGCATTGGCAAGCTGAGAGTTGGCGTCATCCAAGTATTTTTGGGTTGCGGCAACCGCCTCTTGGTGCTTGGCAAGGTATTCGGCTTCGGCCTCGGCCCGCCTCGCGGTTAGTTCAAGCTCAAGGTCGATTCGTGCTTGCTCGGTGAGCAGTGAGGTGGCAAACTCTAGGTCGATTTCACGAGTGTTGTCACGGAAGGCCATCAGCTTTCGCTCGGCTAAATCACGATCGGTTTTGGCTTTATTTGATTCAATCTCTCGCTTGGCATTGGCTCGCATCTTGGCGACCTCGGTAGAAATCGCTCCGCGAATTGAGCTTGCCTCGCGCGTTGATTCGTCGGCTATTGCACCGGCCTCGCTGCGAGCCTGTTTGATGATTTCGTCGTAGTCGCTTCGAGCGGCGTTGATGATTCGATCAGCCCTGCGTTGTGCCTCAGCTACCAAAGAGTCGTAGTAGCCCTTGGCTTCGCCGCGCTGGGTGTCGATTTCGTGCGCCAACTCACGACGCAGTTTTTCGGCTTCGAGGTTTGCCTCTTTGGTTAGGTGTGCAGCTTGATCTTCGGCTGCGCTCAAAATCAGGGCTGCACGGGCACCAACACCCGTATAAGTAGGGTCGCCGACCTCATTCAGTTGAGCTTCGGCCTGTTCAAGGCGCTTGGTGGCGCTCTTTAGTTCGGCTGCTAGTTGGGCATTCGAGGCAGACAACTGCAAAATTTCTTTGCGAAGGTCTAGCAGGGCATCGTCAACGGGACCACGCTCGTAGCCACGCATGGCTATTGGGAATTCGGTCTCTTCGCCTGACAAAGTAGGGCTCCTAGGCACTTCGGTAGAATAAAGGGGCTTGTTGCTAAGCCCCAAGTTTACCTGATTGGATTTTCGATGCGCTTTTGGATTGCCGCAGCATTGTTTATCCTGTCCGTCATTTTCATGTTGGTTGGATTGGGTCAGCGCACTATTTGGGCACCGCCACCTTCAACATCGGCATCTATCAAAGTTGACGCCAGTGCTCCCTACACCGTTATTCCCAATTCGGTAATCAGCCTCAATCCTGGAAACCCGATCATTCGCGTTTCTGGCGCCAAGAATGCCTTCGTGAGCAGTGGTCGCGAATCTGACGTCATGGCTTGGGTTGGCAGCAGCAAGTATCAAAACCTCGAGATTGCTGAAGGAACGCTGACTTTTGTTGAGCACCCGGGCGATTCGGTTTTTGCCGTGCCTGCCGGTTCAGACCTTTGGCGTGAAGAAAGCGCTTCGATTGAGAAGGCTCAACTGCGAGTCAAATCCTCGGATGAAGTTGCGGTTCTGGTCGCAAGCAACGGAAAGCTAGCTGCTCCGGGGAATATCGAGATCATCTGGCCGATCTATCACGACCTTACCTGGTCAAACATTTTCTTGATTTCTGGAGCTGCATTTCTTTTTGCTGCTCTGCTTTTCAATTGGCTCACATACCGATCGATTCGCCGAAAGAGCGGGCCAAAGCGAAAGACTCCCAAGGCCCCAAAGCCACCTCAGTACCGCGCAAGAAAACGCGCTTCGCTTGCGCCGGTAAGAGGCCGCAGATCGTCTCGCCGTGCATTTGTGGCTATTCCGGCATCGTTGGTTGTGCTTGGGCTTTTGTCTGGCTGCTCGACACCCACGGGTGAACCGACTCCGAGCGCATCAGCAGAACAAATCGAAGTGCCGCCAGCAGTCGTTACGGCGAAGCAATTGGAGCGAATACTAGGTTCGGTGAGTAATGCTGCTTCGTTAGCCGATGAAGCGCTAGATAAAAAGTTGCTCACCTCTAGATTTGCCGGCCCAGCACTGTCGCTTCGTGCCGTTAACTACTACCTGCGCACCAAGTCATCTTCAGTCGCTGCCACACCTGCAGTTGTTGGTGAACCAATTACCTTCAGTCTGCCTGCGGCCTCGAGCACTTGGCCTCGAACCGTTATGGCGGTCACCGACGAGCGCGGTGACGCGGCTCTTCCTCAAATGCTGATTCTTCAGCAGCGCAGCCCACGCGAAAACTATCGCGTTTGGTTCAATGTTCGTCTTATGCCGGGAGCCAAGATTCCCGAGGTGCCAGCAGCTGATGCCGGCGCCATCCCGGTTGACCCCGCTTCGGTGTTCCTAAAGATTGCGCCTCAAAGTATTCCAGCGGCATACGGTGACGTGATTAACCGCGGCGCGAGTAGCTTGAGCGCGGGGCTCTTTGATACATCCAAGGACGAGTTTTATAAGCAAGTTTCTGAGAGCCAGAAGAGTCAGGTGGCAACGCTAACCACTGCAAAAATCACCTTCACTCACGCGCTCGGCGATAAAAACGTTCAATCACTGGCAACCAGTGCGGGTGGTGCGTTGGTGGCTGTCTATATGACCGACACTTACACCATCAAACCGATTCGACGAATTTCTGCGGTTGCGGTGACCGGCCAGGAAAAGATTTTGCTCGGAGCAGACGGTTCGACAACAGGTGTGAAGTCGGTTTATGGCGATATGTTGCTGTTTTATGTGCCTGCGCTTTCTGATGAGCAAGGAATCCGCCTTTTGGGTGTCACCCAAGGCCTGCTGAGCGTGAGGAGTCTCTAGTGTCAGATTTCATGTCAAGAGCCAGCCTGGCTGGTGCGATGGACCTTTCTAGCTTGCGCAAGCAAGAGCCGAGCGCAGCGGCTTCTAGTACTGAACCCACCGTTGGTGATAGCCAAGTTGTGCCTTCACTGGTCATGCGTGGAAACCAAAACAATTTAAAACGCCTTCTCGAAATTTCAAACAGTGTGCCGGTTGTGATTGATTTTCAAACTGAGCGGGGCGATCAGAGCAAGTCGCTAAGTCCCAAGCTCGAGGCGCTGATCAAGGCTCAAAATGGGCGAATCTTGCTGGTTCAAATCGACGTCGACAATGAGGCGCAAATCGCCCAGGCTTTTCAAATCGCCCAGGCGCCGAGCGTCGTTGCGGTATTAAAGGGGCAACCCGTTCCGCTTTTTAGCGGCGACCAGCCGAATGAGGCTTTGGTTACCGTTTTCGATCGCATGCTTCAGGTCGCCAGCGAAAATGGTTTGACCGGCAACCTCGTCGTTGATGAAACCATCGTAGAAGAAGCTCCGCGCTTACCACCGCGCCACGAGGCCGCCTATGCCGCAATTGATGCCGGCAACTACGCCGAGGCGATTTCGCAATACGAAGCCCAGTTAGCAGAGAGCCCTGCAGACGCTTTGGCGAAAAGCGGTCTAGCGCAAGCCAAATTATTACTGCGTACCGACAAGATTGATTTCGAAGCGATTTTGGCTTCAATACCTGAAGACCTAGCGGGCCTATTGCTCAAGGCTGATGCCTTCGTTGCCGTGGGGCACCCGGCGCAAGGTTTCTCAGCAATTCTCACCAGATTTGCCAACTCAGACGCCACCGATCGCGAAGTATTGCGCAAGCATCTCATCGAGCTTTTCGAAGTATGCCCGCCTGACTCACCAGAGGTTTCGGCGGCTCGTCGAACTTTGGCTTCGATGCTTTATTAAAAAAACCCCGGCTCGAAAGTCGGTTTTTTATTATTTAGCTGGCTTAAACCAAACTGCACCGAGAGGCGGCACCGAAATCGTGGCCGAATGCGGCTGACCGTGGCTTCCATCTCCGTTCGCTTCGATGCGACCAAAGTTGCCAACCCCTGAGCCACCATATTCGCTGGCATCGGTGTTGAGAATTTCATCCCATGCTCCGCTGCTAGGCAAACCAAGCTTGAAGTCGTGGTGAGGGTGGCCCGCAAAGTTGATGACCACTGCAATCGGATTTCCAGCTTCGTCATA
>JBEGSA010000059.1:0-4598 GCA_041180145.1 Actinomycetota bacterium | reverse complement strand
AACTAACTTCTAGTTATGCAAAAACCCCAGAGGAAACTCTGGGGTTTTTTGTATGGAGCCGACTAGCAAAGACTGCGAGGCAGTCTTTGAATGTCCCCTAGTCAATTGAATCTTTGGAGCCGACTAGCAAAGACTGCGAGGCAGTCTTTGAATGTCCCCTAGTCAATTGAATCTTTGGAGCCGACTAGGGGACTTGAACCCCTAACCCCCGTATTACAAGTACGGTGCGCTGCCAATTGCGCCAAGTCGGCTTGTTGCCGAAGCAACCTTACAAGCCTACTATTAACCGCCCAATTCGCTGAGCGCTGAGAAGACTAGAAAAGCGGGCCAAACGATTGCCTTCAGCACGCCAAGGGCGCCCATCCAAAAATCTGTCGCCGTCGAGACATAGTAAATTGCAGCGCCAACAAAACCCAGAAAGTAGATTCCGCCGCCTGTGGTGGCCTTCTTGTTGCCCCATTTCTTTTCGGCCCAGGCTTTGAATTCTTCGTTGTTTTCACTCATGACGCCAGCCTAAGCCCTTACCCCTCGGTGAAGGTGATGCTGACCGAGTTTATGCAGTAACGGTCGCCGGTTGGTGTTTGTGGGGCATCTTCGAAAACGTGGCCAAGGTGGCAGCCGCAGGCAGCGCACCGAACTTCGGTTCGCAACATTCCGTGACTGCGATCTTCAATCAATTCGACGGCATCGCCGGCTTTTGGCTCGTAGAAGCTTGGCCAACCGCAGTGCGAATCAAATTTAGTTTGGCTCTTGAAAAGCTCAGCACCACAACCCCGACATGAAAAGGTGCCGACGCGGTGTTCTTCAAGAAGCTCGCCGGTATAAGCGCGCTCGGTGCCAGCCTGGCGCAGCACGTGATACTCAAACTCGCTTAGCTCGGCCTTCCATTGTTCGTCGGTCTTCTTTACTGGATAGTCCACTTCGTGCCTTTCGTTGCCTAATATTAAGCATGCCCATTCGGGCGTTCGATTTTATTAAGCAGGATTCATGGCGCAAAAGTTCCCGATTGACGAATTTGATGCGGTCGAGCCACACGGCGGCCGTCATCGAGAGCGCCGCACAGCTAGACACCGGCTTATTGAGTGGGTTCGAATCTTCGTTGCCGCTGCAGTAGTAGCAGGAGTCGGTTACGGTGTTTTGAAAATCGTCGACAACGCGACCATGTACTCCGGGGACATCAGTTTTGGTACCGCTTCGCAGGCGCCTGCCATTACCGACCCTGGTGTGAATGTCTTGGATGGCAAGGTTGGCGACCTGGGCGCGAAGGTGGGCGAGGCGCTGAGGACAGCTGGGTTCAACGTTTTAACCGCGATCAATTTGGTCGATTCAAACGACAACCTAATCAAAGTGAAAACCACCACGATCTTCATCACCGATGAAGCCTTCAAGGCCGAGGCCGCAGACTTGGCCAAAGCTGTTGGCGATTACCCGATCGAGATTTCTACGAAATACACTGGCCCCATAACCCTGGTTTTGGGCGAGGATTTCGAATTGAAGAGCAATTAGCCCTTATAACCCTTTGATAACCTCTGGTAAATAAGTGGTTGTGGGCTCTATCTTCTGCTAGGTAATAGGGCTACGCTTGACCTTGGTCGTAGCAGTATCCGTAGCAACAGCTCTTTTTCTATGCGACTCAACCGGGCATCTAGTCACGGTTGTTCATATAGCAACAGGAGTAAAGCAATGGCACAAGGTACCGTCAAGTGGTTTAACGCTGAAAAGGGTTTCGGCTTCATCACTCAGGATGGCGGAGCGGACGTATTCGTTCACTTCTCAGCAATCCAGTCAGATGGCTACAAGGAGCTTAAGGAAAACCAGCGCGTTGAGTTCGAAGTAAAGAACGGCGACAAGGGTCCTCAGGCAGACAACGTACACGTAATCTAAGCGACCGCCTAGGTTTCGAAAATGCCCTTCCCTTCGGGGGAGGGCATTTTTCTGTTTGTGCCGCGCTTGCACTCTCATGGGGAGAGTGCCAAAATAGTGTTAGCACTCAAACCCACCGAGTGCTAAATACTTACAGGAGATTGAAACCAAAATGGCAAAAATCATTCACTTCAATGAGGAAGCCCGTCGCGGTCTAGAGCGCGGTCTTAACATCCTCGCTGACACCGTCAAGGTAACCCTCGGCCCACGCGGTCGTAATGTCGTTCTCGAAAAGAAGTGGGGCGCCCCAACCATCACCAACGATGGTGTTTCTATCGCTAAAGAGATCGAGCTAGACGACCCATTCGAGCGCATCGGCGCCGAGTTGGTTAAAGAAGTTGCAAAGAAGACCGACGACGTTGCCGGTGACGGCACCACCACCGCAACCGTGTTGGCTCAGGCCTTGGTTCGCGAAGGCCTCCGTAACGTCGCTGCTGGCGCCGACCCAATCAGCCTAAAGAAGGGCATCGAGAAGGCAGTTCAGGCAGTCATCGCAGAGCTCATCAACAACGCAAAGCCAGTCGAGACTAAAGAGCAGATCGCTGCTACTGCGTCTATCTCTGCAGGCGACACCCAAATCGGCGACCTAATCGCCGAGGCAATCGACAAGGTTGGCCGCGAGGGCGTTGTGACCGTCGAAGAGTCAAACACCTTTGGCATTGAGCTTCAGCTAACCGAGGGCATGCGCTTCGACAAGGGCTACATCTCGGCATACATGGTCACCGACCCTGAGCGCCAAGAGGCAGTTCTAGAAGACGCCTACGTTCTAATCGCAAACTCAAAGATCTCAAACATCAAGGACTTGCTTCCAATCGTCGACAAGGTGATCCAGGCAAACAAGCCACTATTGATCATCGCCGAAGACATCGATGGTGAGGCGCTGGCTACCTTGATCGTTAACAAGATCCGCGGCATCTTCAAGTCAGTCGCCGTCAAGGCTCCTGGCTTTGGTGACCGTCGCAAGGCTATGTTGCAAGACATTGCAATCTTGACCGGTGGTCAGGTTATCTCTGAAGAGGTCGGCCTAAAGCTTGAGGGTGTAACCCTTGACCTTCTTGGTCGTGCTCGCAAGGTGGTCATCACCAAGGATGAAACCACCATCGTTGAGGGTGCTGGCGACAACGACATGATCGCTGGTCGCGTTGAGCAGATTCGTCGCGAGATCGAGAACACCGACAGCGACTATGACCGCGAGAAGCTTCAGGAGCGCCTAGCCAAGCTTGCCGGTGGTGTAGCAGTAATCAAGGCTGGTGCAGCAACCGAGGTTGAGCTAAAGGAGCGCAAGCACCGCATCGAAGATGCAGTTCGCAACGCAAAGGCTGCCGTTGAAGAGGGCATTGTTGCTGGTGGTGGCGTTGCGCTACTTCAGGCCGGCAAGACCGCTTTCGAGAAGCTAAACCTAACCGGCGACGAGGCCACCGGCGCGAACATCGTTCGCGTTGCAATCTCGGCTCCACTAAAGCAGATCGCAATCAACGCAGGCCTAGAGCCTGGCGTAGTTGCCGAGAAGGTTGCATCGCTTCCTTCTGGTCAGGGCCTAAACGCCGCGACCGGTGAATACGTTGACATGCTTCAGGCTGGCATCAATGACCCAGTGAAGGTGACTCGCTCTGCTTTGCAGAACGCCGCCTCTATCGCTGGTTTGTTCTTGACCACCGAGGCCGTTGTTGCCGAAAAGCCAGAGCCAGCTGCTGCCGCACCTGCAGCTCCAGGTGGAGGCATGGACTTCTAATAGTTCTAAAGCAGTTGGGCGATCACTTCGGTGGTCGCCCTTCTGCTTTAAGCGGTCATTCGTTCGAACTTCCGGACGGCTTCGAACTACAAGAAGAGGCGCTGGTTGGAGTATTCGATCTCGGCGTATTGGGTAGCCGCAGTTGCCAACGCTCGGCCCACTTCGGCAAGCTGAGCATCTACCGTTGCGGCAGTCGCTTTCCATCGTGCGGTGAGTTCTTGAAAGCTATTGGAGGCTGCGCCTGTCCAAGAGGATTGCAGCCCGATGAGTTGTGAATGAAGATTATCGCTCTCGTGACTGAGCCGAGTGATGGTGCTCTGAATGGCAAGATTGGCGGCCATAACGCGCTCGCTATCAACGCTGAATTGGGTCATGCCCCAAGTTTGCCGACAACCACGATTACGTTCAGCGCCGATGAAGAATATGTGGATTACTTCTTCGGAAGCGAGATGCGGAAAGTAGCGCCACCACCAGGGGTTTCGTCGGCAACGATGGTTCCGCCGTGGCGTTCGACGATTGTTGAAACAATCGAGAGGCCGATGCCAGAACCACCGGTCTCGCTATTGCGGGAATTGTCGACGCGATAGAAGCGCTCAAAGATCTTTTCGCGCAACTGCTCGGGAACACCCTCGCCGTGATCACGCACTTCGACGAACGCGTGCGACTTATTATCGTGCAGAGCAATCTCGATAGAGGCTCCCTCGGGTGAGAATCTTGACGCGTTCGCGAGAAGGTTGGTAAATACCTGACGTAGCGACGAGGCGTCGGCGAGAAGAGTCAGTTTGGCCTTATTCGATAAAACTTCACCTGATTCATCGGTCACCCGAATTTCTCGTTGACTATCGGCGGCAGACGCATCCTTCGCGGCGTCTCGTGCAAGGGCCACCAAATCGGTTGGTTGCTTGGTGATTTCGACAGATTCATCAAGGCGGGCCAATGCTAG
>JBEGSA010000058.1:0-5165 GCA_041180145.1 Actinomycetota bacterium | reverse complement strand
GCAGGCGTAACCGGACCAGATGGACCAAGTCACCACGGTGTCTGGGATCTTTCTTTGCTGCAACTAGTGCCAGGTATTCGCATCGCCGCCCCACGTGACGCTAGAACACTCAAAGAAGAGCTAAACGAGGCTGTTGCCGTTTCTAATGCTCCAACTGTGCTTCGCTTCGCAAAAGGAAACGCTGGCGCTGACATAGACGCTGTGGAGCGACTGTCTGACGGCGTGGACGTGCTCCGCAGGGCTTCTAAGAAAGACGTGCTGCTGGTAGCGGTTGGAAGCATGGCTGAATTGGCGCTTAGCGTTGCTGAGCTGCTTGAACTCGACGGTGTTGGTTGTAGCGTCATTGATCCACGATGGGTAATCCCAGTTGCTGATTCGGTTATCAAACTCGCTTCAGAACATCGTTTAGTTGTCACTATCGAAGATGGCATCCGAGTTGGAGGCATTGGCACCAGGGTTCGCCAAGAGATGCGCGCGGCTGGAGTCGACACTGCTTTGAACGAGGTTGGTCTGCCTGATCGATTTATTGATCACGCATCTCGGGGCGAGATTTTCGAAGAAACAGGCCTAACCGCAAAGCAAATTTCGGCAGACATTTTGGCTCAGGTCAGCGGACATAAGGTGCCACACGCAAAACCTAACTAACCTCTGACTCTTCAGTTTGCGTTGCTTGCTGTGGCATTTTTATTAGGGCTTGTGCCAAAGAATCACTGACCAACTTGACTTGCCACTGCCTTGCCCCAAGGTCGCTCAAGAATGATGCAACAGACTCTCCTGAGATCTGTTCAGGTGGTTCCCAAGCAAGTTGTCTCAGGTAATCAGGCGTAAGCAGATTCTCGAGTGGGACATTCACATCATCCGCTATCGCTGCGATTGCTGGTTTTAGCTCCTGCAGGCGAGCATGGGCATCTGGGAATCGGTTCGCCCAAACTCGATGATTCGGTATGCCGCTAATGGGCAATCTCAAAGGTGGAAGATCCCTCGTGTTTATGGCCTCTTGGAGAGCGGCCCACCAGGTGTCGAGGTAACTGCGGCTTGCGCGGCCAACAAAAGAGCGATTTGATGCCAGTTCCGGTCGGGTTGCAACTGGATTCTTGGCAAGCGAGATTATCGATGAATCTGGTATTAGACGACCCGGAGACACGTCTAGTTTCATAGCTAGACGCTCGCGAGCTTCCCAAACGCTTCGAGCGATAGCTAATCCTCGCTGGTCCTTGA
Organism: Actinomycetota bacterium; assembly: GCA_041180145.1. GTDB lineage: Bacteria > Actinomycetota > Actinomycetes > Actinomycetales > Microbacteriaceae > Rhodoluna. Next base: position 3,947 of record JBEGSA010000058.1, on the reverse strand, counting down.
CCTCAGATAGACCAGTTGTCGAACGCCATTTCTCTGTCTTGGGCTGCTTTGGGGGAGCATTCAAGATCGCCGAAAACTCGGCTGTCGCCCAAGTTGTTTTCTCTTGCGACTCTAGTTCTGCTGAAAGTTCATCCCATAGTTCGTGAAGAACATCAACGTCCAGTGCCGCATAGTTAAGCCAGTCTGGGTGCATCGGTCTAGTTGACCAGTCGACAGCCGAGTGTTCCTTGGCGAGTCTAAGTTTGAGAAAGTACTCAGTCACTGCGCCCAATCCAACCCGGGGTAATCCAGCAAGTCTGGAACCCAATTCGGTATCGAATAGCTCTGGCGCCTCTAAACCAAGTTCCCTGAGACAAGGCAAATCCTGGCTAGCAGCATGAAGAATCCAAGGTGCCGAACTAAGCAATCTAGCCAATTCGACGAAGCTTTCGGCGCCTGAATCCCCGTCATAATCCTCTGCCACTGCGATTGGATCGATTAGAAAAATGGGACCGCCCCTGCGGTGAATTTGAATTAAGTAGGCGCGTTGGGAGTACTTAAACCCGGATGCTCGCTCCGCATCAACTGCGAATGGTCCAGCGCCAGAGGCTAAATCCGAAATCGCATTGTTTAGCTGATCTACTGTTTCAATGAGTACAACACTTTTGGCCCTAGGTATCGACAGCAGTGGCAAAATCTCAACTGGCTCCTCAGTTTTTTCCGCTTCTTGACTCAAGGCCGTGCTCGCATCGTAAATTTAGAAACTCCAGCAGGTAGGTGAGGATAACCCGACATGATGCAAACCAAATCCTGCCAAGCCTCGAGGTGAGCGGCGACATCGATGTTAACCGGAGACCAGGAGGCGCGCATCTCAAGCTCAGCGTGGTCACTTTGAGCTGCTAGAGCGCCATATCCAGACGAGATGATCCTGGTGGTGGTACCAGCTTCGGCGGTGTAATCAGCCGAACGATTTTCAAGTGCTTCGGTTAACCAAGCCCAAGAAACATCCGAAATTGATTCGTCAGCGCCAATATTTGTCTCAAGCGGGGACTTGGCAAAACAAATCACACGAAATCGGCTCGCCCAACCCTCCTGCTCCTGTGGCTCCCAAAGCAAAACAAATCGGCCAGTTCCGAGATCAGTGGATACATCCTCGACCGCTGGTGCAGCAATGCTCGCCGAAAAGGCGATGGCGTTTGTAGCGAGATTTGGAGGAGCAGCAATCTCTTCAACGATGAGTTCTTCACGAATATCAGTGCCACGCAGGGATTCGAGAGCAAGTCGAAATTCTGCCGAAGAGGCGTCTTGCGCTTTGAACTCAATCACCAAACAAGGCTATGGTTCGCGACCACTTGTTCTAAGCTGCCACGCCGCTAGGAAGCCATACGAGGTAATTGTTGAGACCGTCGAAATTCAATGTCAAGGAGTCGCTTGATCTCGGTAAGTAGGAAATACCCCCGACGAAGGCATGTGCCTCTTCTAGGGTCATTTTCGATCGTGAGCCAGTGACCGTTAGATGGACCTCGTTTATCGATCCATCACTGGAAAATGCTTGGATTAATTGCGGCCCTCCCTCTAGCAAGATTCTTTTGAATCCACGAGAGCGCAGTGACTCAACCAGTTGTTTGGCCAGGGGTAAACCATCGATAAGTGTTATGCATTCGACAACGGTCTGCTTAGATGCAGCCGCTAACAGGCTTGGATTCGACGAAGCAAGAAGTACTTTGTGCCCTTCGGCAGGTTTAAGCAGGGGCAGTGAGAGAGTATTGAGGGAATTTGAAACCAAACAGATTGAACACCTTGCCGTCGAATTGAGTTTCTCGGCTCTAGCGGTGCCGCCACCGGTGACTGCTACGTCGTTCTCTGACCTGGCCTGAAGAAGGAGCCCGAGGTCCGCACTGTTTGATATTCCGCGTGAACTGCCTGAATCGTCCAAGTAATCGCCAGCCAAAGTAACCGCGTGAAATAGTGTCACGCGGCTGGCTTCTAAATCTCGCTCTTGAATTATTCGATCGTTCAAGACGAAGACTTCTCGCGAACCTGACGTTTAATTCTGTGAAGCATCGCCCTCATTCCACGCATTCGAAGGGGTGACACGGCTTCGGCTAGGCCAATACGGTTTGCGAAGTCTTCATCTACCGCCAGTACTTGCTCAGCAGTTTTTCCATCTAAAGCTTCGTGAAGGATGCTCGCAAAACCTCGGGTAGTTGGGGCCTCAGCGGGTGCGCTGAAGAAAAGGTGAACTTTCGAAGCGGTGTCTACCTCAACAAAAAGATAAATGGGGGATTGGCACTCTTCAACCCGCTCAAGTAGGTCTGGATGGTCAGAATACCTCTGTGGTAAATCCGGAAGATTGTCCGAGTATTCCAACAGCAGAGTAAGTCGATCTTTCACGCCGATTGAGTTGAAATCGTCGATCAAGGCTTCGAGAGATTGCAGCATTGATTATCGAGGAGAAGGCGCTAGACCAGGCTCGGTGCCCTTGGCAATTGGAACACCAACAAGGCTGCCCCACTCTGTCCAAGAACCGTCGTAGTTGCGAACTCCTGAGAAGCCGAGCAGGTAGTTTAATACGAACCAAGTGTGGCTCGAACGCTCCCCGATTCGACAGTAAGCAATGACGTTATCGCCCGCTTTGAGTCCAGCTCCGGTTAGATAGATGTCTTCCAGCTCTGCGCGTGACCTGAACACTCCGAGTTCGCCGGCAGCCTTTGCCCATGGAACCGAAGCCGCCGACGGAATGTGTCCACCGCGCAAGGCGCCTTCATCTGGGTAATCAGGCATATGGGTACGCTCACCGGAATACTCCTGTGGGCTACGAACATCGATTAGGGGATTACCGAAGTGAGACAAAACGTCATCCCGGAAAGCACGAATGTGACTATCGTCGCGAACGACAACCGGGTAATTGGCGGGCGCTACTGCAGCAACATCGCGAGTGATCTCACGACCCTCGGCAATCCACTTTTCACGACCGCCGTCGAGCAATCGAACATCTTCATGACCAAACAGCTTGAAAACCCAAAGAGCGTAAGCCGCCCACCAGTTGCTCTTATCTCCGTAGATGACGATAGTCGTATCGCGACTTATTCCCGAACGCTCCATCAGAGCTTTGAATGAGGAACCATCGATGTAGTCACGGGTGATTGGGTCATTTAGGTCGAGGTGCCAATCAATTTTGACTGCTCCAGGGATGTGGCCAACTTCGTAGAGCAAAACGTCTTCATCGGATTCAACTACGACAAGTCCCTCGCTACCCAAATTAGCCTCGAGCCACTCGGTGCTAACGAGCGCGTTGGGATGGGCGTATTCATTGAATTTGGCGTTTGAATCGGGTGCGATGGGCATCAGTGTTTTTCCCTTGGTTATTAGACTTGAAGGCAATACAACAAGGTTAAGCGCAGTTCTGGCTTCCGTCATCCCGCAAGGTAATAATTGTCAACTAAGTCACCCCAATTTCAGTCTCTCGCCGCACGTCAGCCTCAAGCTACAGTAGCCGAATTGCTTGCCGAACTAATTCCTCCGCGTGAGTTTGAAAACGCGTCGTTCGAAAACTACATTCCACATGTTGAATTTGATTCGCAGGCAAAAGCACAGAAGCGTTGCCGAGACTTTGGGAAAGCAAGCACTAAACGGCGGCTTTTCTCTAAGACGAGTAAGCCTGATGCCACCGGTGTTTACCTTGACGGCGGTTTCGGCGTCGGTAAGACTCACTTACTTGCAGCCATTTGGCACAGTTTCCACGGGCGAAAGGCGTTCGGTAGCTTCATCGCATACACAAGCCTGATAGGCGCACTGGGATTTGCTGAAGCTGTAAAAGCTTTGAGTAGATTTGAGCTGGTTTGCATCGATGAGTTTGAGTTGGATGACCCAGGAGACACCATGATGATGTCTCGATTGCTCAATGAACTTGAGAAGCACGGCGTGAGATTTGCGGCAACTAGCAACACTCCACCGAACGCTCTCGG
>JBEGSA010000057.1:0-5612 GCA_041180145.1 Actinomycetota bacterium | reverse complement strand
TGCCTAAGCTCAAAACCTTCGATTCAATTGCATCGAGAAGTGGCTTTTTCGAGAGCAACACAGCCTGCCAGCTAGGGTGCATCTGCTCGAAAAACATGTTCTAAGCCTAAAGGTGGCAATATGGCGTCATGAGCGAAGCAACGAAGCCGTCATCTCTTGTCGCAGAGGCAAGCAAATATCTCGAAACCCTTCAGGGTATTCGTCGAGAACTCCACCAGATTCCCGAGTTTGGTCTTCAACTGCCAAAGACCCTCGAGCGCGTTCTGGCATCGATTCACGGACTTGGCGAAATCACCTTGGGCAAAGACACTACCTCTGCCGTTTTACACATCAAGGGTGGCCAACCAGGACCGACCGTATTGCTTCGTGCCGACATGGATGCCCTTGCCGTGGTTGAAGACACCGGACTGGACTTTGCATCAACCAATGGCTACATGCACGCTTGCGGCCACGACCTTCACATGGCAATAGGAATTGGCGCAGCGCACCTTTTAGCGACGCACGCCGATGAACTAAAGGGTGACGTTATCGTTTGGTTCCAACCAGGCGAAGAAGGCCACGGCGGTGCCGACGTGATGATCGACGAAGGCGCTCTGATGGTCAGCGGTGAACTTCCGATAGCTGCATACGGAATTCACGTTTTTAGTTCTTACCCGCTCGGAATGTTTGGTTCACGACCAGGACCACTAATGGCGGCAGCCGGAGGTATGACGGTCGCTTTCAAGGGTGCCGGCGGCCACGGTTCGATGCCGTGGCTTTCAAGAGACCCAATCACTCCAATGGTCGAAGCGATTCAGGCCCTCCAAACCATGGTTGCCAAAAAATTTAGTGCCTTCGAGCCCGTCGTGATAAACACTGGTTGGATCAAAGCCGGCGATGACCACACCGACAACGTGATTCCTGAAACGGCGTCTTTCGGTGCGACCATCCGAACCTTCTCGAAAGAGAATTCGGAGCGCATCCGCAAGTTTGTTCCTGAGCTACTCAACGGTATCGCCAAGGCTCACGGAGTTACCGCTGAAGTTAAGTTTCACCCGGCTACCAAAGTGCTTATGAACGCGCCTGAGGCGATTGATCGAGTCGAGACCGTCATTGATGAAGCCTTCGGGCCTGGTCGTTATTGGAGCATGGAGCACCCGATTGCCGGCGGCGAAGACTTCGCTTCGGTGCTAGATGCTGTTCCCGGCGCATTTATCTTTATGGGTGCTTGCCCGCCTTCAGTTGACCACCTTCAGGCGGCAACAAACCACTCGAACAAGGCGCTTTTCGACGACAGCATTTTGGCTGATGGGGCAGCGTTGTTGGCTTCATTGGCGTTCGATGCCCTTAGAGAGGCAAGCAATAGCTAGACCATTGTTACGCTGCGTTGCGTGCAGACTCGCAGGCGAAGGAATTGCCAGATACGTTTGGCAAAAATCTACTTAATCTTTAGGGGTAATAATGAGCACCGATTCAAGCAACTGGGGTTTTGATACTGCACAGATTCACGCCGGTGCATCACCGGACCCAACTACTAACGCTGTTGTTACCCCGATCTACCAGACCACTGCTTACGTGTTCGACTCAAGCGAGCACGCCGCGAAGCTATTTGGCCTGGCTGAATTCGGAAACATCTACACCCGAATCATGAACCCTACCCAGGATGTTGCCGAGAAGCGCATCGCAGCACTTGAGGGCGGCACCGCGGCTCTTCTTCTCGCTTCTGGTCAGGCAGCGGAAACTTTCGCAATTTTAAACATCGCTCAGGCAGGCGATCACATTGTTGCTTCGTCGACTCTCTACGGCGGTACCTACAATCTCTTCAAATACACGCTGCCAAAGCTGGGCATCACGACAACATTTGTTGAAGACCAAGACAACCTAGATGATTGGGCAGCGGCAGTGCAGCCGAATACGAAGGCATTTTTCGCTGAGACGATCGGCAACCCGAAGGTGTCAATCCTTGACATCGAAGGCGTATCAAAGATTGCACACGCAAACGGTGTGCCTTTGATCGTCGACAACACTGTGGCAACCCCATACTTGGTTCGTCCGCTCGAGCACGGTGCCGACATTGTCGTTCACTCGGCAACCAAGTTCTTGGGTGGCCACGGAACCGTCGTTGCAGGAGCAATCGTTGACGGTGGAAAATTCGCGTGGAGCAAGTCAGACAAGTTCCCCGGACTAACCGAGCCAGACCCCTCGTACCACGGAGTCAACTACACGGCCGCTCTTGGCGACGGTATCGCCTACATCATCAAGGCTCGCGTGCAACTGCTGCGCGACCTAGGTTCAGCCATTTCGCCTAACAGCGCTTGGCAACTGCTTCAGGGCATCGAAACTCTAAGCCTTCGTGTTGACCGCCACGTTTCAAACGCTCAGGCAATTGCAGAGTGGCTAGTCAAGCACCCACAGGTTCTTTCGGTTAACTACGCAGGCCTGCCTTCTTCGCCATGGTTTGAAGCAGGTAAGAAGTACGCTCCGAAGGGAACCGGTGCAATTGTTTCTTTCGAAATCGCTGGCGGAGTGACCGCAGGATCGAAGTTCGTTGAAAGCCTCAATTTGTTCAGCCACGTTGCCAACATTGGCGACGTTCGTTCGCTCGTTATTCACCCAGCATCGACTACCCACTCGCAGCTAACTCCAGAACAACAGGTCTCAACCGGTGTGACTCCAGGCCTGGTTCGCTTGTCTGTTGGTCTGGAGTCAATCGAGGATTTGCTCGCCGATCTAGAGACAGGCTTCGCAGCAACCAAGTAGCGGGTTCGAGATTCTGCAATTGCGCCGATAGGCTTAATCACCTATGGATTTTCAGACCTCAGAGGACACAGTCCCGTCAGCCTTCGTTACCGAGGAGGAACGCCGCTCACTTGTCGGCAGGCCACCGGCAACCGGCGCTTGGCGCGACGGCGACCCTGCGGGCGATCGAGAGTTTGCTACGCTGTCAAACTTCAAGCTCGAGAGCGGCCGAATAATCAAGACCGCTCGTATCGCATTCGAAACCTGGGGAGAGCTCAATCATGAGCATTCGAATGCTGTGCTGGTTCTTCACGCTCTCACCGGTGATTCGCACGCCACAGGCAAAGCCAGCAAACAGCACCCAACCGAGGGTTGGTGGAGCGACCTAATTGGTCCTGGCCTAGCTATCGACACCGACAAGTATTTTGTCGTCGCACCCAACATTCTCGGTGGCTGCCAAGGGTCTACCGGACCATCGTCGCTCGATACCAACGGTCGAGAATTTGGCTCTATGTTTCCATACCTAACCATCCGAGATCAGGTCAATTCTCAGCGTGAATTTGCTCACCTAATCGGCATCAAAACTTGGTATGCGGTCATTGGCGGCTCAATGGGCGGCATGCATGCACTTGAGTGGGCGATTTCTTATCCTGATGACCTACACCGCGTGGCAGTCATTGCTGCCCCAGCCATTTCGAGCGCCGACCAGATTGCTTCAAACTCGGTTCAGGTCGAAGCGATTATGACCGACCCCCAGTTCAAAGACGGCAATTACTACGACGAAAAGCCCGGCTTTGGCCCACACCGCGGCCTTGCACTCGCGCGCCGGATGGCCCTGCTTAATTACCGTTCATCCAACGAATTGAACGCAAGATTTGAGCGAACCTGGCAGTCTGGCGTTAGCCCCTTGGGCGGCGGCGGCCGATTTGCCGTCGAGAGTTACCTAGATTTTCACGGCAACAAATTCACCAGAAGATTCGATGCCAATTCATACATCACTTTGGTTGAAGCGATGAACTCACACGATGTTGGTCGCGGTCGCGAATCACTGGAAGTTGCACTTGCATCGGTTAAGGCAAAATCTCTAGTTGCGGGCATCGATTCCGACCGGTTGTTTCCGATTGGCGACCAGCAACTAATAGCCGATCACATCGGCGGCGAAATGGTCGGCGGCGGTTTGCAGGTGATTGAGTCGGCCTATGGTCACGATGGCTTTTTAATTGAGCGCGACATCGTTGGGCCGCTGATCACCAAGCTGCTTGAGTCTTAGATTCGCCCAAACAAGCAAGCCGATAAGCAAGGCATTTCTGGCGGTCAACAATCCGATGCTGAGCCAACCCAAACCCATCAAATCCATGTATGTAACCGGGTAAACCAAGCAAGTGAGCAGTGCGATCGCGAGACCGGTAATCGTTGCAAAGCGCCAGCGAGAAATGCCAAACAGGATTCCCGCCATGATTGGCACGGCCAGCCAGCCCTCGAACTGAGGTGAGCCAACTTTGTTGAAAACAATGAGATCGAGAGTTGCGGTGAGGCCCATTACAGCAAACAGCGCCTTGGATTCGGCGCCCGCTCCATAGGCCTTTATTCCCAGCCATATGGTTATGGCAATTGCCACAAGCATAGCCAGTGAAAGAAGCGAAGCTACCTCGAAAGCACCTTGCCCGGCAATCTGATTGGTTAGCAACCCCTGGTCGAAATAGATTGAGGATTCGAAGAGTCCAAACTTTGCGAACCAGAGCCAAAAAGTCGCAGCGGGCGCTTCGATTTGAAGCCCCCGATTGTTTTGGGTTAGTACGAATCCGAAAATTTGATCGATGCCCCCACCGAACAAAACCAATCCCAAAACGACACCGGTCGAAATTACGCAAAAAACTGTCCAAGCGGCAGTAACGGCTAGCGCCTTTCTACGCACATTACTCACGACGAGCGAGACAGCCATGGCAACCGGCCAGATTTTCATCCAAGCACCCAGCGTGAAAAGCATCATGGCGCTGCGAATGCGGTTTTGATGCAGGGCGACCAAACCGAAAATTGCGAAGAGTGTGGCGACCGAGTCGATGCGACCAAGCGCGACTGGCCCAAGCAACCCCAAGAAAATTAGCCAGTAATAGGCTGCAGCGAATGCTCTATTCGAGCCCTTACCCCAGTTGACCAGTGCGGCAACAGCGATCAGGTTCGCGATTGAAATTAGGCCCAACCAGGCGTTCAATGTGGTTTGCCAAGTAACTCCACCCCCGATCAAAAAAGCCAAAAGCATGGGCGCAACGGCCGGATACGGGTAAACGAAAGGTTTCGAGATGCCTGGAATCGCAACGATTGAAGAAGCCGAATTCATGAGGTCCTGCATCCAACTGCCATAGAGCGAGACGTCGTTATATGGATTTACCTGACTCGGCAAGGTTCCTAGCCAAGCTAGGTAGAAATGCACAAACGCGCCAAATATTAATAGCGGAGCCAGGTGCAATAGGCGATCAGTTTTCAAGGCTTTGCCCCACCAATTTTTGAATCTCGTTGGTCAAATCAAGAGCTGCTATCGGGCCTTGAATGCTTTCTGCTGCTGCCGAGTGCAACGCCACAGCGCCCTCGACAATATCGGCTAACGAAAGCTCGGCTTTACCCAAAGCGTCAAAGTTTGCTGCGATTAGGGCGCCTAGCACGCCAGCCAACACATCGCCGGTGCCTGCCGTTGCCAGCGCGGCAGGCGCTGCAGGCAAAGCCTTGGCTTGCGAACCAACCGCCAAAACACTTCGATTTCCCTTGAGCAAGATGGTTTGACCGGTGAGCTCGGCTGCTAACATCGCTGCGCCTTCACGATCTGCCTCGATTTTCTCACGCGAAAGGTCAACGCCCAGTCGGCCTAGCAATCGGCTCAATTCACCTGAGTGAGGTGT
>JBEGSA010000056.1:0-5757 GCA_041180145.1 Actinomycetota bacterium | reverse complement strand
AGTTTTCGGGCTGCCCAACATTACATCTATGTGACCAGACTGAACTTTGCCCCAACTACTCGCTACGATTGAGTCATGCACAACGGCGTGCCGGGGCGAAGATAAAACATCGGCAACGGTTTTTGTTGAACCCCCAAAGGCACCTAGGCCAGTTGATGCATCGCACTGAGGGTCGAGGTCTACCACCAGAGTGCGTAGACCGCGAGCATATGCGGCAGAAGCCAAACCTAGAGCAACGGTTGTCTTGCCGACTCCTCCCTTGAGGGAGCTGACGCTAAGTACATGCACCCGAATAGGCTACCTTTTTATTCAGGTCACCGTAATTTCATGTTCGCCCATACGACGCTTGAGGAACCAATGTTCAAGAAGATTCTGGTCGCCAACCGTGGCGAAATTGCAGTTCGCGCATTCCGAGCTGCCTACGAGCTCGGAGCAAAGACAGTCGCTGTCTTTCCATACGAAGACCGCAACTCAACTCACCGTCTAAAGGCCGATGAGGCGTACCAGATTGGATCCGTGGGACACCCGGTTCGCGCTTACCTCGACGTGAGTGAAATCATCCGAGTTGCTAAAGAATCTGGCGCCGACGCCATTTACCCGGGCTATGGCTTCTTGTCAGAAAACCCAGAGCTTGCCGAAGCTGCAAAAGCCAACGGCATCACCTTCATCGGACCTTCATCTGACGTTCTAGAAATGGCCGGCAACAAGGTAATCGCGAAGGAAGCGGCAATTCGCGCCGGTGTGCCAGTGCTCAAGTCGACACCTTCTTCGGCAAACGTTGATGAACTCGTTGGTCAGGCCGAGGCAATCGGATTTCCGATCTTTGTGAAGGCGGTGGCCGGCGGTGGTGGTAGAGGAATGCGCCGTGTAGCCGAAGCTGCGGACTTGCGCGCAGCACTAATCGAGGCCTCTCGCGAAGCCGAGAGTGCATTTGGCGACCCACGCGTGTTCTTAGAGCAGGCGGTGCTTCGCCCACGCCACATCGAGGTTCAGATTCTTGCCGACACCCAGGGCAATGTAGTTCACCTATTCGAGCGTGACTGCTCGATTCAGCGTCGCAACCAGAAGGTTGTCGAGATCGCTCCTGCACCGCTAATCACCGAAGAGCTGCGGCATACCCTTTACCGAGACGCCGTCTCGTTCGCCCAGCAAATTGGTTACCAGAACGCAGGCACCGTCGAGTTCTTGATTGACACGGTTGGCGCAAACGCCGGCAAGCACGTGTTCATCGAGATGAACCCTCGAATCCAGGTTGAGCACACCGTTTCTGAAGAGATCACTGATGTCGACTTGGTTCAGAGCCAGATGCGCATCGCCGCTGGCGAGAGCCTGCCGGAACTCGGTCTAACCCAAGACAAGATTCAAATGCACGGTTTCGCGGTTCAGTGCCGCATCACCACCGAAGACCCGGCCGCTAACTTCCGCCCAGACACCGGAAAAATCACCACCTATCGTTCGCCTGGCGGTGCCGGAATCCGTCTCGACGGTGGAACCGTGTCAACCGGTGCAGAGGTCAGCCCACACTTCGACTCAATGTTGGTAAAGCTAATTGCCACCGGTCGCGACTTCAAATCGGCAGTTACGCGTGCAAAGCGTGCGCTCGCCGAGTTCCGCATCCGTGGCGTTTCAACCAACATTGCGTTCTTGCAGGCCGTGCTTGCCGACCCAATCTTCGAAACCGGCGACCTAAGCACCTCGTTTATCGACGAGCACCCAGAGCTCTTCACCGCAAAGCCTTCGCAAGACCGTGGAACCAAGATTCTGTCTTGGTTGGCCGATGTTACTGTGAACCAGCCAAACGGCCCACGTGCGCACCACGTTACCCCGGCACTCAAGTTGCCTGCAATCGACCTAAACGTTGCGGCTCCTGCCGGTTCTCGTCAGCGCTTGCTAGAGCTAGGCCCAGCCGGCTTTGCCAAGGATTTGCGTGAGCGCAGCCAGGTGGCCATCACCGACACCACTTTCCGTGACGCGCACCAGTCGCTTCTGGCTACTCGCGTTCGTGGCCGCGACCTGATTGCCGTGGCTCCATACGTTTCGAGGTTGACCCCTCAGTTGCTGTCTGTTGAGGCCTGGGGTGGCGCAACCTACGACGTAGCGCTTCGCTTTTTGGGCGAAGACCCGTGGCAGCGACTTGCGGCTCTTCGCGAGGCAATGCCAAACCTGTGTATTCAGATGCTTTTGCGCGGTCGAAACACCGTAGGTTACACGCCCTATCCAACCGAGGTAACCGAGGCGTTTGTTGCCGAAGCTGCCGCGACCGGCGTAGATATCTTCCGCATTTTCGATGCCCTAAACGACATCGACCAGATGAAGCCAGCCATCGATGCAGTGCTCAAGACTGGAACCGCTGTGGCTGAAGTTGCCCTTTGCTACACGGCCGACCTGCTAGACCCAGAGGAAAAGCTCTATACCCTCGACTATTACCTTGACCTCGCGCAGCAGATCGTTGACTCGGGTGCTCACATCATCGCCATCAAAGACATGGCTGGGCTCCTGCGGCCAGCAGCGGCAGAGAAGCTTGTCACGGCTTTGCGCTCGCGCTTTGACCTTCCGGTTCACCTGCACACCCACGACACCGCTGGCGGCCAGCTGGCGACTCTGATGTCGGCAATTCACGCAGGCGTTGACGCGGTTGACGTAGCTAGCGCACCGATGGCAGGCACAACCAGCCAGCCCTCGGCTTCGGCTTTGGTTGCAGCCTTGGCCCACACCCCTCAAGACAGCGGAATTTCGCTTTCGGCCGTTGCCGAGCTCGAGCCTTATTGGGAAGCGGTCCGAAAGGTCTACGCGCCATTCGAATCGGGCTTGCCTGGTCCAACCGGTCGTGTCTACAAGCACGAGATTCCAGGTGGCCAGCTTTCGAACCTACGTCAGCAGGCAATCGCGCTAGGTCTTGGCGACCAGTTCGAAAAGGTCGAAAACATGTATGCCGCGGCCAACGAAATTCTTGGACGCCCAACCAAGGTCACCCCATCTTCGAAGGTGGTCGGCGACCTCGCCCTGCACCTAGTGGCAGTGAACGCCGATCCGGTTGATTTCGCCCAGAACCCGCAAAACTACGATGTGCCAGATTCTGTTGTCGGCTTTATGGCTGGCGAGTTAGGCGACCTGCCGGGCGGTTGGCCAGAGCCATTCCGCACCAAGGTGCTTGCCGGCAAGAACCTAAAGTTCGGTGTCACACCGGTTTCGACAGAAGACCTCGAGGCTCTTCAGGGCGACAGCTCGGCCTTGCGTCGTGCAACGCTGAACCGATTGCTGTTCCCGGCACCAACGGCAGAGTTCTTGAAGTCTCAAGAGGCTTACGGAAACCTTGACCAGATCGACACCGTCGACTACCTCTACGGCCTTGAGCAAGGTCACGAGCACGTGGTTGAAATCGCCAAGGGTGTTCGCTTGTATGTTGGCCTCGAGGCAATCGGAACCCCGGATGCCAAGGGGTTCCGCACGGTAATGGCAACCATGAATGGCCAGTTGCGCCCGATCAACGTTCGTGACAACAAGATCGCTGTCGACACAGTAGCCGCAGAGAAGGCAGACGCCAACAACCTTGGCCACGTTGCAGCGCCATTTGCTGGTGTCGTGACTCTGCAGACGGTTGAAGGAACACACGTCGAAGTTGGTCAGCCGGTTGCAACCATCGAGGCTATGAAGATGGAGGCAACCATCACCGCTAGCGTGGCTGGAACGGTTCGTCGTTTGGCGATCGCCAAGACTGCCCCGGTAGACGCCGGCGACTTGATCCTGGTTGTTGAGCCCACGGCTTAATTCGGCAAGCATTTCGCTCCTGAGGTAAACTTGGGCTTCTAATCGCACGCGCGAACTTTTTGTGCGCGCTCAAGCAAGGAGATTCGAATGGCTATTTGGGACAAGAAACCAGAGGGCGACGACTTTCTGGCACCACGACCACAAGCCGACGCTCCAGCATCCGAGCGCACCCACTCACTGGCTGAAATTGCTGTCGACGCTGGTCTAGTTGATGTAACTCCAAGTACCTCTTCAATCGAAATTGTGACCGAAGAGCCACGACTTACTCGCGAGTTTGACAACGTTGACACCGGCCTGGTTCGCAAAACCAACTACTCACGCCGTGACAGTCTTCGGGGTGAAATTTTCGACCAGCCTGAGCCCGCAGCAATGCTCACCGCCGATCGACTCATCGATCTGAGCGCACGAAATCGTCCAGCTCCAGAGTCCGGTTTCCGCAGATTCCTTTACCTAATCAGCCTAAAAACCATCAATCTAGGCGATTCGCTCAAGGTTCGCGAGCGCAAAGCTGTAGACGCACGTATCGGCGCTCCACTAGATGGCGGAGCCAAGTTCGTTCCAGTCTTGACCCGCAAGGGTGGCGTTGGTAAAACCACCGTCAGCACGCTTCTCGGCATGGCCTTGGCGCTTTCACGCGAAGACCGAATTATTGCAATCGATGCAAACCCAGACCGCGGCACCCTTGCCGAGCGTGTTAGCAAATCGACCCGCTTCACCGTGCGTGACGTAGTGAACCGCGCTGCTGCGGTTGACGGCTTCACCGACTTTTCGACCATGGTCTCGCGTGACGTGACCCGACTAGATGTGCTTGCCTCAGATAGCGACCCAATGTTGTCAGAAGCCTTTGACGAGGGTGACTACAACGTTGTTGCCGACATGGCCGCGCGCTATTACTCAATCGTGCTAACCGACTGCGGAACCGGCATCGTGCACTCGGTGATGCGCCCAACCCTTCAGCGTGCAAGCGGACTTGTGATTGTTTCGGGCGGATCGGTTGACGAAGCACGTTTGGCTTCGGAGACCTTGACTTGGCTCGAGGCAAACGGATACGGCGATCTTGTCAGAAACTCAGTGGTTGCCCTCAACACCGCCACTCAGGGAACTAACCTGGTCAAACTTGATGAGATTGAGCAACACTTCAAGACTCGTGTTCGCCACGTGGTGAGAATTCCTTATGACCCAGCTCTTGCTGCTGGTTCGGTTATTCGATTCGACCAGCTTCGAAAAGGCACCCGCGATGCGGCCCGCGAGCTTGCAGCGCTGGTTGTCGATGGTCTAAATAGCCCGATCTAGAAGCGATGGCTGTTCGCGAGATTCGCCTGTTCGGCGATCCAGTCCTTAAGTCGATCTCGGCTCAAATTGAAGTTTTCGATGACGCCACTCGCGCGCTCATCGATGATTTGGTTGACACCACTAAGTTGCCGGGCAGAGCCGGAGTTGCCGCTCCTCAAATCGGTGTAAATCTTCGAGCTTTCAGTTACAACGTTGATGGTCAAATTGGCTATCTGATTAACCCCAGAATTATCGAGCTCGGGGGAGAGCTGGTGCCAACCGGTGAAGGCTGTCTGTCGGTTCCAGGGCTTTGGCATGACACACCCCGCCGAACCTTTGCCCTAGCAGAAGGATTTGATGTCGATGGAAACCGGCTCGAGTTGTCTGGCAGCGGTTTGATGGCGCAGATGCTTCAGCACGAATGTGATCACTTGGATGGTTATCTTTACCTCGACCGCCTAGAGCCAGCCGAGCGCAAAATTGCTATGCGTGAACTGCGCGAATCAGATTGGTTTATGAAGTAACCAACCCAATCAATTGGGTTTGACCCTAGAGCGCGCCACCCTCGAGCGTCTGCGGGCCGGTTTCATAAATCTCTTGAACCGACGGGGCAAAGTCTCGAATCACAACGTCGCGCTTGATCTTGAGCGAAGGTGTCAAGTGACCCGATTCTTCGCTTAGTTCTTGGGTCAGAACCACAAATTTGCGAATCGATTC
>JBEGSA010000055.1:0-5856 GCA_041180145.1 Actinomycetota bacterium | reverse complement strand
GAACTTCAAGAGCTTCAAACTTTTTCGAGCTCTCAGGAGCAGATTCCGAAGTCAGTTTCTGTGCCTACGGCCGTGGCAGCTCAGGTATTAGAACTTGGCCAGCACTGTTCGCTATCCCAAATTGAGCTCGCTATGGTGCTCGGCGGTGACGGCACTATCCTCAAGGCTGCCGAGATTGTTCGAGAATTTGAGATTCCATTGATGGGAATCAACCTTGGACACGTAGGCTTTCTGGCCGAGAGTGAACGCGATGGTCTGAACGATGCGGTTCAGCGAATCGTAGAGCGAGACTACATCGTGAAAGAGCGAATGGCTCTGGACGTAGCTGTGATCGTTGAAGGTCGTGAGGTTTTTCACACCTGGGCCTTGAACGAGGCAACCATCGAAAAGAGCGCGCGCGAGCGCATGCTGGAGGTTGTGGTTGAGGTCGAAGAGCACCCACTCTCGAGCTTTGGCTGTGACGGCATTGTGATGGCTACTCCAACCGGTTCAACAGCCTATGCCTTTTCGGCCGGGGGGCCGGTGGTTTGGCCTTCTGTTGAAGCCCTGTTGCTCGTTCCATTGAGCGCTCACGCTCTTTTTGCGCGCCCACTAGTCGTGAAGCCCGAAGCGATGATGGCAGTAGAGGTATTGAAGCGCAGTTCTGGCTACGGTGTTTTGTGGTGTGACGGTCGCAGAACCTGGGATTTGCCGCCGGGCGCTCGAGTCGAGGTTCGCAAATCCGACAAACCGGTTCTCTTGGCACGACTTCGTCAGAGCACCTTTACCGACCGTTTGGTTCGCAAGTTCTCATTGCCGGTAGCCGGCTGGCGGGGGCCAGACGACAACTCGGCAAACCGTGGATAAAGATGCTCGAAGAAATCTACATTCGTGACCTTGGAGTAATTCAAGAAGCCCGACTTGGTTTTAAGTCGGGTCTCACTGTGCTGACCGGCGAAACCGGAGCCGGCAAAACTATGGTTCTGACCGCACTTGGCTTGCTGCTTGGCGAACGCGGTGACAGCTCGGCCGTTAGACGCGGACAAGAGCAGGCCTATGTTGAGGGTCGCTGGTTTGTGCCAGGTAATGAATTTGTCGCCGAGAAGCTCAGCGAAGTTGGTGCCAGCGGTGGCGATGGTGAGCTAATCCTGAATCGATCGGTTTCTGCCGAGGGGCGCAGCCGAGCATCGCTCTCTGGACGCGCGATTCCCGTTAATGTTTTAGCTGATTTGGGCGATCAGTTGGTTGTGGTGCATGGGCAATCCGATCAGCTCCGACTGAAGTCGGCGACTGCACAGCGCGAGGCACTCGATCAGTTTGCCGGAAGTGAATTTCTAGAGCTGCTGGCTAACTATCGGCAAGCTTTTGAATCTCATCGCGAACTTTCGATGAAACTTTCGGCTATCAAACAATCGATTTCCGAGCGCTCTGCCGAAGCCGAAGGTCTAAAAGTTTTATTCGAAGAATTCGAGCGCGTACAGCCCATTGAAGGCGAAGATCAACAGCTTGCCGAACTGGCAAATCGACTCACTCACGTCGAGGAGTTGCGCAGCAGCGCAACCGCCGCGCATGAGGCGTTGTCTTCTGAAGGTTTCGATGGTGCCCCAGATGCGATCGGGTTAGTTGGTGTTGCCCGAAAGCAACTCGAGCATGTTTCCGAGCACGACCCTGAGCTTGCGAGGCTAGCCCAGCTTGCCAAGGAAATCGGTTATCAACTCGGTGAATTGGCTACCGATCTATCGAGTTACGTGTCTGGGCTCGAAGGCGATGGGGCAAACGATCTCGAGCTAGTTCAAAGTCGTCGAGCGGTTTTGCACTCGTTGATTCGAAAGCATGGCGAAACCCTTGACGATGTCTTTCTTTTCGCCCGTTCGGCATCCGACCGCCTGCTAGAGCTTGACTCATCATCGGAACGTATTGAAGCCCTCGAAGAGGAGGTAGCTCAAGCTGGTCGAATGATGGCCGAGTTGGCTAGCGAAGTGAGTCGTCGTCGAGTAGCGGCTGCAAAGGCTCTAGCCGACGAAGTGACTCAGGAGCTTAAGGCCCTAGCCATGCCGGGTTCATCGCTCGTAGTGGCCGTTACCGAATCGGCCGATTTTTCGAGCCATGGCAAAGACATTGTCTCGATTCAGCTTTCGTCTTATCCGGGCGCAGAACCAAGACCCCTCGGCAAGGGTGCCAGCGGGGGAGAGTTGAGCCGAATCATGCTCGCCATCGAAGTCGTTCTAGCAAAATCTGCCACTGTCGCGACGTTTATCTTTGATGAAGTCGATTCAGGTGTCGGCGGCGCTGCGGCTATCGAGGTGGGCAGGCGACTTGCCAAGTTAGCTAGTCAGGCCCAGGTCATCGTGGTTACCCACCTTGCCCAGGTCGCCGCTTTCGCTAACCACCACTTGAACGTTCTCAAAACCACGGGACAAGAGTTCACCGTTAGTGACGTGGTAGCTCTTACAGAATCGCAGCGGGTCACAGAGCTTGCTCGAATGCTTTCAGGGCTTGGAGACTCGCAATCTGCTCAGTCGCACGCCTCCGAACTTCTAACCCTCGCGAGAGCGGAAATTAGGTAAAAAGTCGCCTCACTTTCGTGTTGTCGGGCGTTTCGCAATCTAGCGAATGGTAGGCTGAAGTTCCATGGCAGAAGCTTTGGATTCCGGTAGAACACGTCACATTTTCGTCACCGGAGGTGTTGCATCATCACTCGGTAAGGGCCTCACCGCCTCGAGTCTCGGCAACCTTCTTCGTGCACGCGGCCTAAAGGTCGTGATGCAGAAACTAGATCCGTATCTAAACGTTGACCCGGGCACCATGAATCCTTTTCAGCACGGTGAAGTCTTCGTAACCGACGATGGCGCCGAGACCGATCTAGACATCGGTCACTATGAGCGCTTTCTAGACATCAATTTGGGCCAATCGGCAAACGTCACGACCGGCCAGATTTACTCAACCGTGATTGCTCGCGAACGTCGCGGTGAGTACCTCGGTGACACCGTTCAGGTAATCCCGCACATCACCGATGAAATCAAGCGCCGCATGCGCTTGCAGGCCCACGAGACTCCCGCGCCAGACGTAATCATTACTGAGATCGGCGGAACCGTAGGCGACATCGAGTCTCAGCCTTTTCTTGAAGCGGCTCGTCAGGTTCGCCACGAAGTCGGGCGCGACAACGTTTTCTATGTTCACGTATCCCTGGTACCTTACCTTGCTGCCTCAGGCGAACTCAAGACCAAGCCAACCCAGCACTCTGTAGCCACCCTGCGCTCTATTGGTATTCAGCCGGACGCCGTGGTTTGTCGCAGCGACCGTGAGTTGCCAGACGGCATCAAGAACAAGATTGCGTTGATGTGCGACATCGACAAGAGCGCGGTCGTTACCGCTGCGGATGCTTCGAGCATCTACGACGTGCCTAAGGTGCTCAACGACCAAGGGCTAGATGCCTACATCGTGAAGAAATTTGGATTCCCAGACAGCACCGTTGACTGGAGCCGCTGGCAGACCGTACTGGATGCAGTCCACAACCCGAAGCACGAAGTTCGCATTGCCCTGGTTGGTAAGTACATCGACCTTCCAGACGCATACCTTTCGGTGACCGAAGCTCTTCGAGCTGGTGGCTTTGCAAACATGTCGAAGGTGCACATTAAGTGGGTTGCTTCTGACACCTGCGAAACACCTGAAGGCGCCGCGGCTCAGCTCGGCGACGTCGATGCAATCTGTGTTCCAGGTGGATTTGGCGTTCGAGGCATCGAAGGAAAACTTGGCGCGCTCACCTACGCTCGCGAAAACAAGATTCCAACCCTTGGTCTTTGCCTAGGTCTTCAGTGCATGGTCATCGAGTATGCGCGCACCAAGGCCGGATTGGCTGGCGCTTCGTCAACCGAATTCGACCCTGAGGCACAGTATCCAGTTATCGCAACCATGGCCGAGCAGGTAGATATTCTTGCCTCTGGTGACATGGGTGGAACCATGCGCCTTGGTCTCTACGAAGCAAAATTGAAGCCTGGCTCAATTGTCGCCGAGGTCTACGGGGCCGAGTCAATCGAAGAGCGTCACCGTCACCGCTATGAGGTCAACAACACCTACCGTCAGCAGATCGCTGATGCCGGCTTGGTTTTCTCGGGCACCTCGCCTGACGACCACCTGGTCGAATTTGTTGAGTTGCCGCGTGAGGTTCACCCTTACTACGTGGCGACTCAGGCTCACCCTGAGTTCCGTTCGCGTCCAACGAATGCGCACCCGTTGTTCCGTGGCCTAGTGGCGGCTGCAATCAAGCGTCAAGAGTCAAACAAGCTTTTTGAGGTAAAGGATGCCTAAAGATCGCCCCGCTTCTCTCGGCATTGCCGAGAGCGAGGTTGTCTTTCACGGCAAAATCTGGGACATCACCAGAGAAACTTTTGACTACAACGGTGAACCGCTGGTACGTGAGTTTGTTTCGCATCCCGGCGCAGTTGCGGTGATCGCGCTCAACGATTCCGGTGAGGTTCTGCTTATCAACCAATACCGTCATCCGGTGCGCGAGTATCTTTGGGAGATTCCAGCCGGACTTCTTGATGTGCCGGGCGAGGCCAAACTAGAGGCGGCAAAGCGCGAACTGCTCGAAGAAACTGGCTACATTGCCAACGACTGGTCTGAACTCATTGAGTTTCACACCACCCCAGGTGGAAACAACGAAACCATCACCATTTTTCTTGCCAAAGGCCTACGCCATCAAGGGCACGACCTAGAGCTCGAGGGTGAAGAAACCGACATGGATTTGGCTTGGGTTCCGCTTATTGAAGCCGTCTCGAGTGTTTTGACTTCGCAGATGCGCAGCCCAAGTGCCGCGGTTGGTTTGATGGCCTTGGCTCTGAAGCTCGGCACCAAGGCAAATGACTAGCCTAAAGCCGCTTGCAGACGCCTACCTCAGGCATCTCGCCATCGAGCGCGGCGTTTCGAAAAACACACTCGCTGCGTATTCTCGAGACCTAGACCGCTACTTTTCCTTTCTCGACGAAATTGGCGTTTCAGAGCCGAGCGAGATAAGTGAGCTAAATATCGTCGCCTTCGGTGAACAATTGACCGCTCGATACGGGCTCAAAAGCTCATCGGTCGCTCGGGTTCTAGCTGCCGTGCGAGGCATCCACCGCTTTTGGTTGCTTGAGAACATCACCCAGGGCGATGCGGCAGCCACCGTGAAACCGCCAAAACTTAGACGCAATCTGCCAAAGGCAATCAGTTTGGCACAGATTGAAGCGCTCTTGGCGGCGGCTGGCCCCGACCCGCAAAACACGGATGGCGTGCTGGCCGACGAGATTGCGATAAGAAACCGAGCCATGCTCGAAATGCTTTATGCAACCGGAGCCCGAGTTTCTGAGGTCGTGAATCTAGACCTTGACGATGTGATTGAGAGCTCAATGGTTCGCCTTTTTGGCAAGGGTTCAAAAGAGCGCCTGGTGCCGATGGGAAGCTACGCACTGAGGGCTCTGGAGTCATATCTGGTTAGGGTGCGACCTGGTCTCGTGGTTCGAGGCAAGGGAACGCCGGCTATCTTTCTCAATCAGAGAGGTGGACGCCTATCGAGACAGAGCGCCTGGCAGATCATCGCAGACGCCGCCGAAGCAGCAAACCTGCCCGGCGAGATTTCACCGCACACCTTGAGGCATTCGTTTGCGACACACTTGCTCGAGGGCGGAGCGGACGTGCGAGTGGTTCAGGAGCTGCTCGGTCATTCATCGGTCACGACGACTCAGATTTATACGCTGGTTACGGTTGACGCTCTTCGAGAGATTTATGCAGCGGCACACCCCAGAGCCCGCAAATAGGGGCGTTGGCGAGAGTAGGCTATAGGTGCAAGTGCAAAGCGTAATTTCGGGAGGAAATAATGGCTAAGGCCTCAAAGTCGGC
>JBEGSA010000054.1:0-5863 GCA_041180145.1 Actinomycetota bacterium | reverse complement strand
AAAGCTGCGGTGGGCACCGAACTAATTTTGGCGCTGTATGACGCGTGGCTCGAACCGCTCGGGTTCACTTTGCTGACCCCACGCGACCACAACCAGCGAGGTGGCCACATCACCGTTGGCCATCCAGAAGCCAAGCGAATTGCGGCAGCGATGCGCGCCTTTGCCAACACTATTCCCGACTACCGAGTGCCAGATTCGATCCGTTTGGCGATTGCTCCGCTGCCGACCAGTTATACCGAAATCTGGGATGGAATTTCGCGAATGCGCGACCTAGTGGTTTCGAAGCGTTATCTCGAGATTGAAGACAATGGAAGCCGCGTTACCTAATGAGTGAGCAAGACAAAAAGGCAATCACTTACATCTCGTATTTGAAGGTGGATGAGCTGCTCGAATTGCAGCAGCCCGAGTCAGATGGCGAGCACGACGAGATGCTTTTCATCGTGATTCACCAAACCTACGAACTCTGGTTCAAACAGATGCTTCACGAAATCGCCGAACTTCAGCGCACTCTCGAATCTGGGCAATCGCACCGTTCGCTGGCAATCCTCGGTCGAGTGCGAACGATCATGAAGACCTGTGTTGGCCAGCTTGACATCCTCGAGACCATGACTCCCCTGCAGTTCAATACTTTTCGCGGCAGGTTGCAGTCATCCAGCGGATTTCAATCGGCACAGTTTCGCGAGTTTGAGGCAGTTTTGGGGCGTCGTGACCAAGCCGGAGCCGGTGCCGACAAGCATTCGGGAATGGGCATGGCCGAACACCTGATTGCTGGTTCGCCAGCTAGGGCACGAGTCGAGGCGGCAATGCAACGTCGTTCACTCTGGGACAGCACGCTGCTTTATCTCGACAGTCGCGGCCACAAAGTGCCGGCCGAGGTCATTAATCGCGATGTCGCCAAGCCCTATTCAGAGCACGCGGGAGTGCAAGAGGTGCTGCTTTCGGTGCACCGAAACGATGCCGAAGCGGCCATGATTTGCGAGGCACTTGTCGACTTGGATGAAGGCCTGCAGGAGTGGCGCTATCGCCACGTGAAGATGGTCGAACGCACCATTGGGCACAAGATGGGTTCCGGCGGATCATCGGGGGTGGGCTATTTGAGCAGCACCCTTTTCAGGCCAGTATTTGCCGATCTCTGGGCAATTCGCAGCCGATTCTAATTGACCTAGATTAGCCTTAAAGCATGGAACAACATGTCAAGGTTTTGCGCGCTCTAGAAGCAGAGTCAATAGAAATTCTGCGAGAGACTGCAGCAGGATTTAAGAACCCCGTCATGTTGTATTCAATTGGTAAAGACTCATCTGTTCTGCTGCATCTAGCGAGAAAAGCTTTCTACCCGGCGGCTATTCCTTTCAAGGTCTTACACGTCGACACCACGTGGAAATTTAAAGAGATGATTGAGTTTCGCGACGAAACCGCGAAGGAACTTGGCCTCGATTTAGTCGTCCACATCAATCAAGACGGCGTTGCCGAGGGCGCATCACCGTTCAAGCTAGGCGCCTCTGAATACACCCGCGTGATGAAAACTCTTGGGCTTAGACAGGCGTTAGACAAGTACGGGTTCGACGCTGCGATTGGCGGCTCACGTCGAGATGAAGAGCGAAGCCGAGCCAAGGAGCGCATTTTCAGCGTTCGCGAACCGGGTCACCGCTGGGACCCTCGCCAACAACGCCAAGAGTTGTGGCGCACCTACAATCCAAGACTTGCGCCAGAGCAATCGATGCGAGTTTTTCCGATCAGCGACTGGACCGAACTCGACGTTTGGCGATACATCGAGCTCGAAGGTATCAAAGTCAGCCCCTTGTACTTCGCGAAAGAACGGCCAATAGTCTGGCGCGGCGATCAAATGATTATGGTCGACGACGATCGCTACCCTCTAAACCCGGGCGAATCACCAGAACTTCGCAGAATCAGATTTAGAACGCTAGGCTGCTATCCACTTACTGCCGGCAGTGATTCGAACGCCGACACAATCGAGGCTGTGGTCAAAGAGGTTACCGACCTGCGCCTGAGTGAGCGCGCCACTCGATTGATCGATGGTGCGAATGAGGACTCGATGGAGAAAAAGAAGTCGGAGGGTTATTTCTGATGACCAAACCCTTGATCCGACTAGTGACCTGTGGCAGCGTTGACGACGGCAAAAGCACGCTGATCGGTCGACTCTTGGTAGAAACCGATAGCGTGCCACTAGACACGGTTGACTCGGCAAAAACCACCCGCCGTTCGGGTTCAACTATCAAAGCCGGAGACATAGATTTCAGCCTGTTGACCGACGGCCTCGAGGCCGAGCGAGAGCAGGGCATCACCATCGATGTTGCCTACCGCTCGATGGCCCTGCAAAATGGTCGCCGGCTAATCATCGCCGATGCTCCTGGACACGAGCAATACACACGCAACATGGCGGTTGCGGCCAGCCGTGCCGACATCGGTTTGATTTTGCTCGATGCCACTCGTGGAATTCGCACCCAAACGCTGAGACACCTCAACATCTGCAGCGTCATGGGCGTAACTCGAATCGCTGTGGTCATCAACAAACTTGACGCGATGGGTTACGACGAAATGATTTACCAATCTTTGGTCAGCCAACTCAGTGAGTCTCTGGATCGTCTCGGGGTGAAAGACTTTTCGTTTATTCCGGTCAGTGCCCTAGCCGGCGATAACGTTTCTTTCGCTAGCCAGCACATGCCTTGGTATTCGGGCCCTACCCTGCTGCAGTATTTGCAGGATTGGCCGGTGGCCGAGAGTGTCCATAACGCACCTCGATTGACCGTTCAGATGGTGAATCGCACCGATAACTTCAGAGGCGTTTCAGGAACGGTTTTTGGCGGCGAGTTCAAGCTCAACGACGAGATTGTCGTTTTGCCTTCAAAGAAAACAGCCAAAATCTCGCAAATCGTCACCTTCGACGGCAAGATCGAGACTGCCCGCGATCAAAGCGCGGTCACCTTGGTGCTTGAACCCGACGTAGACGCAACTCGTGGCGACGCAATCGAACTAGCCGAGGGCTTCACCGAGCCTGCGAACCGTTTTGCAGCCACTGTGGTCTGGCTCAACGAATCCGAGCTCATCCACAGTCGCTCCTACTACCTGATCAGCGGTTCGACCCAGGTTCCGGCAATGGTCACCAGCATTCGCCACGTTCTAAACATCAACAACGGCGACCACGAGTCGGCGCGAACTCTGCGGGCTAACGACATCGGTTTGGTTGAAATTGCCACGGATGCCCCAATCGCACTCAGCCCCTACGGCGAGAACAGGTTCAAGGGCAACTTTATTTTGGTTGACCGAGTCACGATGGCAACGGTTGGTGCGGGCATGGTTAGTCATGCTCTTAGACGAAGCGGCAACATCAGCGAACACCACTACGAGATCGACCAAAAGGTGCGCGAGGTTCAAAAGAGTCAAACTGCAAAGGTGATTTGGTTCACGGGTCTTTCGGGTTCGGGCAAATCGACTATCGCTAACGCACTCGAGAAAAAACTCTTCGCACTTGGCATGCACTCCTACACGCTTGATGGCGACAACCTTCGTCTTGGCCTCAACAAAGACCTTGGCTTTACGCGCGAAGACCGCGCTGAAAATGTGCGCCGTGTCTCTGAAGTAGCCAAGCTGATGACCGACTCTGGACTCGTGGTTCTGGTCGCTCTGGTTAGCCCGTTTGCAGCCGACCGAGACCATGCTCGCGAACTCTTTGAGCCCGGCCGCTTTGCCGAGGTTTGGGTTAAGACGCCAGCCGAGGTTTGCGCCAATCGAGACCCTAAAGGCTTGTATGCCAAGGCTGCGGCAGGAACCCTTCCTAACCTGACCGGTGTCGGCCAAGAGTATGAAGCGCCGGCCAATGCCGACCTGGTTCTGGACGGCACCGTGAGCGTTGAAGACAACCTTGAAATCATTCTGAAAGCTCTGTTTTGACCTGGCTTTGGTTCATTTTGGCCGGCAGTATCGCCCAACTGATTGACGGAGCTCTAGGCATGGGCTTTGGGTTGACCAGCTCGACCCTATTGCTAACTCTCGGCACCTCTGCGGCACTGGCTTCCGCAGCAATTCACCTAGCCGAAGTCGGCACGACTCTCGCATCTGGGTTGTCACATTGGCATCGCGAAAACGTCGACACAAAAATCCTCTGGCAATTGGCGGTGCCCGGCGGCATAGGTGCCTTTTTAGGTGCCACGTTTCTTAGCTCAATCGACCTCTCGGGCGGCAAGTATTTCGTCTCGACAATTCTGCTGCTGCTAGGTTTCTTGCTTCTATACAGAAACCTCTTCAAGCCAGAAGCCCAGGTCGCCGTAACCGAAATGCTCAGCCCGATCTACCTTCGCTTCTTGGGCGGCATAGGCGGATTTGTTGATGCGGCCGGCGGTGGCGGGTGGGGACCGATTGTGACTCCGACCCTTTTAGCAACCACAAAAACCGAACCGCGCAAGGTGATTGGAACAGTAAGCGCCGCCGAATTCATCGTTGCTGTGGCAGCTAGTGCTGGCTTCTTGGTCAATCTTTACAAACTCAACGTTGAATGGGCCGTGGTCGGTGGCCTAGTCATCGGTGGTGTGATTATGGCGCCAGTAGCCGCCAAATTGGTTGGCTGGTTGCCAAAGCGCAAACTCGGCATCGCGGTGGCCTCAATGATCATTTTGATCAATGCTATGCGGTTGCTTGGCTTCTATTAGAAGAGGCGCTTCAACAGCTTTTTGAGTGCTTTGGGCGCCATCGCAAAAGGCGATTTCAATTTGACTAGCTGCCGATCGCGTTCTTCGAGAACTTCTAGGGCTGCTTCCAAAACGCCGAGAATTTCATCGGTGCTTGGTTGCTGCTCGAGGCCTTCGGCCGGCTGAAGTTTTGATTCAAATAACGAGGTGCGGTCGGCAAAGTACTGTGATCGAACCCACTCGTTGCTCTCGGCATAGAAATCATCAAACTTTGCAATAGTCGCCGTATCTGCACGTAGGCCGCGCCCGGGCACATACTTTTCGAGCCGATCGAAGAAAGCCTTCGAGGCAACCTGATTAGCAACTAGCTTGCTGCGACCATTGAGAGCATTCAAGATTTGAAGGGCTCCGAGCGAAAGGTTGACGTTGCGCTTTTCGGTGCTCTCAAGATTCAGCGCCTCGGTCGAAATTTCGCAGGTGGCAAAAAAGTCTTGCACCAAAGCCTCTGGTTTTTGACCTTCGGGATACAACCGCACTTCAACGTTTTGGGCGCCAAACACCTGTTGCCACATTTGAAGGCTGCTCTTGAAACCCAGAATCTGAGAAACCCTTGGGTGATTTGGCTCGAAGAATGTGGCGTCGACATGCACACCCTTCTTAATTGCCATTCCGTGGTGACTCAGCGCGATGCGAACCGGTTCGCGAAGGTAGACCAAAATTTTTGGATCGGTTAGGCCGGCGAATTTGAGGTTTTGCTTGAGTTGCTCAAGATCATCAACGCTGGTGAGGCGTGACTGCAAGTGCTCGCTCGACAACACAACCTTGCTGATGCCCTTTGCAGCCTGAATCTCGGCCTTTAAGGCTGCGCGAATTTTGTTGCGATAAGCATCGAGCTGCGCTTGGCTTCGAACACCCTGGGCGCCCAAAAGCGAGTCAGGACGATAGGCGGCAAAGCTGGCTAGCGCCAAATAAAAGTTATTGCCAGAGTGCAGCGCCTTTGAAACCAAAACCCCTTGGCTGCGAAGCGCAGACCGATTTTGCATCAGTAGGTGCTGAAGCGAGGTGGTTCCGGTTTTTTCGAGACCGATGTGCAGAATAGTTTGCATGATTTTGGTTTAGCGCAGGTGAGCGGTGCGAGTGGCGGTGTCGACCACGTTCTTCACGAGCATTGCACGGGTCATCGGGCCAACGCCACCTGGATTAGGTGAAAGCCAGCCAGC
>JBEGSA010000053.1:0-5946 GCA_041180145.1 Actinomycetota bacterium | reverse complement strand
TTTGTGATGAGCAACTCGTTTAGCAACCAGGTGCTCGCCCAGATCGAGATTTTCTCGAACCCAAACAAGTATGAATTGGGCGTTCACATCTTGCCGAAAGAGCTAGATGAAAAGGTTGCCCGTTTGCACTTAGACGCACTTGGTGTTGAATTGACTAAGTTGACTGATGAGCAGGCTCGCTATATTGGTGTTGAACCTGAAGGTCCGTTCAAGGTCGATCACTACCGTTACTAAAAGCAATATCAACTGGAGCTAACATGCCGCACAAGATTCTGGTCGTCGATGACGATAACGCGCTTCGCGAAATGGTCGGAATCGTTCTCGAGTCCGAGGGCTTCGAGGTTGCTTTCCACGATGCCGGTTCTGGTGCGCTAGATGCATTTCAGAAGGCAGCTCCAGATTTGGTTTTGCTCGACGTTATGCTGCCAGGCAAAGATGGCATCGAAGTTTGTCGTGAAATTCGTGCGGTAGCGGGAACCCCAATAATCATGTTGACCGCAAAGACCGAAAGCGAAGATGTCGTTCGCGGGCTCGAGGCTGGCGCCGATGACTACGTGGTCAAGCCTTTTGATCCGGGTGTTCTCACCGCGCGCATTCGTGCACGACTTAGGCCTTTGGGCAGCGGCTCAGAAGACACCGTCACGATCGGCCCATTGACCCTCGACGTGGTTGGTCACGAGGTTCGTCGTGGCAGCGAAAAGCTCTCACTCACTCCACTCGAGTTCAACCTTCTGCTTACTTTGGCGCTAAAGCCAAAGCAGGTTTTCACGCGTGAAATGTTGCTTGAAACCGTCTGGGGTTACCACTACAAGGCCGACACCCGTTTGGTAAACGTGCACGTTCAGCGTCTGCGCTCAAAGATCGAAGATGACGCCGACAACCCCAAGATCGTCACTACCGTTCGCGGAATTGGCTATAAGGCTGGCCAGGCTTAAGTGAAGCTACGCAGCGCCGTCGACTGGGCGCTTGGGCTTTTTCGGCGTTACCTTCAGGTTCGTGCCGGTTTCTATACGGTGGTTCTTTCGGGCATAGCGCTGGCCATCGTTGGCGGGTTTCTCTCTTACTCGATCGGTAACGGCTTATTTTCTACCCGCCTGAACCAGGTTCTTTCAGAATCTGAGCGAGCCGCGGTTGATGTTCAAAACACCTTTTCGGCTTCGTCGGTCACCGATGAAATCTCGCTTCAAACTCTGATGAATTCTGTGGTTCCTAACCTCGAATCGGCTAGCACCACCGAGAGTCGACAGGTGGCATTGCTTCGAACCCCCGGCCAAACCTCGGTTCAGCTCTTGCAGAGCCCAATTTCGGCAAACCTCGATGTTGCTCTGATTCCGAACGATCTTCGCGTTACCGTTCGCAAGTCTGATGGAAAACTGATTTATCAATCGATCGCCATTCCCGTAGCCGGTGCCGAGCATCCCGGTGTGGTGGTCGGTGCTCCGATCGAAATCCCACTCGCCGGCAAGTACGAGCTCTACCTGATTTATGACCTGAACAACGAGCAGGCGACCCTCGATTTCATGCAGCGCACCCTATTCTTTGGCGGTGCGATTCTGCTTCTCATGATTGCCGCGGTTAGCTACTTTGTGACCTCGTGGTTGGTCAAACCGGTGCGTGAGGCCGCTATGGTTTCTGAAGAAATTGCCGAGGGTGCGCTAGACCGTCGCTTGCCCGAGCGCGGTGAAGACGTGCTCGCGGTTTTGGCGCGCTCATTCAACCGAATGGCCGAATCGCTCCAGCAGCAGATCACCAAGCTTGCGAGCGTTTCAAAAATGCAGCAGCGCTTTGTCTCGGATGTTTCGCATGAGCTTCGAACTCCGCTGACCACCATCAAGCTTGCCGGTGATGTGATTTTCAACAGTCGCGAAAAACTTGAACCAGCCGCCAAGCGCTCGGCCGAGTTGATGCATGACCAAATCGAGCGTTTCCAAGTGCTGCTCAATGACCTGCTCGAAATTTCTCGCTACGACGCAGGTGCGGTTCACGCCGACCTCGAGATTCAAGACATCAATGGAGTGGTCGGCATGGCAATCGCCGGCATTGAACCGCTAGCCGTCAGCAAGGGTTCAAGAATCGACATCGACATTCCTAGCGGTGAAGCCGACGCCGAGATCGATGGTCGACGCATAGAGCGACTACTCCGAAACCTTTTGGCCAACGCTATCGAGCACGGCGAGGGTAAGCCCATCCTGGTTTCGGTTGGGGTTAACGAAACAGCGGTTGCCGTGAGTGTGACTGACCAGGGAATCGGTATGAGTCGCACCGAGGTAGATCGAGTGTTTGACCGGTTCTGGCGAGCCGACCCGGCGCGCAAGCGCACGACCGGCGGCACCGGTTTGGGATTGGCAATTTCGCTCGAAGACACCCACTTGCACAACGGCTGGCTTCAGGTTTGGGCTAAACCAAACGAAGGGGCATGTTTCAGGCTCACGCTGCCTCGCCGCAAGGGTGTTGTCTTCACCGAATCGCCGCTGCCTCTGCCACCAAAGAAACAAATTCGCAAAGTCAAAGAGGTGAGCAATTGAGAAGGCTAGCTCAAACCTTGCTTGCGCTCGTGGCGACCGCCGTTTTGATCGCCACTTCGGGCTGCGCCACGTTGCCTCGATCAAGTGACATCAAGGTCGGGCCGAACCTCGACACCGGTCTTACGTCTGACTACCTCTATTACTCACCGATCGGGCCAACCGAAGGTGCTTCGCAGGTTGAAATTCTCAACGGATTTTTGAACGCCGGAACCGGCCCACAAAACGACTATTCGATTGCTCGCGAATTTCTATCGGAAAAGTTCAAGTCTGAGTGGAACCCAAGTCAAGAGGTTCTGATTCAACGCGGCAAGGTCGAGTATTCGATGTATTCGAACACCCGGGCAACCGCGACCGTTGAGGTAGCCGCTCAGGTGAACTCGAAGGGGCAATACGAGAGCATGCCGACCGGCAGCACCAGGTTGCTTGACTTTGAGTTTGTCTGGGAGAACGACCAGTGGCGCCTTTCGAAGGCCCCAGACCTAACGCTGGTTATTCAGCCGGTATTCGACGTCATTTTTAGAAGCTATTCGATCTATTTCTATGACCAGCAGTTTGAATATTTGGTGCCGGATCTGCGCTGGTTCCCGTCTAGGGCCTCTACCGGTACGCGATTGGTCAACGCCTTGCTAGAGGGTCCGAGCGATTGGCTGTCGAGCGCGGTTCGCTCCGCCATTCCAACTGGCACCAAGCTTTCAACCGCTTCGGTGACGATTCTCGATGGCACCGCGACCGTTGACCTGACCAACCGTGCCCTGACGGCGACACCAAAGCTTCGTGAACGAGCCAAGGCACAAATTTCTGCCACCCTCGAGCAGCTTGCCAACGTTTATAACGTAGACATTCAGATCGAGCGCACTCCTCAAGACATCGCCACCATCAGACCGCCTATTCCAGCTGAGGTTTCGATGTCTCCAGTCGCACTGACTTCGTCAGGGTTGGTTCACCTAGCCGCAAACGTTAACACCAGCGTGATTGGTTCGAAGCAGTTGCTCGCTCAGGTCGGTGCCACCGACTTCGCGCTCAGCTACGACGAGCAGTTCTTGGCAATGTCGGGTCCCGATGGTGCCTATCTAGCCAGGTTGGGCCAGGTTGGCAACAATGCCAAGCGAATCGATGGCCGCGGCGGTTTGCTAGCGCCGGTCTTCGACATCCAGGGTTTTGTTTGGTCTTCAAGCGCAATGGTTGGGCAGGGGGTCGTGGTCACCGATCGCCTTGGCAAACGAATTTCATTCAACCCAGGATGGCTGACTGGCACAGATCGGTTGGCCTTCTCGGTAAGCCGCGAGGGTTCTAGGGCAATGGTTTTGGTTCGAACCGAAGGTGGAAGCCAGTTGTATGTCATGGCTATCGAGCGAAATGAAAAGTCGGAGCCGGTTCGATTTGGTGCGCCAAAACTAGTCTTGGGTTCATCGGCCGCTATTACCAACGCAAGTTGGGCGGGCGAGGTCGACCTAGCTGTGATTAGTGCGCGCGCAAACGGCTTAGCTGCGCCGGCAATCACTACCGTTGGTGGTGCCACTACCAACCTGGCCACCATTCAGGGCGCGGTTTCAATTGTGGCAAGCAACGGCACCTCATCGGTTTATGTTCTTTCGCGTGATGGAACCATGTATCAATATCGCGGTGCGAGCTGGAACCTGGTTCAGTCTTCGGTCTCGGCGCTGCACTTCCCAGGCTAAAAACCCTAGAGTTTTGCACAGGTTTTGCCCTGGCACGCCAGTAGCAGCTGAGTTTGCACACAGTTGAATCGTGTTTGATGAACTGCTTAACCTTCTTTTGCCAACCAACTGTGCCATCTGCAAGCGAACCGGTGCACCCGTTTGCCCAAACTGTGCCGAGTTGTTTCCCGCCTCACCTCGATCAACCTGGCGGGGCGACCTAAGGGGCTTGGCGGTCTGTGACTACTCAGACCAAAGCGTTCAATTGATTCGTGCATTCAAAGAGTTCGGTCAAACATCGGTCGGCAAGTTCATGGCACCACAGATGGCCGCTCTGTTGGTGGGGCAAACAGCGCATCTGGTTTCGATTCCAAGCAGCCGAGTGAACCAAATTAAGCGCGGCTACTCACCGGCGCTGGTGCTTGCCCAAAGGGTGGCAACCTCAGCAGGCATGCCTGTGATGAATGCTCTGCGATTTTCTCGCGCAGTGGTTGATCAAGCCGGTCTTGGCATCGACGCTCGACGACAAAACCTCGAAGGCAGCATGGCGGCCAAACCAGGTGTTCATGGCAAACGAGTCATTTTGGTCGACGACGTGGTGACCACCGGGGCAACCCTTCTCGAAGCAGCTCGAGCGGTCGCCTCTGCCGGGGGTGTGGTTGTCGGTTTTCTAACATTTGCTGAAACATTGCTGAAAATTGACCACGAATATTTAAAAACCCGCACGAAAAATTGAAAATAGGTATAACTTTCAGACACGGGTAATGACGCCCGCCGATGGAGGTCATCATGGAAGTGAAAATCACCGCTAAAAACCTCACCGTGTCCGATCGATTCCGAGAATACGTAAGCGATCGAACCCCGAAGGTTGAACAGCTTTCCAACCGCGTGCAGTCGCTAGACATCAAAGTGACCAGGCACGATCACAGCAAGACCTCTGGGCCTGAAGATCAGGTCGAACTAACCGTTTATGAGCCTGGCCACGTAATTCGCGCCGAGGCACACGCCGGTGACAAGTTCGCCGCTTTCGATCTAGCCTTTGGCAAGCTTTCAGAGCGCCTTCGCAGGGCCGCCGACCGTCGCAAGGTGCACCACGGTCACCACGGTTCGATTGGCACAAGCGAATTGACCGCACACGACTTTGCCGAACTCGACGTAAAACCCGCAGACTCAGATGTTCTGCTTGGCAAAACCCGGCCAACCGAGCCTGTCGGCGAAGATGCGCCTGACTTTGGTGACAGCCCGGTCGTGATTCGCCGCAAAGAATTTGCGAGCAACCCAATGACGGTCGACGACGCCCTGTATCACATGGAGCTTGTCGGTCACGATTTCTATCTATTTCACGACTCAGAGACCGATAAGCCAAGCGTGGTTTATCGCCGCAAGGGCTGGAGTTACGGAGTAGTCACTCTCGCCTAGAGTTCGCTAAAAGCAATACTGGAACAGGGCTCAGCCGCCTAGCGGCTGGGCCCTGCCTCTAAGATTGAACAAAGACCTAAACAAGTGGCTTGGAGCATAATTTTGGCTAATCTAATCGACAAACTACTGCGTGCTGGCGAGGGAAAAATCCTTGCGAAGCTTCGCAACTATGCCGACGCGATCAACGCTCTCGAGGCCGACTTCACCGCACTAAGCGACGAAGAGTTACGCAACGAAACCACCGTTCTTCGTGAGCGCTATGCCGCTGGCGAGAGCCTCGATGACTTGCTTCCAGAAGCCTTCGCAGCCGTGCGCGAGGCATCAAAGCGCACCCTAGGAATGCG
>JBEGSA010000052.1:0-6170 GCA_041180145.1 Actinomycetota bacterium | reverse complement strand
TCCACGGTTCAATTGGCCGACAAGGTCGCTCTAATGCAAGACGGCAAGATTGCGGCTTTTGGCCTGCACAGCGAACTGATTGCAACCAACGATCACTATCGATTTGTGATTTCAAGCCTGGATGCCGCCGGTAACCAGATTTCTGTCGAAGATGAGGTGAAGTAATGGCTCGTCACGGCGGCGGTATGCGCGGAGTTGAGAACGAAGATCAGATTGAACTGACCAAAGAGCAGCAGAAAGCGGTGCGGGCTCGCTCGCTTAAGCTTTTGTTCTCGCTGATTCACCCGGTGAGATGGCGTTTGGCGTTCAGTTTTGCCCTGGTAATCATTAGTCAGGCTTTCAGAGTGGTCGGCCCAATGCTGATCGCATATGCGATCGACACGGCACTTCCGGCGGCCATCAAAAACGACATGACTCCACTCTGGCTGTCGGTCGGTGCCTACCTTTTTGCTGCGGTGGCGACTGGATCACTGATTTCTTACTTCCTAAGATTTGCCGCAAAGGTAAACCAGGACGTCTTATTCGACCTGCGCAACCGAGTATTCGTTCACACTCAGAAGCTGAGCCTCGAGTTTCACGAAAAATACACTTCTGGTCGCGTAATTTCTCGCCAAACCAGCGACCTCGATGCCATCAAGGAGCTTCTAGATTCGGGCAGCAGCGAACTTATCGCAGGCGTGCTCTACATGATTTTCACTGGCGTGGCTCTGGTTCTGCTTGACTTGCCGAGCTTTGCCATTTTGATGCTCAGCCTGATTCCGCTGGCATTCCTTACTCGTTGGTTTCAGAAGCATACCCGAATCAACTACCGCAAGACCCGAGTTGCTTCGGCCAAGCTAATCATCCAATTTGTCGAAACCATGACCGGCATCCGAGCGGTAAAGGCTTTCCGCAAAGAGAAGCGCAACCAAGAGGTTTATCAAGAACTCACCGAGGACTACCGCAAGGTGAATGCCAAGGTTATTCAGCTGTTTGGAATTTATGATCCGGGGCTGATTGCAATCGCTCGCGTTGCGGTTGCCATGATTCTTCTGGTTGGTGGCCTTCGAGTTATCGATGGCTCGATCGGAATCGGTGTTGTCACCGCCGCGATTCTTTACTCCCGTCGGTTCTATGACCCGATGGAAGGCCTCGCGATGTTCTACAACGCCTACCAATCGGCATCTTCGGCACTCGAAAAGATTTCGGGTGTTCTCGAAGAAGAACCTACCGTTTCAGAGCCCGAAAACCCCAGGGCCTTGGTTTCGCCCAAGGGCCACCTTGAGTTCAAGGATGTCGAGTTTCACTATTCGAATGGCATCACCGTTCTAAAGCCTTTTAACCTCAACATTCCGTCAGGGCAAACCGTTGCACTGGTTGGCACTACCGGTGCTGGCAAGTCAACTCTGGCCAAGCTGGTGTCACGTTTTTATGACCCAACCCACGGAACCGTTGAACTTGACGAAATCGATCTTCGCGAAATTGCCGATGTCGATCTGCGTCGCGCAATCGTTATGGTTACCCAAGAGGCATACCTGTTTTCGGGTACCGTGGCCGAAAACATTGCCCTGGGCAAACCTGGCGCCACCGAAGACGAGATTGTTGCAGCCGCCAAAGCAGTGGGTGTGCACGATTTTATTGTGAGCATGCCAGACGGCTATGACACCGATGTCGCCAAGCGCGGTGGTCGAGTTTCGGCAGGCCAGCGCCAGCTAATTTCGTTTGCAAGAGCGTTCATCGCCGACCCGGCAGTCTTGATTCTCGATGAGGCTACGGCTTCGCTAGACATTCCAAGCGAACGAATGGTTCAGCACGGACTAAAGACCCTGTTGAACGGCCGCACCTCGATCATCATTGCGCACCGTTTATCGACCATCTCGATCGCCGACCGTGTTCTAGTTATGGAACACGGCGAAGTGATCGAAGATGACACCCCGGCAACGCTAATTGCCGGTACCGGCAAGTTTGCCAAGATGCACAAGGCTTGGCGAGACTCGCTGATTTAACTACTTGAGTTTGCTCGAGGTTGAGATTGCGACGGCTGTGAGAGCAGCAACTGAACCGGTCAGCTTGCCGCCGGCGCCAACCACAACCGTGGTTCCAACACAGACCTTGGTGGCTCGCTTGTTGATGGTCTTGGTCGTGATCGGCTTAGCGCCACCGGTAACTACGTCGCAGTAGGTTCCAGGCTTCATGCCGGTAACCAGGCTGGTCACCTTCGTGGTAGCACCAACGCTGTTGAGCAAGAAGTAACCCTTGTCGCCGCGACCGAATCCATAGACCCCGGCTTTGCCATAGACATTGGCCTTTTCGGTCTCGCCAACCACGTCACGCCAGGCAATCATGCCCTTGATTGAGGTCCAACGCTGAAGGCACACAAAACTGCCGGTCTTGTAGTTGCCGACGGTTGGCTGCTTCGCCACCGTGTTGATTTTGGTGCCGCCCGCGCAAACGGCATCCTTGATTTTGCCGTTCGAATCTTGCGGTGCCTGAAGATCACCGTTGCTAAATGCATAGCCGGTGTAGAGCATTGGGGTGCCGTATTTTTCTGACAGCAACCAGATGTTGGCTAACTCAAACATGCGACCGTTGTCGTAGGTCAGCGAGCCCGAGGCGTGGTGCTCGGTGTCGTGGTTACTGACCCAGGTGATCGCTAAATCGGTGTTGGGAAAATCTGGGGTATCGATTGTGTCGTAGAGTTTCGCGCGGTGCGCTTTGCCGGCGTAAGAGAACATTTCTAGGGTTAGCGCAGGAACATCCCAGGCCCAAACGCTGCCGTTTGGCGTGTATTCGTTTGCCAGGTCGGTGCCGCCCGGAACCTCTTGAACGATAAAGGCGTTCGGGTTGGTGAGCAATCCGCGAATGGCTGCGATGTCATCTGGGTGCATGTGCTTGGCGGCATCGATTCTGAAACCCGAAACACCAAGCGAAAGCTGGTCGTTTAGGTATTTGGCAATCTGCTCGCGCACATACGGCTGTTCGGTTGCAAGGTCAGGCAGGCCTGGAAACTGGCAGTTAGTGCGTTCCCACAGGGTGTCCCAGTCGACGATGTCTTTATCGCAGAAATTCGGGCTAGTGGTCGGTAAACCTCGGTGAAAGTTCTCGCTCTTGTAAATGCCAGCGAAATTCAAGTCGGTGCCATAGGGAATGCCGCTGAAGCTGGTGCCGCTTCCGCCGGCCATGTGGTTTACCACGGCGTCAGTCACGATCTTCACACCCGCGGTGTTGCAGGCCTTAACCATGGCGGCAAACTCGGCCCGGGTTCCGGCATCTGAGTTCAACTCATATGACGTTGGCTGGTAGTGAATCCACCATTCCTTGCCCTTGATGTGGTCGGTCGGTGCCATGGTTAATACCCAGTCAATTCCTTCTGGGCCAAGTGTTGTGGTGCACTCACGGGCAATCGAGTTCCAGTTGTAGCCGAACATCTGTAGTCCAACTGAGCCCTTGGCTATCGGCGAAGTCATGGTGGTCAGCTCTGGCACCGGGGTGGCAGTTGGCTCTTCGGCATTGGCTACTGAAATTGACGACAAAGCAAAGGCGGCTGCCACGGCAACGGCGGCTAGCTTGGCAACGTTTTTCATGTGAAAAGGGCTCATGGTTCGATGCTAACCGCTCGAGATAACAGAAGCATCTCAGCTGCCTGTGGATAACTTTGGCGGGTCGCTTTTGTCAAGTTTTACATTTGCCCGATGAACAGAAACTCAACATTCCGAGGCACGAAGATTCTTTCGGCCGCCGCGATTCTTGCTGTCATTTTCGGGGGATTGGTTAGTCAATCGGTCCGGGCGGTGGGCAGCAATCCTGCACCAGTGTGTGTTGGAGCAAACTGTACGGTCACATTCGATGCAATCGGCGATTACTATCGCTGGTCGCCGCCGGTGAATGCGCAGAATTTTGGATTTGATCTTTATGGCGCACAGGGTGGTCGAAGCGGTGGGCTTGGTGGTCGAGTTACTGGAACATTTGTGACAATGCCCACCGAACTTTTGATTTATGTCGGAGGAGCCGGAGCAGTTGGAAACAATGCCGCCGGCGGGTTTAATGGCGGCGGTCAGGCCGGAGCCGGAGCCGGAGACGAAGGTTCGGGTGGTGGAGCAACCGACATCAGAACATCGGTAAACCTTGCCGACAGAATCGTGGTGGCCGCGGGCGGAGGTGGTTCGGGTGGACTAAATGGCGCTAGCGGTGGTGCCGGTGGAACAGCTCAGGGAAACCAGGGCAACAGCGGTCAGGGTCAGGGAGGTTTTGGCGGCTCGACCACCGCGCCTGGCAATGGCGGTTACCCAAACGGCGGCACCTGGGGTGCTGCCGGAATCGGTGCCGTCGGCGGAACCGGCGGAAGCAGTTATCAGTCCGGTGGCGGCGGTGGCGGTGGCGGCTACTTTGGTGGCGGTGGCGGCGGTGCCGACATCGACCCTTGCTGCACAAACGGAGCCGGCGGGGGCGGCGGTTCGTCTTGGAACAACACGACTCTCACCGCGCTGAGCATAAACACCAAGGGAAACCAGGCCGGCGCTGGAAAAGCCATCATCAGCTACCAAATTCCGCCAGAGGTGAGTTTTTTCAACGCAGATGCCGCGTTGACCAACGCCGATTCGGTGGGCTTCAACCTAGCTTTCACCCAAAACGTGACCGGCTTAGATTCAGCCGATTTCAGTTTGGATGCGGGTTCGCCGGTTTGTAGTTCGACAACGGTGACCGGATCGACAACCACATATCGAATTGTGCTTGCCGGCTGCGCCGACGGAACTTTGAAACTTAGGCTGCGAGCTGACTCGGTAACGGGAGCACTGGTTGGGCCAAAACAATCGAGACTGGCAACCGAACTAACCATCGACCGAGTTGCGCCCACGTTTGCTTTGACCGGTTCGACCGGCTTAACTAACGCGACAACCTTGGAATATCGAGTTTCGACCAATGAGCCCCTTATCGGGCTGACCGCGAGCGATTTTAGTGTGACGGGCATCGGCTGCGCTGTGCAACCACCAATCAACCAGGGTGAGTTTTTCACCGTAAAGGTGGCATCTTGCGCCACCGGTTCAAATGTGGTTCTCACTTTGGCTGCCCGATCCGCCACCGATGTGGCCGGCAACCAAGCGCCCCCTGCAGCCTTAGTTAGTGCTTCTTCGTTGACCGACACATTGCCGGCCAGCCTGACCATCACCGGCCCCAATGCGCCAAGCAACGCGGCTTCGTTTCAGTTTCGCGTGAGCGCCTCTGAGGCAGTTTTTGGTTTGACTCTCGATGACTTCGAGGCCGAGGGGCAGGGGTGCTCGCCGAGTGCTTTGACAACCGATGCCGCCGATTATTTGGTCACGGTTGCCGGTTGCAGCGATACGGCAGCTTTGGCATTGGTCATCAAGCCGTTAGCTGTTGCCGATGTTGCCGCAAATCAAAGCCCGATTAGTCGCCAAAGAAGTTCGATTGTTCAGATCGACCGTGTTGGTCCCGTGGCAACGTTTAGACCGCTGCCAAGCGCGACCAGTGCCGATGCACTCGAATTTAATTTCAGCTTGAATGAAGCCACATCAGGTTTGTCGGCGGCAGATCTTTCTGTCGCTGGCGCAGGCTGCCACATCGATGCCCTAACCGGTGATGCCCTCGACTATCGGGTGGCTGTTTCTGGTTGCAGCGACGCCGAACGAGTCTCGGTAACCTTGGCGGCAGGCTCGATCATCGATTCGTTGGGAAATCCTGGCCCGGCGAATGCAATTTCGAGTGGCGCGATTTTGATTGATCGAACCGCCCCAACTCCTAGTTGGGTTGCCACGCTGATTGGTGAAAGTTTCGATGCCGTCGATTTCGATTTAGTGTTTGCCGAATCCATCAGCGGTCTAGAGTTGGCCGACTTTTTGATTGTAGGTTCGGCGGCTAATTGCACACTCACGATGCACGAGGTCGAGTCGAGCAGGTCATTCCTGTTTCACCTAACCGGCTGCAGTCTTGGCACGGTCCAGTTGGCATCGGTCTCGGCTAGCTTCACCGATGTCCTCGGCAATCAAGGTTCGGCGTTGCTCTCGCCAGTTGCAACGCTGGCGGTTCCGGTCGTTGTCGCAGCCCCACCTACACCAACGCCCACCGCATCTCCATCGCCTTCGGTGACGGCAACCCCCTTGCCGTCACCGAGCCAAACCGCAGTGGTCCAGCCCGTGCAGCCGCCAGCTGCATCGGCACCGCAACCAGAAACT
>JBEGSA010000051.1:0-6332 GCA_041180145.1 Actinomycetota bacterium | reverse complement strand
AAGCTGGCAAAGCCTAAATCTGAGACAGCCCACATGAACGCCCAAATTCTTGCACTCGCCTTTGCCGGTGGCGCGCTTGGCACCGGCCTTCGGGTTGCGATCGCAGAGCTTCTTGACCTTGGCTTAGACGCAAATGCCTCAACGCTTCAGATTGTCGGGCTGTTCATTGCGAATGTTCTTGGCGCAGCAGCCCTTGGCTGGTTTAACGGCGATGAACGTTTTGCCACGGATGCTCGCAGGGCATTTTGGTCAACTGGTTTCGCCGGCGGATTCACCACACTTAGCGGTGTAGCGATCTGGTTGGTGGTTGCAGAAGAACTCAGCGGAGCCGGCATCGCCCTGATTGCACTGCAAATCTTGCTTGGCTTGGATGCCTATTGGCTTGCCAGACTCGCTGCCAAAAAGCGGGGTCGCGCATGAGCGGGTCAACTCTAATTCTGGCTGTCGCGGTGATGGTGGCCGGTGGCTTAGGTGCCGTATTGCGACTCGTGCTGGGCAAGTGGGTCGGTATTTTGCCTTGGGGAATCTTGGCAGCCAACACCCTGGCTTCGTTGCTCGCCGGTTTCGCGATGAACCTAGTGACCTCAATAAGCATCGAATTTCAAACCGTGATTGTGATTGGTCTAGCTGGTGGCCTGTCAACATTCAGTTCGTTCGCCGGGCAGACAGTCGACTACTTCAGAAGGGGTCGAATCGCACAGGGCCTGAGCAACATCTTGCTAAACATGGTCTTTGTTTGCACAGCTGTCGCGCTTGGGCTTTGGCTTGCTGCCATTCTGCTAAAATAGGTTCAGATTTTCAGTTGCTGTTGCAACACTTTTCTATGACTTTCCCGCAGTAGCTTGCGGCCGAGAATGTTAGGGGGTCTCGCCATGGGGCGTGGCCGTCAAAAGGCAAAGCACACCAAGGTTGCCCGTGAGCTGAAGTATTTCAGCCCCAACACCGACCTAACTGCGCTTGAAAAAGAAATCGGGCACATCGAACCGACCCGAACCAACGCGACCGGCATCGATGCCGAGCCCGAATACGAAGACAAATGGGCCGACATGTATGACGATGAAGACGGCGAAGACGAAGAAGAATCCAAGTAGTCTGCATGGCCTAAATATTTAGAAAATCCCTCGGCAAAGCCGAGGGATTTTTCATTAAACGCTTGTTTGCCTAGCCGTTTGAAATGGCTACCTGTTCGTCGCGGGCTACAACCTTTACGCGTTCACGTTCAACGCCTTCAAAGGCCGCACCAAGTGCGAGCTCGTGCTGATTAAGTTTTAGCCAGCCCGCCCAGTCGGTGAATTCAACGCCGCGAGACTTGAGCACGTTGATCATCGAGTCGATCTCTTCGTGCGCTGGGTCGGCGAGCTTATCGAGGTCGGCAACCAGGTTTTCAATGGTCTCCATCGCATCGCTCTTGGTGTGACCGATCAAACCAACCGGGCCGCGCTTAATCCAGCCGGTTGCGTAAAGCCCGAGCACCTGAGAACCAGATTCGTCGGTGACTCGTCCGCCCTGGTTGCGAATCACGCCATACTTGTCGTCGAAAGGCACCTCAGGCAGTTCGCTGCCGAAATAACCAATCGCGCGATAGACCGCCTGAAGTGGGTAGTTTACAAAAACGCCGGTGCCGCGAACCTGACCATTGTCG
Organism: Actinomycetota bacterium; assembly: GCA_041180145.1. Lineage (GTDB taxonomy): Bacteria > Actinomycetota > Actinomycetes > Actinomycetales > Microbacteriaceae > Rhodoluna. The sequence goes on along the minus strand of JBEGSA010000051.1, from coordinate 4,690 downwards.
GTCAGTTCGGTGCGCTCAAACTTCATGCCCGCTACCTTGCCTTGGCCATCACCGATGATTTCGGCTGGGCTCGAGAAAAAGTGCAGGTGCAGGCGGCGGCTCGCGCCGGTTAGCTCACGGTCGCGCCAAGATTCAATCACTCGCGCCATGACCTTGTGCTGGTTGGTCACGCCTTCTGCGTCTTCGTCAAACCAGCCATCAGGAAAGTCTTCTTCGTAGAGCACGATGTCAACGTCTTCGACTTCACCAAGCTCACGAAGCTCGATTGGGGTGAACTTTATTTGGGCCGGGCCACGGCGACCAAACACGTGCACATCGGTCACAGGTGAGGCCTTGAGGCCCTCGTAAACATTGGCAGGAATGTCGGTGGTCAACAGATCGTCAGCGTGCTTAGCGAGCATGCGAGCAACATCGAGTGCCACATTTCCATTACCAAGGACGGCAACCTGAGCAGCCTCGAGAGGCCAGGTGCGAGAAACATCTGGGTGACCGTCAAACCAAGAAACAAAATCTGCCGCGCCATAGCTACCGTCAAGGTCTACACCTGGAATGTTGAGCTGGGCATCCTTGATTGCGCCGGTTGCAAATATGACTGCGTGATAGTGGTCTTTGATGTCGGCGAGAGTGATGTCTTTGCCAAAAGTGACGTTGCCAAAAAAGCGAATTTTGCCGTCGTTTAGCATCTCGTGAAGCGAGTTTACGATTCCCTTGATTCGCGGGTGATCTGGTGCAACTCCGTAGCGAATCAGGCCGTATGGAGCCGGCAGTGTGTCAAACAAATCGATGGCCACATCTGGATATTTGTTAGCCAAGATGTTGCCCGCGTAGATGCCGGCAGGGCCAGCACCGATGATTGCGACGCGAAGAAGTTTGCTCATTAGAGGTGGGAGCCTTTCGGATTACCGAATTACTAAATTACCCGAATTGTTAGTGGCCAGCGACCGCGGTGCCGTCACCAACTGCAGCGCTGCCTGTTTCGGCGGCGGCTTGAGCAATGAGCTTCTTCGAATCCTCTAGCCAGAACGACATCGCAATCGCGATTAGGGACAGAATCGCGCCAACCAAGAATGCTGCGTGAACACCGGCGGCAACAGATTCTTGGGCGGTGGCGCCGTCTTTGCTGGCGGCCAAGCCTTGAATAGTCAAAATGGTCACGAATAGTGCGGTGCCCGCAGCACCGAATACCTGTTGGGTAGCACCGGTGATCGAACTGCCGTGCGAGTACTGGTGCATCGGCACACGCATCATCGACACCGAGAACAACGGGGTGAACATAAATCCGAGCGAAATCATCAAAACTGAGTTGGCGATCAACACCTCGCCAAAGGTTGTCGAAGCGTTGAAAGTGGTCATGTACCAAATAGCCGCCGAGACACCAAACGAGCTTGGAATCAAAAGTTTGCGGGAACCCACCTTGTCGAACAGCCGGCCGATGACAGGGCTAAGCAAGCCCATGGCCAAGCCACCTGGCAACAGAATGAAACCGGTCTCGAGGGGGGTCATACCAAGCGACTGCTGAACATAGATCGGCACCAAAATTCCAATGCCAAATAGGTAAAGCATGGCGATTGCCATTAGACCAAGCGAAACCGCGTATGACTTGACCTTGAAAATTGTGAGATCAAGAAAGGCCTTGCCCTGTTTCGCAAGGCGCAACTGACGCAGCACGAAGTAGACCATAACCCCTGCTCCAATGAGAGTCGGAATCCAAGGTGAGAACTCGACCGTGCCTCGAGCAGCCTCGGCAAAGCTCGAAAGTCCATAGATAAGGCCGGCAAATGCCACTGCTGAAAGCAGAACCGAGAAGATGTCTAGCTTGGCTTTTTCGTGATCGCCAAGCGAAACGATCTTGCGCCCACCCGCTATGCAGGCAAAGACTGCGATTGGCAAGATTAGCCAGAAAAGCCATCGCCAACCGAAGAAGTTAAGGATTAAGCCAGAAACCGCGGGGCCAAGAGCTGGTGCCACCGACATTACGATTCCTATGTTTCCCATCACCCGACCACGAAGGTTGATTGGAACCAAAACCATCATTGTTGTGATCATCAACGGAAACATGACAGCGGTGCCGGCTGCCTGAAGAATGCGGGCGCTAAGCAGAATTTCGAAGGTTGGTGCTAGCCCGCCAACCAGAGTTCCAACCGAGAAAATGGCGGTTGCCCAAATGTACAGGCGGCGGGTGCTGAATCGCAGTTGCAGCCAACCCATGGTTGGAATGATGGTGGCCATGGTTAGCAAGAACGCCGTGTTCAGCCACTGGCCGGTGCTTGGCTGAATGTTAAGGTCAGCCATGATCTGCGGCAGAGCAACACCGAGAATGGTCTCGTTTAGGTTGGTGACAAATGCAGCGCCCAACAAAATCGTGATGATGACAAAACTTGAGTGCGGCAGTCTTTCTAGCACCTGAGCCTGCGAGGGTGCGACAGAATCTGCTGGGTTTTGTTGAGACATTTCTCAAGCCTAACTTTGATGCCACGAGACGCACGGCAAGGGATTTAACTTACAGGTATCGCCTAGCGAACACCCGCAGCATGCATCTCCAGTTTCGCATACAAGTCTTCGAGCAAGACGCGGTTGTCCAGTTGAGTGAAAACCCGCATCGGTGTTCCGTTTGGATTCTCTTCATACAGACCCGAATCAAGAATTCTAGGTCGCGGCTTGACAACATACCAACTGGACGAGGTGTCAGGCTCAAAAATGGATTGCAAGGCCGTTGCTAAAACCAGCGGACTATCGCCAAGAATGTAAACCTCACCGGTTGAAAACCCCATTTCGGCGATCATAGATGACACAGAACCAAGGCTGTCGTAAAGGTGCTGCCCGAGTTCACCTTGGGGACGCATCCGAGTATAAAGCTCAGCGCGACTCGCGATTACGGTGCGATACATGTTTCGCGGAAACTGCCAAACGTTGAGATTCGAGTCGTTGAAGACCACCTGTGCGGCAATCGGGTCGATGTGCAGGTTGTATTCGAGATCTGTGCCGCCAGGAGGTGGTGATGCTAGCTCATCGTGCTCGTGGCCTCCGATCCAAACCAGGGTGAGTCGGTCGGCGATGCGAGGCTCGATAAGCCAGGCGCTGGCGATTTCTGTCAGGCTCGCGCCACAAACTACGAAGAGCGGCTGGTCCGTGTCATCGCGGAGCGCTTCACGGATGATGGCCTGAACCCCGTCAGAGTCAATCGCAGTTTTGCGATCACTCATCGAGGGAACAGCACCCTTCAAAACTGGAACTTCGCCCGCGAGGCCGCAAAGTTCGACTATTTTTTCCGCGGCCACTACAGCCTCAGCGGCTGTGTCATCAGTTCTGATCCATGGATCCCCAGCGCGTAGGTGGGTGCCGATTACTGCGACTGTTTCGGTGCTGGGGCTAAGCAGCTCTTGAGCTAGTTGAACCAGGCCGTCTGGATCACCCGAATAATCGTTGTCAGTAATTACGCGATAGCGTGGTTTGATTATCGCGGCAGGCCAAAGGTCTTTCATTAGTTAGCAACCTCTTCGTATGAATGTGCGGTCAATTGACCCTGCACCGAATACAAGCCAAACACGCGGCCGGTGAACGAGCACGTGACTTCGGCTGAAAGATAGCGGCCATCAAAACTAGCCACGATAATTTCGTTGCCAGAAGCATCAAGATAGCCAAGGCGAACAATGTCAGAAGTCTGCAGCGACGGCATATCGTTGCCAACCGGGCGGTCGAGCTTGGCAATCAAAGTGATCGAATCGCCGGCAGGCTTAGCGACGACAAATTCCTGCGACGTGAATGAAAGCACCGAGCGAGCGATGATCTTGTCACCCGAAACCTCGATGTCGTAATGCGCGTTTTCGTCATAGCGAAGGGTTAGGCCACCCACACCTTCTACGCTCACATTCGCGCGAACAATGCCGTCGAGGCGACGTTGGCGACGACCGATGAAGGCTGGCGCCTCGTGGTCAAGACCGCGTCCCTCTCCCCTAATCACCAAAGCTCCATCTTGGATGTGCGCAAAGTTTGAACCGAGGCGCCGAATTGCCAACCACTCGCCGCCGAGTTCGGCGCCAGAGAAGTCATCCTTGAATTCAGGAGCCGGCAAAATGTCGTTTAGTTCGACTGGTTCAACAATCGGCCAGCCGTCTTGCCAGGTGACATTGCTCGCGAAAGTTTCGCGGCCAAGAGATGAGAAGGCGCGAGTCATGCCTCGGGTGCGCATGCCAAGGCAAACCACGGCCCATTCACCGTTTGGTGTCTGAACCAAATCACCGTGACCGGTGTTTTGAACCGGCCGTGAGGTGCTGCGAGCGCTCAGGATTGGGTTGTGCGGCGCACCTTCAAACGGTCCCTCTGGCGATGGTCCGCGAGCGATAGAAATTCCGTGACCGCGCTCGGTTCCACCCTCAGCGATCATCAAATACCAAACCCCGTCGATCTCATAAAGGTGAGGAGCCTCAGGGAACATAAGTCCGGTTCCCTTCCACATGCTGCGCGGCTCTTCGAGCTTCTTGCCGGTGGCTAGGTCAATTCGAACCTGCTGAATTCCGAGGTGCTTGCCCATTTCTTCGCCGTGCAAAATCAAGCCCGAGAAGGTCATGTAGCAGGTGCCGTCAGCGGTCCAGGCAAGGTCTGGGTCAATGCCATCGATGTCGGTGACAATGCCGTCTGACCATGGGCCTTCTGGCTTTTCGGCTGTGAAAATCATGGTTCCGCGACCCAT
>JBEGSA010000050.1:0-7046 GCA_041180145.1 Actinomycetota bacterium | reverse complement strand
ATCTCAAGCTCCCCTCGGTAGGCGCCTGAACCGACAGGAACAGTGATTCACGAATACGTCTTGAGGTGTCGCTGGCGCTGTAATAGCCGCGACCACCGATGGTTGCCAGTTCGACGCGAGTGATTGCTTGAGCTAGTTCGGCGGCACCAAGACGAAGTCTTAAGAAATCGAGCGGCGCAAAGCCGTTGCCCGGCGCCGGATAGGCGCTGAGGTCTGCGGCAAGGCGGTTGAGCTCTGCATCCAGACGGTTGAGCTCTGCTTCGAAGTGTGCGATGTCTTCGACAAATGGCAAGGTGCCGTTTGATGCCTTGACCGCCGCAAGCGATGATTTGCTAAGGCCCAGGCAGAATGCCGACTGCAGAACCAAGAAACGGGGGCGCATCTGACCTAGAAAAAAGTCGACGTCGCGGGTCAGCACTTCATCGCTACTCAGGCGAAGTCCCTCGAACTTTACGGTTCCCGATGCCGTAGCGTTTAGAGCCAAGAGCTCACCGGCAGGCTTAACCGAAACTCCGTCGTTGCTCAAGAGCGAAGCAAAAATAACTCGCTCTTCGGTGGTTTCGTTGCGCGCGGCGAAGACCACAAGGGTGTCTTCATACAGGTTTGATGCCCAAGGAATCACACCATTGATTTCGAAGGCGCCGTCGATCTCGGTGAACGTGATGGGCAAAAGCTCTTTGCCCGATTTGTCGGCTAGGGCTGTGGCCAGAGCCGTAGAACCAACTCGGGATCCGCTTTGCAATTCGCTTAGATGTGCCGAACGCAACACGTCGCTGGCAAAACGATCGATGTATTCGGTTGTCATGCGGTGCGACCAAGTAACAAAAGCTGAGCTCATGCACTTTTGGGCAAGTCCCTGAATTACCTCGGCCTGAGCTGCGATGGGTTCAAGGCTGTCTGACAATCCATGAGCAGTGAATCCCTGCCCAACAATGTCTTCGAGCAAAACCTTGCGCAGATTATCGTCGGCCTTATCAACGTTTTTCGCGCATTCTTCGATCTGCGCAAGCAGACCCGAAAGGGAAGCGGTTGACATTACTAGCCCTCTAGCTTGTGTAGTCGGCTGATTGGGGTGTCGACAACCTGGCGGGCTGCTACGACTGCATCCTCGCTGTCGCCGTCATAGAAGCAGAGGCACTTAACCATGTCTTCGCGAACATAGGTGCGCAGGAACTTAACGTCTTCGATGTCGTTGTAAAGCGGAGACTTTTCCTTTTTGCGGGCCAGGTACTTGTCCATGGTCAAGCCCTCTGGAAAGTCCCACTCAACCAGGTATTGCCCGGCTGGCTTTAGCTTTTTGATGTCTTCTAGTTCGGCGCCGATTAGGCGCACCAAAGCGAGCTCGTCAACCTTGAACCCGGCGGCCTCTAAGTCCCCTCGAAGGGTGACAATATTGTCGTGCTCAAGCACAGCAAAAACGCGGTTGTGGTTTGCGGTTACCTGGCTCTCAATGAACTCGCCGCCGGCTTTTTGAGCAGCTGCCTCAACCCCAGCTAGAACATCCTGGATGTTTTCGTTTTCTGTGGTGTCAAGCTCGGCTACATAAAGCGACATGGGAGGCTCCTCGAAGTATGAATGGGGTTCATTCAAAATTACCGAGATGACCGGTGTGCCGGTTGAAAGTTACAGCGTGTGACTAAGTGTTAAGTTTTGTGACTTGGCAGCCTTGCCAATTAGACCAAAAGCTGTTGCTTTGCCAGTTTCTTGTAGAGCGGCGTCGAAGCGACCAATTCGCTGTGGGTGCCGATTCCGACAACCTTTCCATGCTCGATCACGATGATTTGATCGCTGTCAACAACGGTCGAAAGGCGGTGCGCGATGACCAACAGCGTGCGGTTTTTTGCAACCGAATCGATGGCCTCGCGCATGCGCTGTTCGTTCAAACCGTCGAGCGAAGATGTCGACTCGTCGAGAAGCAAAATCGGAGGCGCCGCCAGGAGTGCACGAGCAATTGCGAGGCGTTGGCGCTCGCCGCCAGAAAGCATAATTCCGTTCTCGCCGACCTCAGCATCAAGCCCGCGCTTGTCGCGCTCAAGAACCTCGGTTAGATTCACCTCTTCTAGAACCGCTTTCAGTTGCTCATCGGTAGCATCGGGCGAACCAATAAGTAGGTTGGCTTTGATCGAACCGGCCAACACCGGAGCATCCTGCTCGACATAGCCAATCTGACCGCGCAGAGCATCACGACTCAAGGTTGTCACCGCCTGGCCATCCATGAAAATTTGGCCCGAGGTTGGCTCATAGAAACGTTCGATCAACGAGAACGTGGTTGACTTGCCCGAACCCGACGGGCCAACCAGAGCAACTCGCGACCCGCGTTTGATTGCAAACGAAACGTTCTCGAGCACCTCACGCTTTTCAGGGGTTGGGTTGTCTTCGGTTGGTGCCGGCTCTGCATAGCCAAACGAAACATTTCTGAACTCAATAGCGGTGTCGTTTACGGCTGCCACCTTGGCTGAGTTTCTAGTCTCGGCTTCGGTTTCTTCTACCGGCACGTCAAGAATTTCTTGGATTCGTGCCAGCGCACCGAGTCCAGACTGAACCGAGCTATAAGCTCCAAAGGCTTGGCCCAGTGGGCGAATCATTTGGAACATCAAAAGTATGAAGGTCACCAGGCTGGCAACCGTGGTTGCGTTGGTAGCGACTCGATAACCGCCAACACCCAAAACAACTATGAACGCTCCGTTCATTGCAAGCCCGGCAATAGGGGTGATCATTGCGTTGATCTTGGCAATTTTGACGCCCTGCTTTAGGGCTTCTTTCGCGTCGTCGGCGATCATGCGGCTTTCGCGCTTTTCGGCTCGAGCTGCGCGAATTGTTCGAACCGCGCTGAGGGCCCGCTCAACTGCGGCCGACATATCGCCGACTCGTTGCTGGGCTTTGGTGGTGGCCGAACGCACCTGGCGAGCCGTGACAGCAATCGAGGCAATCGCAATCACCACCATGATCAGGGTTAGGCCGAGCAAAATCGGGTCGATTATTGCCATCGCAACCAACGAACCGACAAAAATCAAGATGCCACCTACGGCGTCGACCAAACCCTGGGTCAAGACAGCCCGAAGAAGTGTGGTGTCAGAGCCGACTCGAGAAACTAAATCGCCCGTGCGGCGAAGGTCATACTCGTGAATTGGAAGTTTTAGAAGGCGGTTCGCCAGTTTTTGACGGGCCGAAAAGACAACGCCTTCGCCCGCCTTTGCCAACACGTAATACATGAACCCGCCCAGAACGGCGCTGCCAAGAATCACGCCGACCAAAATGACAATCAGTGGGCCAAGGTCGGCACCGGTTTGTACCGCATTGATAACCATGCCAACCACGAGCGGCTGAGCAAGGCTGATTGCCGCACCCAACACCGATAGGCCCATCGCCAGCCAGAGTGCGCCTCTGTGCTCCATGAGGTAAGGCCAGAGCTGTGAGAACTTGGCTTTAGGCCCGTTGTCTTTTGCTGCCATCGATCTGCCGCGCCCGCGGCCGCCCATCATGCTCATCTGGGTTTAAACCTGTTTCTCTAGGTGGGGATTCCCCAGGATTTTTTCGTTCAGAAGATAGTTGATCTCTGGGAGTGAAAGGGCGGGGGTGTAGGCCGTGTTTTTGAAGAAAGTTTCAAAATTCACCGACTGCAGCGCCTCTAGCGCCAGTGGGTGCTTGAGCTTCAAAAACATTCGGGTCGAGTTTGCCTTACGTTCGAACTCGGTGCGAACTGTTCCACAGCCAAAGCCAAAGATTGTCAGTGCTACGTCGGCAGATTTTGCATCGGTCTTTTCTACCAGTCCTTTATCGGCAACTTTGATGAGCGGGCGGGGTTCTAGCTTGCGCTGCCATACCTGAAAACAGGTGTTCAGGCCGTTTCGCTTAGAAAGCTTTTCGCCAAGGTCGTTTTCGTAGTCAATCTGAAGATCGTGGTCTGCGATTAGGTGAAAACGGCGATCAAGGCGGTTGACCACCGACCACTTGCGCCAAGACCTTGGCACTATGAAGCAAATGAACTCGCTGTGGTTGGCGGCCTTGTTAAAGAAAGGAATCGAGAGCGAGTTGTTGCGGCCGAATGGCGGGTTAGAAATCGTGACCGCGTTGACTGTCAGGATTGGCGCAGCCAAAAAATCTGCCTTCAAAACGTCGCGGTGCTTTGGTTCGATGTCGAATGACAAAAAATCCTTTACACCTGCAGCGCGAGCCGCCTCGATAAATGATCCCGTGCCGCCAGCGGGTTCGATAATCGCGCGACTAGCCAAATCTGGAACCAAAATCTCAACTTCTTTAATGAGTTTTTGGGCTAGGTCTTTGGGTGTGTAGTACTGCTCTTTGCCGGTTACTCGCTTATTGCCGAGACGCTGGCGCGCGGCAACTTTTGAGGTGTTCTGAGGCATACTTCAAGGCTAGTAGATTGTAGGAACTATGAACTCTTCAACGACGATGCAGAACATGATTGAGGCCAAAGGCCTGACCAAGAAATACGCCGATTTTGTTGCCGTTGATGGCATTGATTTTGTGGTCAAGCGCGGCGAGGCATTCGGTCTTTTGGGCCCGAATGGTGCCGGCAAATCAACCACTATGAAGATGATTGCATCCGTGTCTAAGCGCACCGGTGGCGACCTCAAAATTTTGGGTAAAGACCCAAACCAGCATGGCCCCGAGATACGTGCGCACCTGGGCGTTGTTCCGCAGCAAGACAACCTCGACCGCGAACTAAAAGTCCACGAGAACCTCTTCAGTTATGGTCGTTTCTTTGGCCTGAGTCGCAAATTTCTAAAGACCAAGGTCGAAGAATTGCTCGAATTCGCTCAGCTAACCGAAAAGCGCAACAGCAAGGCTGAAGAGCTTTCCGGTGGCATGAAGCGCCGACTCACCATCGCTCGTGGTTTGGTGAACGAACCAGAAATTTTGATGCTGGATGAACCAACTACGGGCCTCGACCCGCAGGCACGTCACATTCTTTGGGATCGCCTGTTTCGCCTGAAAGAACAGGGCGTGACCCTGGTCATCACCACTCACTACATGGATGAAGCCGAGCAACTCTGCGACCGCTTGATCGTGATGGACAAGGGCAAGATCATGGCCGAGGGTTCGCCAGCCGACCTCATCAAGCAGTACTCATCCAAAGAGGTTTTGGAAGTTCGTTTTGGCTCGAGCCGAAATGCAGAGGTTGCCGACCAGCTAAAGGGAATTGGCGACCGAATCGAGATCTTGCCCGACCGCATTTTGATCTATTCAGAAAATGGCGAGGCTGACTTGCACACCATTTTGACCCGCGGCCTAGAGCCGGTTACCTCGCTGGTCAGGCGCAGTTCTCTCGAGGATGTGTTCTTGCGCCTAACCGGCAGAACCCTGGTCGAATAATGTCAGACACGGTTTCGATCGAGCAGCCGGTGCACAGCTCGCAGTGGCAAGGCTCTTTTAAATTAGTCAACGCTCAGCGAGCAATTAATCTGGCTTGGTATCACGTAGCCGAGGCGCGCCTTCGCACCATGATCAAGTGGTGGGGCTCAATTCTTTCTTTCGGCCTTGGTAACCCGGTGCTCTACCTATTCTCGGTCGGCATCGGAATCGGTGCATTGGTTGACGCCAATGGCACCAACGATCAACTCGGCGGGGTTTCTTACCTAGCCTTTCTGGCTCCAGCTTTGCTTGCCACTGCTGCAATTCAGGCCTGTCAAGACGAGCTGTCGTTTCCAATCATGGAAGGCTTTCTTTGGGATAAAACCTTCTTCGCTATGAACGCAACACCGATTCGCGGTGGCGACATCATGGGTGGGGTTTTGTTTGCAGCCATGGTGCGCACGGTGTTCACAACCGCCCTGTATGAAGCGATCTTGCTAATCTTTGGCGCAATAGAAATCAATGTCGCACTGCCGATGTTCTTCACGGCTCTGCTTTCCGGTTTGGCGTTTGGCGCCGGCATGATGGCTGCCAGCAGCTATGTGAAAGAAGATGATGGATTCTTCGCAATCGTTGGCCGCTTCATAGTTGCACCCATGTTCATGTTCTCGGGCACCTTTTACCCGCTCGAATCGATGCCTATTTACTTGCAGTGGATCGGGTGGATTTCACCGCTTTGGCACGGCACCGACCTCGGTCGAATCCTCAGTTACAACCATCCGCAACAGGGTTGGGTTGTGGTTAGCCACTGGATTTACCTGGTCGTTTGGGCTGTCGTTGGCATGACGCTGGCCGCTCGAAAGATTTCGCAGAGGTTGGCAGCATGAGTTTGATTAGTGCCGGCCTAGACTCGGCAATCGCTATTGCCGAACGCAGACGTGGTCGCTTTGGCTCAAGCGTTTATGCCGGTCGTTCGCTAAAGGTTCTAGAGCGAAACTTCTTGGCTCTTAAAACCTCGAACTGGATCATCGTTGCCTCGGGATTCGTTGAGCCGGTTTTCTATCTTTTGGCTTTTGGATTTGGCATCGGCCAATTGGTTGGGGGAGTTTCGAGCTCTACTGGTCAGCAGGTTTCGTATGCCGCTTTTATTGCACCGGCCCTTTTGGCCACCTCGGCTATGAACGGTGCAATCTATGACTCGACCTGGAATGTGTTCTTCAAAATGCACTTCGCCAAGCTCTATCAAACGATGCTGTCAACCTCGATTGGTCCGTTGGATGTTGCCGTGGGCGAAATTGGTTGGGCGCTGCTGCGAGGTTTGGTCTATGCGCTTGGCTTTATGACCGTGATGGCGCCGCTCGGTTTGATTACCAGCTGGTGGGCAATTCTCGCGGTTCCCGGTGCCGTTCTGATCGCATTCGGTTTTGCCTCGGTTGGCATGGGAATCACCTCGTACCTGAAGAATTTTCACCAGATGAACTGGATCAACTTTTTCATGCTGCCAATGTTCCTATTTTCAGGCACTTTCTATCCGCTCTCGATTTATCCAGATTGGCTTCAGGCCTTCATTCAAGCGTGGCCACTGTGGCACGCCATTCAGCTGGAGCGCGCGTTCATGCTCGGTGACCTAAGTCCGGATATTTTTGGCCACATTCTCTACTTTGTGGTGATGATTGTTCTCGGTTTGGTGTTCACAACCAAGCGTTTAACCGCCCTGTTTATGCGCTAGA
>JBEGSA010000049.1:0-8036 GCA_041180145.1 Actinomycetota bacterium | reverse complement strand
AACGCCATCGGTGATTCCGGTTAGCACGAATACAAAGCTCTCACCCGAAACCAGATCATCGAGCTCAAATTTTCGCTCGAGATCGTAGTTGGCCTGAAGTGCCTTTTCGATTTGGTCTGGTGTTTGCGGCGCAAAGCGAGCCTGCATAAACCCGCCGAGAACCTGCACGGCAACAGCGGTAACCACACCTTCGGGCGATCCACCAACACCAATCAAGAGGTCAACACCACTATCTGGAGTTGCCGCAGCAACAGCCATTGCGATGTCACCCTCGTCAAAGCGAACCCAAGTGGCCCCAGCCGCTTCGACCTGGGCAATCACTTCAAAGTTTCTGGCCTTGTTTATAACTGCTACTCGGATATCGGTTACCGGCTTTTCCAGCGCAAGAGCTAGCGCATTGATGTTTTCGGCAACGCTGGCGTCTAGGTCGAGAACTCCCCTTGCCCGCGCCCCCGAGATGATCTTCTTCATGTAGTAAACCTCGGATGACTCGAGCATTGTGCCACGCTCGGCTGCCGCCATCACAGCGACTGCTCCAGGTGTTCCGGCTGCAGCCAAAGCCGTTCCATCAACTGGGTCGACCGCGATGTCCCATTCGATTGCTTGGCCTTGGCCGATCATTTCGCCATTAAAGAGCATCGGCGCGGCATCTTTTTCACCCTCGCCGATCACAACGACACCGCCAAAATCAGCACCCATCAACGATGTTCGCATTGCATCAACCGCCGCTCGATCTACTTCGAGCTTGTCGCCACCGCCTACGTGGACCCAACTCGCAGCCGTTGCAGCCACAGTTGCAGCCAGAATATCCATCGCTGGCCGATTGGCGTTGTGCAAAGTCATGTGGCCTTTCGTCAAGCTTCAGGCGGAGCAACCCGCATCCTTGCTAACATCATAGGTAAGTCGCCGACGGAGTCGCCTAAATCCCCATCTAATTAGGAGAACTGCTATGCCTGTAGCATCACCAGACCAATACCTAGAAATGCTTGACCGCGCCAAAAAGGGTGGCTTTGCCTACCCAGCCATCAATGTTTCTAGCTCACAGACTCTAAACGCGGCGCTTGCGGGGCTAGCCGAAGCCGGATCAGACGGCATCATCCAAGTAACTACCGGTGGTGGCGACTACTGGTCTGGCCCGACCATCAAGAAGATGGCTTCAGGCGCAGCAGCCATGGCGGCGTTCGCACGCGAGGCAGCAAAGAACTATGGCATCACCGTGGCATTGCACACCGACCACTGCGCCAAGCACCAGCTAGACGAATTTGTTCGCCCGCTAATCGCAATTTCACAAGAGCGAGTAAAGGCCGGACAAGACCCACTATTCAACTCACACATGTGGGACGGCTCAGCTGTTCCGATGGGTGAAAACCTAATCATTGCTAAAGAGATGCTGGCCCTAACCAAGAACATCGGTGCGGTTCTAGAAATCGAAGTTGGCGTTGTTGGCGGCGAAGAAGATGGCGTTGAGGGCGGCATGGGCGAGCACCTTTACACCACTCCTGAAGATGGTCTGCTGACCGCAGAGGCACTTGGCCTAGGCGAGAACGGCCGCTACATGGTGGCGTTGACTTTCGGCAACGTTCACGGTGTTTACAAGCCAGGCAACGTAAAGCTTCGCCCAGAACTTCTTGGCGAGATTCAGGCAGCCGTTGGCGCTAAGTATGGCGTTGACAAGCCGTTTGACCTCGTGTTCCACGGTGGCTCTGGCTCAACTGACCAAGAGATCGCTGATGCGGTTTCGCACGGCGTTATCAAGATGAACATCGATACCGACCTTCAGTACGCCTTCACTCGCCCGATCGCAGGGCACATGTTGGCTAACTACGACGGCGTGCTAAAGATTGACGGCGAAGTCGGCAACAAGAAGCACTACGACCCACGTGCGTGGGGCAAGGTCGGCGAGGCCGGCATGGCAGCTCGCGTTGTTGAAGCTGCTCAGCAACTTGGCTCAGCTGGCAAGTCACAGGGCTAATCGCCTAAAGTTCTAAACATGAGCGCAAGAAGTCCGTTGTATGACAACGGACTTCTTCGCTTTAAAGGTGACTACCTTGACGGCGAAATGCACGGCTACTGGGAGTTCTATCGAAAAGATGGTTCGCTGATGCGCTCGGGTAGCTTCGACCGAGGCATTCAGATCGCAACCTGGAAGACCTTCGATCGCGACGGCAACCTAGTAAAGGAAACGAAGTTTAAGAACGCTTGACCTTATTGCTAACGTCAGTGCCGGCGGCTTTTAGCTCTTTGCGAAGCTCAGCGGGAAGCGAAAACTGAACATCCTCTTCGGCTGTCTGAACGGTTCGAACATCACCAAACCCACGCTGGGCAAGATGGGTCAGAACTTCATCGACCAATTCTTCAGGAACCGAAGCGCCAGATGAAACGCCTACGGTTTCGACACCCTCAAACCATGCTTCGTCAATCTCACTGGCAAAATCCACGCGATAGGCAGCTTTGGCGCCCGCTTCGAGCGCAACTTCAACAAGTCGAACTGTGTTGGATGAATTTGCCGAACCCACCACGATTACTAGATCTGAACCGGCGCCAACCTTCTTGATAGCCACCTGTCGGTTTTGGGTGGCGTAGCAAATGTCGTCGCTTGGCGGGTTCTGCAGGGTTGGGTGCTTCTCGCGCAGTTTAATGACGGTCTCCATGGTTTCGTCAACCGAGAGCGTTGTCTGCGAAAGCCAAATCAACTTTTTGGGGTCGCGAACTTTAGCCGCGGCAATTGAGTCATCTTTGTCGATAATTTGCACCACATCCGGTGCTTCGCCGGCGGTGCCCTCAACCTCTTCGTGGCCCTCGTGACCGATTAGCAAGATGTCATAATCTTCGGCGGCAAAGCGCTGAACCTCTCGATGCACCTTGGTCACCAGCGGGCAAGTTGCATCAATGGTGTTGAGCCCGCGAGCCTCAGCTGCAGCAACAACTGCTGGCGAGACTCCGTGAGCTGAAAAGACTAAAACCGAGCCCGTAGGCACCTCGTCGACCTCGTCAACAAAGATGGCGCCGCGCTTTTCAAGCGACGAGACCACGTGCTTATTGTGAACGATCTGCTTGCGCACATAAACCGGTGATCCGTAGTGATCGAGAGCCTTTTCAACGGCTATGACAGCCCTGTCGACTCCCGCGCAATAGCCTCGTGGCGCCGCAAGCAAAACCTTCTTGCCTAGCGCTACTGGAACGGCCTGTTGTCCGTGGGTCGCGGTATCCTTGATATCAGTCACCCCTCAATGATAAACGCGTCAATTGATGGATTGCGGTGGCCGAAACTGGAGGATTGATGAGCGAGTTTGAGACCGCTGCCGACTCCAAGGTTTCCTCAGAACTAAGCCCTTGGCCTGTGTCACGCCTTTCGGCGACCCTTAAAGACTGGATCGAACGGCTTGGCTACCTTTGGATCGAAGGCGAACTGGCCTCGATCAAGCTGGGCGCCACCAACATGTTCGGTGAACTTCGCGACCTTCAACAAGAAAATAGCGTGTCCATTCATGCCTGGAGCGTTGCGAAGATTCCGTCCGACCTAAAGCAGGGCGACCGAGTGCTTGCACTGATCAAACCTGCATTCTGGCCAAAGGGCGGCAAGCTCACAATGCAGGTTGTCGAAATGCGCAAGGTGGGCTTAGGTGAGTTGCTAGAGCGCATCGAGAGGCTAAGGGTTCAGCTAACCGCCGAGGGCCTAACCGCATTAGAGCGAAAGCAACAACTGCCTTTCTTGCCCAACAAAATTGGTCTCATCACGGGCAAAGACTCCGACGCCGAAAAAGATGTTCTGCAAAATGCAAAGCTTCGTTGGCCAGATGTTTCGTTTCGAGTCATCCACACACTGGTTCAAGGCGACAAAGCCGCTCCCGAGGTAATTGCTGCAATTCAGACTTTAGATTCAGATCCAGAAGTCGATGTAATCATCATCGCCCGAGGCGGTGGGTCTTTCCTTGACCTGATGGTCTTTAGCGACGAGGCTTTGGTTCGCACCGCAGCTGCAGCAACCACGCCAATTGTTTCGGCGATTGGCCACGAAGCCGACCGCCCAGTGCTTGATGATGTGGCCGACTTGCGAGCATCAACACCGACCGATGCCGCAAAGCGGGTAGTGCCTGACGTCGTTGAAGAGCGGCACAAGCTTGAGCAACTTCGCCAGCGATTGTTCCTGCGATTAGACAGTTATGTGGCTAACCAAACTGCCATGATTGACCAAATTCGCAGTCGCCCGATACTGGCGAACCCATTCACATTCATCGATGAAAAGCAGCTTGACCTTGATCGCTGGCTTGCCAGCATCCGTGCAAATTTCAACATAGTTATCGATCGCGAAGAGCTGCAACTAGCCCACCTAAAACAGCAGGTGCGCTCACTTTCACCTCAATCAACTCTCGACCGCGGCTATTCGGTGGTGCGCGACGACAAGGGTCATGTTATTGCTGACGCGAGTTCAATCAAGGGCGGTCAGAAACTTAGAGTTCGTCTAGCCAAAGGCGAAATCGGCGTTACCGCTGACTAAAGATTTACTAACCCGAAACCTTCACAAAGCCACAACAAATTAGACTGGAAGACACAATGAGCGCAGATAAGGCAGCCGCGAAGGCCAACGCAGACGTAGTCGAAATGAGCTATGAGCAAGCTCGCGATGAGCTAATCAAAGTGGTATCTGAGCTCGAAGCCGGATCTGTCTCGCTCGAGGCATCGCTAAGCCTTTGGGAACGCGGCGAAGCGCTAGCCGCTCAATGCGAAAACTGGTTGTCTGGCGCTCGAAAGCGCCTCGACGATGCACTAAAAGCCAAGAAGGCAGAGGGCAAGTAATTTGAGCGAAGATTCAGCTGCAAAGCACCGCGCAAAACAGACCTTGCGCAACCTGGTTTTGTCGCTGATCGCGTGTTTGGGCCTGGTTTTGGCAATTGTCTTGATTGTTCCCCGTGACGACAGCAACCGCATTCAACCAGTTGACTACAAGGCCGCAGCTTCTCAGGCTGCTGCCGCCAGCGGCGAAATGATTCTTGCACCTGAACTTTCTCAGGGATGGTGGGCGAACCGAACCAACTGGGTGGCCAACCCTAGCGACGGTGTTTCGTATTGGAAAGTCGGATTTGTGGGCCCAAAGAATCAGTGGATTGGCATGACCCAAGCCTTTGACACCAATCCAACGTGGATTGCTCTGCTCAGCAAAAACTACATGCCAAACACAGACTCTCAAATTGGATTCGAAAAGTGGACAAAATGGGCGCTAGCTGAGGGATCAGATGGCGAGAAGACCCTGTGGACTTTTGAAAACAACGGAGACTTGATTGCCCTGACCGGATCGGGAACAGAAGAAGAATTTGGCGCCTTGGCAATCTCGATTGAAACGGAGTTGAACCGATGAGCGATCGTCCACAAAACCCTCGCGAAGCCTGGCAGGCGATGATTGACGGCAATAAGCGATTCGTGTCGGGTGACCTTGCCCACCCACGTCAAGACATCGACCACCGGGAAAAACTTGCCGAGAAACAAACGCCCTTCGCTGCGCTGTTCGGCTGCGCCGATTCAAGACTCTCTGCTGAAATTATTTTTGACGTTGGCCTTGGCGACCTTTTTGTCGTCAGAAACGCTGGTCAGGTCATTGCTGAAACAATTTTGGGGTCGCTTGAATATGCTGTCGAGGTTCTCGGAGTTCCTGTGATTTTGGTGCTTGGGCACGATGAATGCGGCGCCATTAGGGCAACAATCAATGCAACCGAAGGCAACCTTAACTCGCAAGGAGAGTTCATTCACAATTTGGTCGAACGAATTCGACCAACGGTTGAAGCCGCCAACCTTGCCGGTAAGCATGAAATCGACGACATTACCGAGCTGCACGTTCAAGACACCATCAACGAACTACTAACTCGAAGCTCACTGATCGCCAGCGCTGTAAAAGCAGGTAAATTGGCTGTTGTAGGTGCTAACTACAAGCTCACCCTTGGCGAAGTGCACCCAATTGTCATTGTTGGCGACATCAATTAGGTTTCAAGCAACCCAAAACTAAGATCAAAGGAAATTCAACGTGGAATACCGCATCGAACACGACACCATGGGCGAAGTAAAAGTACCTGTAAACGCCCTTTACCGTGCACAAACCCAGCGCGCAGTTGAGAACTTTCCGATCTCGGGCACCACTCTTGAACGTGCCCACATTGCCGCCCTAGCCCAAATCAAGAAGGCAGCAGCGCAGGCCAACGCAAAGCTCGGAGTTTTGAAGGATGAGGTTGCAAGTTCGATTGCCTCTGCAGCTGACGCTGTGATTTCAGGCAAGCACGACGCAGAATTTCCGGTAGACATCTTCCAGACCGGGTCTGGCACCTCGTCAAACATGAACATGAATGAGGTTCTGGCAACTTTGGCATCGGAGTTGCTCGGTACGCCAGTTCACCCGAACGACCACGTCAACGCTTCACAGTCATCAAACGACGTCTTTCCTACTTCGGTTCACGTGGCCGTAACCGCTGCGCTAATCCACGACTTGCTTCCTGCTCTTGACTACCTAGCCATCTCGCTAGAAGAGAAGAAAGAGCTTTGGAAAACCGTTGTGAAGGCAGGCCGCACCCACCTGATGGATGCAACCCCGGTTACTCTTGGGCAAGAATTTGGTGGTTACGCCGCCCAGATTCGTTACGCAATCGAGCGAGTGCAGTCGACCATTGGTCGCACCGCCGAAGTTCCTCTTGGTGGCACCGCAGTAGGCACCGGCATCAACACACCAAAAGGTTTCCCACAAGAGGTTATTCGCCTGCTTGCAGCCGAGACCGGCTTGCCAATCACCGAGGCACGCGACCACTTTGAAGCCCAAGGCGCACGTGACGCGCTTGTCGAGGCCTCAGGCGCGCTTCGCGTGCTAGCAGTCTCGCTAACCAAGATCAACAACGACCTTCGTTGGATGGGCTCTGGCCCAAATGCCGGCATCGCAGAACTTCACATTCCAGATCTACAGCCGGGCTCGTCAATCATGCCGGGCAAGGTTAACCCGGTGGTTCCAGAAGCCGTCATGATGGTGTGCGCCCGAGTAATCGGCAACGACGCAACTGTCGCCTGGGCGGGCGCAACCGGAAACTTTGAGTTGAACGTTGCCATCCCGGTAATGGGCAACTCACTTCTTGAGTCGATTCGACTACTTTCAAACTCAATGCGCCTACTCGCCGACAAGACAATCCGCGGGCTGGAGGCTAACGTTGAGCGCGCCCGCGCACTTGCCGAGTCGAGTCCGTCTATCGTTACCCCACTAAACAAATACATCGGTTACGAGGCAGCAGCAAAGATTGCCAAGCACTCGGTTGCTGCAGGTCTAACGGTGCGTCAGGCAACAATCGAGCTTGGCTACGTAGACGGCGAAAAACTAACCATGGAACAGCTTGACAAGGCCCTTGACGTTTTGTCGATGACTAGCCCTGGGCTCTAAAAAAGTAGCAGCAAATTAACGGTTCTTTCGATACCGGCTTTGGTCTCGCCACATTAGCCGCGTTTGCGACTTTACTTGGCTTACTTGGAGTGATCTTCAGCAATAAGAGCTCTGCGAGATTCAATGGCTGGACTCTGATTGCGGCCGCAATCGCGATGTTGGCAGCCAGCGTAATCGAGATCATCCCGTCGGCGCTGTCAATTGACCGCGGCTGGCAGGACTCGCTGCTTTGGTTCCTGGTCGGTGCACTGGCCTTTGCGGGCACGAAGTTCATCACCAGCAAATTGGTGACCGGACGCGAATCGCTGATGTCGTCGCTTACCCTCGTAACCGTTGCCCTCACCCTGCACAATATTCCCGAGGGAACCGCCTCGATTGCCGCAGCAAGCGCCGAGGTGAGCACCGGCGTGGCTACTGCTGTGGCAATCGGACTGCAGAACGTGCCAGAAGGATTATCAATTGCTGCGCTGGCTATTGCCGCAGGGTTGAGCAAGTCGAGAGCATTTCTCTTGGTTCTTATCTCTGTAGTTGGCGAGGTAATCGGCGCCGGAACAGTCTGGCTGAATCAGTCATACCTCAACGCTGAAATCAACTCGCACCTGTTGCTAATGGTTGCGGGCTTGATGGTGGC
>JBEGSA010000048.1:0-8329 GCA_041180145.1 Actinomycetota bacterium | reverse complement strand
TTCCTAACCTCTCTGGTTCGCAAAGTTAAGAGCCAGGGCGTTTTATCAAATCCAATCACCCTGTATTCCTTGGCCAACGCCGCTGCTCGCAACATGAAGCTCAGCGAAAGCCTCACCGACATCAACACCATGGTGGCAATCGCGTCTGCGCTTCGCACAGTCGATCTAGACAAAATGACTTTCCTTCAGGTGCCGAGTCGTGGCGGTCTTCCAGCTCCTTACTCTGGTCGCGTAATGCCTGTCTATGAGAAGGCCAACATCCTGTTTGAAAAGTTGCAAAACGACGAACCCGTTTTGATCAGTGCGGCAAACACCGGCAGCGGCTCGGTCATCAAAGATGGCACCACCCCAAGCCCTAGCCCAAGCGCAACCAGCTCGGCCGGGGCCAGCCCGAGCCCGAGCCCATCAACTCTCGACGATTCTTTCCGCGGCACCAACGCGGCCACCACCACCTGCTCAAGTTAAAGGAACCAAAATGGCAGAACACACTTTTCTTCGCGGCCCTAAAGACTGGTGGCGTCAAGCCGTTGTCTATCAGATTTACCCGCGCAGCTATGCCGACAACAACGGCGATGGCATCGGCGACCTAAAGGGCATCACCTCGCGCGTGCCATATCTAAAAGAGCTTGGTGTCGACGCCGTATGGATGAGCCCGTTCTACCCATCAGAACTTGCTGACGGTGGCTACGACGTGGCCGACTACCGCAACATCGACCCTCGCATCGGAACACTTGCCGAGTTCGACGAGATGCTTGAGACTCTGCACGCTGCGGGCATCCGTGTGTTTGTTGACGTGGTGCCAAACCACTCGAGCGACCAGCACGAATGGTTTCAGGCAGCGCTGAAGGCAGCGCCTGGTTCGCCAGAGCGCGACCGCTACATTTTTAGAGACGGCAAGGGTGAGAACGGCGAGATTCGCCCATCGGAGTTGA
The DNA here is from genome assembly GCA_041180145.1 of Actinomycetota bacterium. Classification (GTDB taxonomy): domain Bacteria; phylum Actinomycetota; class Actinomycetes; order Actinomycetales; family Microbacteriaceae; genus Rhodoluna. Next base: position 7,397 of record JBEGSA010000048.1, on the reverse strand, counting down.
TTAGCCACTTTGGCCCAACCGCCTGGACCCGCATCACCGAGCCAGATGGCACCCCCGGCCAGTGGTACATGCACCTGTTCGCCAAAGAGCAGCCTGACTTTAACTGGGACAACCAAGAGGTTCGCGATGACTTCATCAAGACCGCGCGCTTCTGGTCAGACCGCGGGGTCGATGGTTTCCGCATCGACGTGGCCCACGCGCTAGTCAAAGACCTAGCCAACGGCCACCTGCCCGAGCGCCAGTCATACGACGTTTCGGTTATGAAAAACGACGGCACAGACGACCTGTTTGACCGCGATGCCGTTCACGAAATCTATGCTTCGTGGCGCAAGGTTTATAACGAGTATGACCCACCGCGCGTGGCCGTTGCCGAGGCTTGGGTGCACCCAAATCGTCGTGCTCGCTATGCCTCAACCGAGGGTCTTGGCCAGTCGTTCGCGTTCGACCTGCTCGGCACCCCTTGGGATGCCAAGCGTTTTCACGACACCATCGACTATCAGCTAAAGGCAGCCGAAGAGTCTGGTTCATCGACCACCTGGGTGTTCTCGAACCACGACGTAATTCGTCACGCAACCCGCTTTGGTTTGTCTGAAGAGATCAACAAGAACCTGCCAAAGTGGTTCCGCTCGGCTGACCGCGAGTCAAAGATCAACTTTGACCTGGGCCTTGCTCGCGCGCGTGCCGCATCGATGTTGATTTTGGCTTTGCCTGGCTCGACTTACCTTTACCAAGGTGAAGAGCTTGGCTTGCACGAGCCGTTGAACATTCCTTCAGACCAGATGCAAGACCCGCAGTGGTTCAGGGCAGAGGGTTCAATTAGCCGCGATGGCTGCCGCGTGCCTATGCCTTGGACTTCAACCGGCCCATCATTTGGATTTGGCCCTGGCGGTTCGCACCTGCCTCAGCCTGAGTGGTTCAAAGACGTAAACGTTGAGAAGCAATCTGGCGTTGAGGGCTCAACCCTCGAGCTCTATCGCAAAGCACTCAAGCTTCGCAAGGGGCTTGTGACTGCCGAGAATCTCAAGTGGGTCAAGCACCTGTTCAACAAGAACGTGGTTCACTTTGTGCGACCAAACGGCTGGACCTGTGTGACCAACTTTGGCACCAAGCCAATCAAGTTGCCAAAGGGCGAGTTGCTCTTGACCACCGCCAACCTGGTTGACGGCAAGCTGCCAGTCAACGCCACCGCTTGGCTTAAGGCCTAGCCAAGACTCAGTCTGCGAACCCCCGATTTACTAAGGTCGGAGGTTTCGACTAAACTAGACCAGTCCGTGGAGTTGTCGCATAGCCCGGTCGAGTGCGCCCGCCTGCTAAGTGGGTAGGGAGGTTAAATCTCCCTCGAGGGTTCAAATCCCTCCAACTCCGCCACGGATGTTCCACCAGGCACCAGCAAGCCTGGGGTTTACAAGGTCGGTTTCGACCAAGTAAACTTGTCAAGTTGTCTAGAAATAGGCGATGAAACAAAACCAACTAGCAACGCAAGAAACGGCGTTTCTCCTCGCGTTTGTAGCTCAACGGATAGAGCATCTGACTACGGATCAGAAGGTTGGGGGTTCGAGTCCCTCCAAGCGCACTAAAACCCCACAGGTTCTCACGACATGTGGGGTTTTTTCATACGCGCTTTAGCCGAAAGGAGCCAAAGAATGGCGGACGACAATGAAGTACTTCTTTGCTGTTTTCTTTGGGCCTCGCCTCAGGCTGAAGAAGAGCTGACCGACTATGAAAATAGCGTTCTAGCCTTCGTGCCAGATGTCGGTGGCGAAGTTGTCTCTCGAGTGAAGAGCGATGGAGCAAACAATCAACCGCACGAGGTGCAAGTATTGCGGTTTCCATCAAAAGAAGCACTAGATGCATTTGTCACCGACCCCAGGCGAACCGCACTTGCCGAAACTCGCGATCGGGTCATTGCGAGAACTGAGTTATTTCCGGTGACGTTCTTGTAGATTGGCCTCAAACAGTGGTGTAAAAACCGGCTTACTTTCAGCAGGTGGGGGCGAATTGAAATCGGAGCAAATCGGGCAACTCGTCAAGCTTTATGATCTCGCGCTTAAGATGGCCTGGATCACGGTCGGAACCAGCGTTCTCGCAATCCTGCTGCAAAGCTGCAACCTCTTCGCACCTCAATCTGCCTGTATTCCATTTGGCGGCGCACTTCCAGCGGTCGCGTTAATAACTTTTTTCACCGGGCTGCTTGCGGTTTGGGGTATGCGTTGGGCGCGCAAGCAGGCCAAGTCACTACTCGAATTAGTCGACCAAGACTCCGAACAGGCCCAGATTGTTTATGCCCGCGTTTGGAATTTTCAAACCAACGCCGGCGCGGCCGTCACCACTGGAGCCGTAATTATGATTCCACTCGCAATCCCTTCACTAATGATGGGGTTGGCTGGAGCCATAGGAGTTTTTGCTCTGTTTGGTGGCGCTTGGATACACATGAAGGCTCGAAAGGTAAATCGAGAAATTGCCGCTTCCAGTGGGAGCGCTTCAAAAAGCGCGATCTCGGGCCAAGTTGAAATTGAAAAGAGTGCAGGAATCGCGCCTTTGTTCGTTGCCGCGATTCTGTTACTCACTAATGTGATCATCGAAATCAGCTTCACCAACGACCTTCGTGGCATCCCCACTTTCTTCAACGCTCAATCAACCACTAACGCAGGTGTGAGCATGTCGATGGGATTCGCTGGAGCATTCGACGTTCTAGTCTTTAGCGTCATTGGCCTGACTTTGCTCATCTATGCCATCGTTATTCGAAAGCGTATGCCCCGCAAACGCCTCTTGATCATTACCGTGTTAACGGTCGCCCACTTGCTATTGGTTCAAGGAACCCTTGCTCCGCTCTTGGCAAAGGCTCTTGGCCCAAGCGCCTCAGGTTCGAATCTTAGAAATCAGATGAACGAGTCGGCTCAAACCATAGATTGGGCGCAGACCCTAACCTTGCCCGATGGCTTTGAGGCACTCGACCAAAATTCAATTCAAGAAGAGGTCAACAGTCGTTGGTTGGTTCAGAGCGCTCCGCTGAACTCGGCATCTTTTGAACAAACCTGCTCGAACATAATCACCTTCGCGGTCGAGTTGGGTGCCACCAATTGGGTCGAGAAGTCTGGCGCAAGCAAGGGGCCTGTCAGCGATGCTAACAAAACTCAGGCGGCCTGTATTCGTGCTCTTAATGGGTATCCAAAACTAAAGGTTCAGCGGCACACCGTCACATCGCCAGACTTTATTTTGGCGGGTCAGGCTGCTGGCGGTGCGGGCAGCCCAATTGCTCTCAAGCTAAACCTTCTGAAGCAAGGCTCTGAAGGCGAGCACCCCAACACCTGGATTTATGAACTCACGGTATACACGACATACAACGAAGATGCGTTGACTCTAGAGGGCGGGCTGTCTAAGGGAACCGTTGAGATTAATGACGTGCTGACCTTGATTGCCCAGGAGCGATTGGCCGCACCAGACCGCAATCCAACCGATCCCGTTTTCGTTGACGAGATTCTGAATGCGTATCAGCACAACATCAAAATCGAAGTCGTGCAGTCAAAGCCTGGGGTTGCCAATCGCCTAGACGTAACCAACTCAGATGGCGCTCACCTCTGCCTGGCAATTGATCCTTGGGATGCCGAACGCGAGGGAATGGAAGACCCCGGCTATGGCTATGGTCTAGGCTTCATGGACGACTTAAAGTCGCTCAAGGGTTTCGGCGTTGCTGTTGAAGGCGGCTGCAAACCATGATTGCCCGAAAGCAGGTTAGCCAGTGACCCATGCTCAGATAGACATCTCGCGCGATCTGAGTCAGGTTCTTAGCGACCACTTTGAAGGCTTGCATTCGGGTGGTGGCAGAAGTTCGATTCAAGGCGGTCAAACGGCAGCCGATACGGCTTTGGCAAATCTCGATATCACCGGATACGCAAAGAAACGCTCAGAGGTTTTGCCAGTCGACCGCCGGGGCGCGAGCGTGTTGTCACCATACATTCGTCACAATATGTTGACTCTCAAACAGGTTTGGAATCACGTTTCGAATAGCCCCTATGAAGATCGCGAGAAATTTCGTGACGAACTCATGTGGCAAGAATATGCCCGCCATCTTTATGCACGCATCGGCACTAGGCTCTTTGAAGCCCTGAGGTTTGAGCAGACCAAGAACCTATCTGGTCACGGATGGCAAGGTCACCTTGCGTGCGTTAATTTTGTGGTCGATGAATTGAAGACCGACGGGTGGCTCGTAAACCAGACCCGCATGTGGTTGGCGTCACACTGGACGGTTCGAAATGGCATGAACTGGCTTGAGGGCCAAGAGGCCATGTATCGGGAGCTCATTGATGGTTCTCGAGCGGCAAACCTTTTGGGTTGGCAGTGGACAATCGGCTCGGGCACAGGCAAGCCGTATGGTTTTGCTCGTTGGCAAGTTGAGAAACGGGCACCCGGTCTTTGCTCGACTTGCCCTCTAAACAAGAACTGCCCGATTCAAGATTTTCCTGAGGAGCAGGTGCTATTTTCGGCACCAACCGAGCAATTGCTGGCTTTCGACCCTAACCCTCAGATAACCGCAGGGCCGATTGAGCCAATTAAGAAATTTGCACCCGAGATGGTTCTTCTAACCATTGATTCATTGGGCGATGCCGACCCAGCTCTAAGTGCCAATCCCAACCTGCCGGTGGCTTTTGTGTTCAATGAGAAAGCCTTGGCAAAGCTGCAGCTCTCATCTAAGCGCATCTACTTTTATCTTGAGACTCTTAAGGATTTGGCTACTCGGCGAGACCTAAGGGTGTTTATTGGAGACCCGGTTAAATTTGCCGATGAACACCCGGTGGCTATGACTTTTGCCCCCGTGCCCAGTTTTGCTAAGTTCAAAAACATCGCCGAACTTCACCCCTTTGACTGGCTGAAACAACCTCGCGGTGGCTCGGTCAAGTCTTTCAGCGCCTGGCGTGCGGCCAAGTAACCTCAAAAGATGTTGATTGCTGGCGTTGATTTAGCGGCCGAGCCCAAAGGCACGGCGATTGCGATCATGGATTGGTATGCGGGCGCGGCTAAGTTGGTTGACCTGAGGCTCAACGTGGCAGATCAGACCATTGTTGAAGTCGCGCTGAAGGTCGAAAAACTTGGCATCGACTGCGCGTTCGGCTGGCCGGTCGAATTTGTTGAATTCTTGCTGGCAAACAGCCGAGCCAAACCATCTGCAAATGCTTTTGATGGCGACATCGAAATGCGAAGGCGCATGGCCTATCGAGAAACAGACCGTCAGGTGCACAACGTTACCGGCCGCTGGCCGCTGAGCGTTTCGACCGATCGCTTAGGCATGACGGCCCTTCGATGCGCCGGCTTGCTTTCGCAAATCGCTGCATCAGGTGTTGAGGTTGATCGAGCCGGTTCGGGCCGAGTCGTCGAGATTTACCCTGCAGCATCGCTTCGAATTTGGGGCATCGATTCAACTGGCTATCGAGCATCGAGTGAAGTGCGAGCAAGTCTGCTCGAAACCCTAAAACACATGGCGCCTTGGCTAGATTTGGCCGATTATTCATCGATGATGATTGACTCTTGTGATGCTTTTGATGCCGTCATCGCCGCACTGGCAACGAGGGCGGCCGCGCTGGGCAAATACATTGCACCCACTGAAAGCCAGCTCGAGGTTGCACAAATAGAAGGCTGGGTGGCCTTGCCAACCTCGCCTTTGGCAGAGCTGAGCCAAACCGGATGAAGCTTTGCCTTCGCATAACCAGCGGGCGCGGCTAACTGCAGCAATAGACTCAAACCGCAGAGACCTAATGGGTTATTTAGCGAGAGTCTTTAATAGGTGACTGTGAATCAAGCCAGCGAGCTCTTTCTGAACATCTCCTGCATCAGCTCTGACAGGAAAATCGTGGTCATAGCCAACGAATTCGCGGTAGCTGACATCAACCCCGAGAGGCTTGAGGCGAGCGACAAATTTTTCTATCCCTGGCTTCAGAGTGTCGAATTCTGCACTAACGACGAGCAATGGAGGAAGGTTTTTTAGTTGCTCATCTGTGCCAAGAAGCGGCGATGCCATGTGCTCCTTGCGGCGCATCTGTTCCGGAAAGTATGCAGCCAGCATCGTCTCTACAAGTGCTGGAGATACCATCGCTTTTGCGTATGACGAAACATAAGTTGACGGTTCGGCAGTCATGTCAACGGGGGGAACGACTAATGCCGCTGATCGAACCTTTGGCCCGGTCTCAACACGGGACATTTCGATGACACCTAACGCAAGGTGAGCACCAGCACTTCCCCCACCCATAGAGATTCTCGTGCCATCCCAGCCTTGCTTGTCGCCAGATTCAGCGACCCACTTCAAAACGTCGAAGCACTGTTCTTGGGCAACCGGGTAACGAACCTTTGGGCCTCGGCTGTAGTCAACATTCACAACCACGGCACCAACTTCGCCCGCTATGCCTTTGATGAAGTGGTTGTCTTGCTCTGGGGCGCCAATGAGGTAGGCGCCACCATGCATGTTTATGTGAACCGGGGGCAAGCCGTTCACGTTTAATGGGGCATCACTCGCAGGGCGCGTAATTAGGCAGCGCACCTTACCGTGGCGAGTCTCAACGAAAACTTCGACAGCTTCCGGAACATTACGCTCACTTAGCAAGACTGCTGGAGCCTTAATCAGTTTTGTTACAACTGTTGATAGGAAAAAAATTCGAAAACGGGTGCTCAGGTTAGGCATAGTTTTAGTCCCCCTTATGGGTCTCGTCGTTGAGTGGGTAGAACTTTTTCTAATAGTAATAGGATTCTGATTACAGAAAAACTTTCTTGCCAAACGTATTTGTAACGATTTGCCTGGGTAGTTCAGAATCTGGGATTTCGACACTTTTCACAGTTTTTACCGTGGCCGATTTTCGTCCGCGGTTTCGTAAACTCAGAGCAAGCCACCAATGGCTAAAACCCATGAAGAAAGATTCCAATGAAGCCACCATCAATTCACGTTCGCGCATTTCTCACCTGGTTGGCCATCTTCCCCTTGGTTCTAATCTGTTTCGTTACAGTGCTTCCCCTTATGGAGGGTGCCCCGGCGCCGCTGCGAGTTCTTGTGCTAACTGTTCTTGTCGTGCCAACCGCCGTTTATCTTGTTGTGCCAAACCTTATGAAGCTTTACCTTCGAATAATCAACAACCGCAGCTAAACGCAGCAATAGACTCAAACCATGAGCAAGGTTGTGCTGTGGGCATCAGACTTAGCCGCCCAAATTGAGTTCTATGCCCGGCTCTTGAATGTCGAGCCCGGCTTTGTGGGCGACGGTTTCGCCGAGGTCTCAAGTGAATTGAATTCGGTGCTTCTGCATGTGTTGCCCGAGGAATATCGGGCGGTCACCCCGCTCACAGCCCAGCTATCTCATCAAACCGAAGTTGCCATCAAGCCGGTCTTCACCGTTGATGATTTGGCGGCGGCCGAGC
>JBEGSA010000047.1:0-8757 GCA_041180145.1 Actinomycetota bacterium | reverse complement strand
TGCTTACCTTCGAGAGGTCCACTTAGCAGGCTCCTGGTTTGAGGGTTTTAGTGGTTTTCAAGATGATTTTCTCACCCGTGCGTTCTACTCTAACGCCTGGCAGGGTCAGCGGTTTCTGCCCGTGCCAGCGGTCGACCAGCTCATCAACGCCAAGGATGTGCACTCGCGCAAAAGTTGGGGCATCCAAAATGTCTAGTGCTCTGGCGACGACCCGGTGTCGAATGGCGAGCGGCAGTGCTTGGAAGCCCTGGACATCGAGCTGAACCGCGTTGGATTTCATCGAGGCAACCTGCCCAAAAGCCTGTTCCGACAGGGTTGTTAGCACTTCGTCATCTTCGCGAAGTTGCTCGGCCGTTCGCACCAGAGCATCGGAGATGCCCGGGCCGAGTTCGGTTTCGAGCATCGGAAGAATTTGCTTTCTGACTCTAACTCGGGTGTATCTGGGGTCTTGGTTCATGGGATCTAGCCAAGGAACCAGTTTGCTGTCAGCGCAAAAATTCTCGACTGTTTTTCTGCTGATGCCCAGAAGCGGACGCAAATAACGACCCGAGTGGAAAGCCATGCCGTTTAGCGACCGAGCGCCAGATCCTCGAGCCAAGCCGAGCAAAACCGTTTCGGCCTGATCGTCGAGAGTGTGACCGAGCAAAATGGCAACGGCGTCTAGGCGAGCGGCAGCTTCATCAAGCGCACCGTAACGGGCCACCCTGGCGGCAGCTTCTGGGCCGCCCGAGGTACCGACATCCACGGTTTTGATTTCGACTGGTTCGAGCCCGAGAGCGACTAACTTGTCGAAAGTTGCCTTGGCAACCTCAGCAGAACCGGCCTGCATTTGGTGGTCAACCACGATTGCACCAACCCGGATGCCGCCGCGCGGCCCTTCGAACGCGGCAGCCGCGGCGAGCGCGAGCGAATCTGGGCCGCCCGAGCAAGCGATCAAAACCAACTCACCTTGGCGAACGCCAGCCAACTCGAGCGATTCACGAACCGCGCGACGAACATCGGCGATAGCGGCGGTTAGTCGTGGTCGGCGGTTCACCTAATCGAGTTTGCCAGACTTAGCCTCGCTTAGGCGCCCTTTACCGATCCGACCACTAGATAACAGAATTCGACCACAGAGCTTCGGTCTTTATTGGTCAACCATTCGACAGGGCCGCCAATCGAGACGACCTTGTGCTCACTAATCGGGGTCTTGCTCGTAACCGTCAAAGTGCCCGAAGCCTGTGTGGCCAATCCTTCTGAGTTCTTCAGATCGAGGGTTACTAGCCTTTGATCTCCGATTCCCACTTCACTCAGGTCTTCTGCTGAACCGACAAGCTTCAGTCCAGACTCATGCAGATCAACGACTCGCACCCATGAATCCTGAATCGAGGCATCCAACTCGACTGGCTCTCGCCAGGTTGATCTGGTTTGAATGAGCGCCGAGTACTTAACCAGCATCGGAACCAGAATCGAGAGTTCGAAAAGAGCGAAGAAGATCGACAGGATCCAGCCAAAAGCCGGCAGTGGAGCGAGAAAATGCCAGACCAATTCGCTCAGCAAGCGGGTGACCAAGGCGCCGATTAAGAGGAACGCTGCTACACCAGGCAACCAAAGGAGAGCCAGTGAGGCAATTGCAGATTCAGAGGTTCCTGCTTTGGGTGTGACCTTAAATGTCTGCTTGCGTCGAAGAACGGTGTCAACGAGTGCGCCGACGTGAATCGACGAGTTCATCCAAGCGTTCTGCGAACCTCCAAATGGAAGTTGCTTGCCGCCCGACATGCCCCACACCGCGAGAATCGCAAGCGCCTGCTGAATAGCCCACAAAATCACCACGTTAACCGAGGCTGGGTTGAGTGGCAGCTGGGCGGTGAGCAATAGCCAAACCAAAATTCCGGCGAAAATCATGTGTTGCACGGAGACCAGGTAGTACACGAAATTTGACAGGTAGGAAAGGCGTGCTCGCCAGGCATAACCTCGACCGAAAATTGGAGACTTTCCGCCGAGCAGAATTTCAAGCGTGCCTCGAGCCCAGCGGTAACGCTGAATGATAAAGGCAGCAAGGTTTTGCGGTGCCAAGCCTTTCAACAGAATTTCATTGTGGTAAACCGCCTTGAAACCAGCTCGGTTCAAGGCCAACGTGGTCTCTAGGTCTTCGGTGATGGTGTTTGTTGCAAGACCACCAACCGATTTCAGTGCCGACACTCGCAACACTGCTCCAGAACCACACCAAAAAACCGCTCCGCTGCGCTGACGACCAGGCAACAGAACATCAAAAAATAGCGATTGATCGTGAACATCGTTGTCATAGTGCTGCACCGAGTCAAGGTTTCTAAAACCGTGAGGTGTTTGCACTACGGCAACTTTTTCGTTCACAAAATACCCGGTGGTGTTTTCAAGGATGTCTGGTGAGGCAACGTGGTCGGCATCGAGAATTAGCACAAATGTGGTGTTGAGTTTCTTCAAAGCGTTGTTAATGTTTCCGGCCTTGGCATGTTCGTTCGAAGATCGAGCTATGTATTTGGCGCCGTATTCGATGGCAAGATCTCGAACCCACTTTCGACGCCCATCATCGAGCAACCAAACCTCTTTCGCACCGCGAATCTTCATCGCTGCCATCAAGGTTGGTTCTAGTACTTCGAGTCCTTCATCGAAGGTTGGAATTAAGACTGCACTTGAACCGCTGACCTGACCAAATTCATCATCTGCAGGGGTCAGGTTCCAGGCATCTCTCACGAATAAGGCCATCGACAACCAACCAATTAGCTCTGCACCCCACAGCAGCCAGAACAAAATCGGGTTGATCCCTTCGGACGTGTAGATTAGGCGCCAGCCCAGATAACCGGTCGAAAAGGCGATTCCCGCGATGCCGATCCACCTAGTGACTCGGTGATATTTTCCGAGTCGTTTTCCGATGCGCACAGTCAAAAGACTCGCGGCATGCGATTTGCGGTTTTTGTAGATATTCAATGTCCTGCCCCCGTTCTAAGGCGGGCCGGTTTCGTCTCTGCTCTCCGCTGAAATAAGACGACCAATTTATCCAGCGGGTCATTGCTCCCAGAGACAGGCTAACTCATTTATTCGTGGTCGGTAGTCCTAAACTTGACGCAGAGAAAGAATTTTTTGAGCCAAGGAGAACCATGGGTTACGAAGCAGTTATCGAGATTCCTCGCGGAAGCCGCAACAAGTATGAGGTTGACCACGTCACTGGTCGCGTGCACCTAGACCGCGTTTTGTTCACTCCTTTCGTGTACCCGGTTGACTATGGCTTCTTCGACAAAACCCTCGGTGGCGATGGCGACCCGCTAGACGCACTGGTGCTTCTTGAGTTCCCGGTTTTCCCAGGCGTGGTTGTAGACGTTCGCCCAGTTGGAGTTCTTCCTATGGAAGACGATGGAGGCATCGACGAGAAGGTAGTTTGCGTGCAGACCAAAGACCCTCGTTGGGCCCACATCCAAGACATCAACGACGTGCCTGAGCAGACCAAGAACGAGCTTCTTCACTTCTTCTCGCACTACAAAGACCTCGAGCCTGGCAAGTGGGTAAAGGTTGGCGAGTGGCAGGGCAAGGATGTTGCCGAGCGCCTCATCAAGGAAGCCCAAGAGCGTTACATGACCGAAGGCGATGGCGCTAAGGCAAAATCGTGCGACTGCGCCGAGGGCTGCTGCAAGTAATTTCCAGCATCAATCTCTGAGGGGTCTGACCGTGATGGTTGGGCCCCTTTGTGTTTCTGCTTATCGGTTCAGGAAATAGTCGTTCCAGTGACTTCATCCAAGTTAAAAAATTGCCCGGTTTCTTGACGCTTAAATCGCCAATTCAAACAGCAAAATTGCCCCTATTTTTCAGCAAAAAAACGGAAATTGCGCGGACCCGTTTTTATCAATTCATAACGGCCATAATGAGCAGGAAAACTCAGCCGGACGTCTCCCTTGATTATCTGCGAAATCTGATTTTCAAGGCTCTTCTCTGGCAAGACATCCATGCCACTGGCCAACAAAACTAGTTCGATCAAGGACGGAACTAAGTAATAATCCGTGTTGCCAATCGACTTTCGAACCGCAAGTTGCGCCCTAACCAACCGGCGAAACCAAGCTCGAGCCGTTGCCTGCGTAATGTTGCAAGCGACAACCAGGTCATGCACGGTCGCGCAGGGATAAGCCATCAAACCAGATGCAAGAACCTGAGTCTTGGTTCGCGGGGTCACTCTGGCGCGGGTGCACTTTTCGCTGAATGCGGCAGCCCACGCATTTAGGGCCACCGACACTTTGTCGCCAAAAATCGAGGGGTGAATTCTCGAGCTTCTAAAGGCTTCAATGGCGGCTCTGCCTTTCAGCCCATGGTGCAGCCCACGACCATGTTTGTCGATCAAGAGCAGTTCCAACAGGTTGACTTTGGATGGGTCAATCTCCCGCCAGGCGGCACCTAGCGCAGTGATATTTTTCGTTGCGAGATCAAGTCGAGCTAAGAAAGTAGAGTTTTCCATCCTCCGACTTTTGCACCTGAAGCCTTTGACTTTTTGACCAAATGCAAATCGGTGGATAACTTTTTCAACCGAGCTGAATTTTTCCCACTCAAAATCGGTGACGTTTTATGCACATGAATGGACTGCTCATGTTCAGAAAAATTGGTGAAATTTTTAACATGGATGGAGTCAGCCCGGGGTTACCCCGACCCTAGAAATCAATTAATTCAACTTGATAAATGGCCACAGAGCCCTCAACCAGTTTTTCTTTCTTTCTAACATCGGCCTTTACCATCAACATGTATGAGCCCTCAGAAGTTAACGGAAATATCGAAGTTCGCCAAGTTGTCGAACCACAAAAGGCCTCAACGCGAACCGCACCAAAACCTCGCCGAAAAGCACCTGATACCTCTTTGATTTCTTCAAAATAATCTTTGGGCAGAAGCACGTACTGGACTTTAGCTTGTCCCGGCCAAAGCGTTAGTCGGCCTTCAAACTCATAACCCATTAGCTGCTAACTAGTTGCGGCCCTTTAGGCACTCGGGCGTCCCGCGTAGGGGAACATTTCACCCCAGCGAATCGGAACGATTCGAACGGTTCGAGCCGGGTTCGGAGCCTCAATCATCATGCCGCCGCCAACAAACATAACAACGTGATATTTGTCGCCGTCAAACGCGCTTTCTTGCGAGTACCAAAGCAGGTCACCGACCTTCATCTCGCTAAGTGGCACAAGCTTTCGAGCGGCACCCATCGTGCGGAACTGATTTGTTGCCGAGTGCGTTCCGATATAGATTCCTGCGGCAGAGTAACCGGCCTTCATCAGACCCGAGCAGTCCCAAACGTCTGGTCCCATTCCACCGAGCACATACCGTTCGCCCAGCTGGGCCTTCATGAAGTCGAATGCAATTTGAACCTTGCCGGCATCGGGGTCGCCAACCGCATATAGCTCAGGAGCGCTCATGTTGGCCGAACCAGCTTGCTGTCGACGTTCGGCGGCCAAACCTTCGGCGCGCTGACGCTCAAGATCGGACGCGGTGTTGCGCAAAGTGGCTAGCTGCGCATACATCGTCTTGCTAACTCGGTTGTTCTCATCAACCTTGGCCTGCACCGCACCGGCAGCGTTTCGTGCCTCGTCAAAGAGAACCTTGGCCGCCGATGCCTTAGTAGCTAGTTCGTCTTTAGCAACCTGCAGTTGGTCAGTTAGGGCCTGAGCGTAAAGCTGCTGAGCAATTGAACGCTGATAGATCTCATCACTCTGTTGAGCAATCTTTTCGTTGGCACCCAACTTATAAAGCAGGTCATCGGCTTTGCCCGCATTCAAGAACAAATCCAAGGATGTTCCTGCGGCACCACCGCGATACATTTGCGCGGCAATCTGCCCGAGTTGGGTCTTAGCCTTGCCGGCAGCAGCGGTTGCCGCGTCAGCCTGTGCCTGCAGGCTGTTCACCTTCACGGTTACCTTGTCGACTTCGCCCTGAGCCTGATTGAACGCCTCGCCCTTGATCTGGGCGACTCGACCGAGCTTTTCGGCATCAGCCTCGAGTTCCGCAATGATCGCATCGAGCCGAGCAATCATGGCCTTCTTTGCGGTTACGTTCTTTTTGGCAGCAGCTACCTCGGCAGCTGTTGGGTAACTTGGAACCGCCCAAGAAGGCGCAACCACGGTTGCGGTCAGGGCCAAGCCCGCAGTTGCGAAAACTGCGATCAAGGCGCGCGAAAGACGACGGTTCATACCTTCGAAACTAACACGGCTTGCGCAAACTGCCCAGTAGCGACTATTCTTTCCTCTTGGTGCTATGAAGTATCCGCTTTGTAGGCCCCATCGTTTAGAGGCCTAGGACACCGCCCTTTCACGGCGGCAGCACGGGTTCGAATCCCGTTGGGGTCACTATGAAGCAGGTAGTTCAAAGTTCCAAAAGTAAGGTCCTGTAGCGCAGTTGGTTAGCGCGCCGCCCTGTCACGGCGGAGGTCGCGGGTTCAAGTCCCGTCAGGATCGCTTCACCTAGAAGCCCTTCATTTGAGGGGCTTTTAGTGAAATTGGACAGGTAACTGTTCAAGGCTCTGTAGCTCAGTTGGTAGAGCGAACGACTGAAAATCGTTAGGTCACCGGATCGATGCCGGTCGGAGCCACAAAAACCTCGCAGTCTCTGCGAGGTTTTTTTGTTTAATTCATGCCTATGCTGAGGTTATGACTACAACGCGCGCATTGGTCGCCAGCACGCCTGGTGCAAAATTCACCAAAGAAACCATCGAACGCCGTGCCGTCGGCCCAAACGACGTTCGCATCGAGGTTGCCTACTCAGGAGTTTGCCACAGCGATATTCACCAGGTTCGAAACGAATGGTTCGACGGTATTTTTCCAATGGTTCCAGGCCACGAAATTGCTGGCCACATTGTTGAGGTTGGCAGTCAGGTGACCAAATTCAAAGTCGGAGATCGTGCCGGCATTGGAACCTTTGTTGACAGCTGCATGAACTGCGAACCTTGCAAGGCGGGACAGGAAAACTACTGCCTAACTGGCAATGTGCAAACCTATAACGGTCGCGAATATGACGGAACCCCGACCCTCGGCGGCTACAGCCGTGAAATTGTTGCCAAGGCCGACTACGTTTTGCACATCCCCGAGGCCATCGACCTAGCCGAGTCAGCTCCGCTGCTTTGCGCCGGAATCACCGTCTATAGCCCACTCGCTCACTGGGGCGCAGGCCCAGGCAAGAAGGTTGGAATTCTTGGCATGGGCGGACTTGGCCACATTGCAGTCAAAATGGCAGCGGCCATGGGAGCCGAGGTCTATGTGCTCGGACACTCAACCTCGAAGCGCGATGAAGCGCTTAGCTATGGGGCCACCGATTACCGCTCAATCAACGACCCAAAGACATTTGAAGACCTTGGTGGCAAGCTCGACTTTATTGTCAACGCAACATCGGCAAACATCGATGTAAATCAGCTGCTTTCGCTGTTAAAGGTCGATGGCTCACTGGTCTTCGTTGGTTTGCCTCCCGAGAAGCAGAGCTTTGGCGCATTCAGCATCGTGCCTCAGCGCCGCTCGATTTCGGGTTCGAACACCGGTGGCATTCAAGAGACCCAAGAGATGCTCGATTTTTGTGCCAAACACGGCATTGGTTCGACTATCGAGTTGGTTGATGCCTCGAACGAAGCCGATGTTGACACCGCCTGGGATCGCGTGGTTGCCAGCGATGTTCGCTATCGCTTTGTGATCGACGCTTCGACCATTTAGTACATGCTGACAATTGCCCTAGGCTTTGCCACCTCTCTGGTTTATGGCTTTGCCGACTTTTTTGGGGCAATAGCCAGTCGTCGAATCAAACCCGTTACGGTGACTTTTGTTTCGGGCGCAATCGGTTTGGCTTTTCTGCTCGCACTTAGCATTTTTGTCGGAGCCGACTTTAGCCCAGGCGCGCTTTTTTGGGGCACCGCTGCCGGCATAACCTCGGCGATTGCCATGAGTGCGCTGTATGCCTCGCTAGCCATCGGCCCAATTTCAATCGTCTCGCCGCTATCGGCAGTCATCTCGGCGATTGTTCCAAGTGCGGTGGGCTTTGCTCAGGGCGACCGTTTCTCGGGACTTGGTTTTGCAGCTCTCGGTGCAATTTTGGTGGCCGTTTTCTTGGTCGGTTTTGTGCCGGGCCAAGACGTGCGACTGCCTTCGTTGAAGGGCTTAGTTTTGGCGGTGGTCGCGGGCGGCGGAATCGGTGTGGTTCTAATCTGCCTTGATCAGGCCCCCTCCGACTCTGGTTTAGCACCGGTGATTTTGCTGCGCGCCACAGCCGCAGCGATTTTGGGCGCCGTCACCCTGTTCACTTTTGGAGCCGCCATTAGGAAGAGACTTCGCACAACCCAGACAGAAGAAATCACAACCGCATCGAGCAAAGTGCCTGCCAAGTTTTGGTACGCGGTAGCGGTGACCGGACTCTTTGATTCGAGCGCAAACGTGTTTTTCATCCTGGCTTCAAGAATCGGCTCGCTCACCGTCGTTAGCGTGCTGACCGCTCTCTACCCTCTGGGCACAATAATTCTTGCTCGCATCTTTTTGAAAGAAAAATTGGCTCGCACGCAAAGCATCGGTGTGCTCCTAGCTTTGGCCGGCAGCGCCTTGCTCGCCGTCAGCTAGCCAAACCACCAAAACCTAGTTGCCCAACTCGGGTAGCCTTGGCACATGCCTAAAACACGCAACCGTTGGATCGGTCTGGTCTTTATTTCGATGGCGATATCGCTTGTCATCATCGACGGAACCATCGTCAACACAATCTTCCCCGCAATCATCAACGACCTCATGCTCACCTCATCTCAGGTGCAGT
>JBEGSA010000046.1:0-8817 GCA_041180145.1 Actinomycetota bacterium | reverse complement strand
TTTCAAAGAAGTCTGAGATCGTCAACGAAGAGATCATCTCTTTTGAGTCTGAGACCAAAGAGAAGAACATGTCGGTCGAAATCGCCATGCAGTGGACAAACGCCTACAACGAAAGCGTTCACACCTACGCGAACACCATCAACACTCACGAGGGTGGAACCCACGAAGAGGGTTTCCGTGCAGCGCTAACCACCTTGCTCAACAAGTACGCCCGCGAAAAGGGTTTGTTGAAAGAGAAAGACGAAAACCTCTCGGGTGACGACTGCCGCGAAGGTTTGACCTGTGTGATCTCGGTCAAGCTTGCCGAACCGCAGTTCGAAGGCCAAACCAAGACCAAGTTGGGCAACACCGAGGCCAAGGCCTTTGTGCAGCGAGTGGTCAACGAAGAATTCGGTGACTGGTTGGGACGCAACCCAAACGTTGCCAAAGACATCATTCGCAAGGCAATTCAGGCAGCAACCGCTCGCCAGGCTGCTCGCAAGGCTCGCGAGGCCACTCGCCGCAAGGGCCTGCTCGAGTCTGGCGGCATGCCGGGCAAGCTTCGCGACTGTTCAAGCCGCAACCCCGAGCTTTCAGAAATCTACCTGGTCGAGGGTGACTCGGCAGGTGGTTCGGCCGTTCGCGGTCGCAACCCAGAAACGCAGGCCATCCTTCCACTTCGTGGAAAGGTGCTCAACGTTGAAAAGGCGCGTCTAGATCGCGCTCTTGGCAACGCCGAGGTGCAGGCAATCATCACCGCATTCGGCACCGGCATTGGCGAAGAGTTCGATGTTTCTAAGGCTCGCTATCACAAGTGCATTTTGATGGCCGACGCCGATGTTGACGGTCTGCACATTCGCACCCTGATTCTGACCCTGTTGTTCCGCTACATGCGCCCACTAATCGAGCACGGCTATGTTTACCTAGCGCAACCACCGCTGTTCAAGATCAAGTGGTCAAACGCCGATCACCAATACGTCTACTCAGATGCCGAACGCGACAAGGCCTTGGCCGATGGCGCAGCAGCCGGCAAACGAATTCCAAAAGAAAACTCGATCCAGCGTTACAAGGGTCTTGGCGAGATGGATTACGACGAACTTTGGGACACCACCATGGACCCAGACCAGCGCACCTTGCTGCAGGTAACCCTCGAAGATGCAGCTCTCGCCGACGAGGTCTTCTCGACTCTCATGGGTGAAGACGTTGACGCTCGTCGCACATTCATTCAGCAGAACGCAAAGGATGTCCGCTTCCTAGACATCTAGGCCGCCGACAGAGAGATTTAGAGAAGAGACATCATGGCTGAAGAAACCACAAACGTGCCAGCACTAAGAGACAACGTTGAGCAGGTCGACCTGCAGGTCGAAATGCAGCGCAGCTACCTCGACTACGCGATGAGCGTTATCGTCGGCCGCGCACTTCCAGACGTTCGTGACGGCCTAAAGCCAGTGCACCGACGCGTAATCTACGCAATGTTCGACGGCGGCTACCGCCCAGACAAGCAATTCTCAAAGTGTTCCCGAGTCGTCGGTGACGTAATGGGTCAGTACCACCCGCACGGTGACAGCGCTATTTACGACACCATGGTTCGTTTGACCCAAGACTGGAACCTTCGCTATCCGCTAATTTCGGGCCAGGGAAACTTTGGTTCACCGGGCAACGACCCTGCCGCTGCTCCTCGTTACACCGAGTGCCGCATGGCCCCTCTTGCCATGGAGATGGTTCGCGACATCGACGAAGAAACTGTCGACTTCCAAGACAACTACGACGGCCGCACCCAAGAGCCAACCGTTTTGCCTAGCCGCATTCCAAACCTTTTGGTCAACGGCTCGATCGGTATCGCGGTTGGTATGGCTACCAACATTCCACCGCACAACCTTCGCGAGGTGGCCGACGGCGCCCAGTGGTACCTAAAGAACCCAGATGCAACTCAAGAGGAACTTGTCGAAGCTCTTATTGAGCGCATCAAGGGCCCAGACTTTCCAACCGGCGCGCACATTCTTGGCCGCAAGGGCATCGAAGAGGCATACCGCACCGGCCGTGGTTCAATCACCATGCGCGCGATTGTCAACGTCGAAGAGCTTCAGGGTCGCACCTGCTTGGTGGTTACCGAACTGCCTTACCAGGTAAACCCTGACAACCTGGCTGAAAAAATCGCCGGCCTTGTTAAAGAAGGTCGCCTAAGCGGCATTGCCGACATCCGTGATGAAACCTCGGGTCGCACCGGCCAGCGTTTGGTCGTTGTTCTCAAAAAGGATGCGGTTGCCCGCGTTGTTCTGAACAACCTTTACAAGCTGACCCCGCTGCAAGAGAACTTCAGC
The DNA here is from genome assembly GCA_041180145.1 of Actinomycetota bacterium. GTDB lineage: Bacteria > Actinomycetota > Actinomycetes > Actinomycetales > Microbacteriaceae > Rhodoluna. The sequence goes on along the minus strand of JBEGSA010000046.1, from coordinate 6,517 downwards.
GCTAACATGCTTGCCCTGGTTGACGGCGTGCCTCGCACCCTGCCAATCGACGGCTTCATTAGCAACTGGGTTACCCACCAGGTTGAGGTAATTGTTCGCCGCACCGAGTTCCGCCTAAAGAAGGCCGAAGAGCGTGCCCACATTTTGCGTGGTTACCTAAAGGCACTCGATGCTCTCGACGCCGTAATCGCTTTGATTCGCAAGAGCGCCAATGCCGACGCAGCCCGCGAAGGTTTGATGGAGCTTCTCAGCATCGACGACCTTCAGGCTCGCGCGATTTTGAACATGCAGCTTCGCCAGCTTGCCGCTCTAGAGCGCCAGCGCATCATTGATGAAGCTGCCGAACTCGAAGCTCAGATTGTTGACTTCAAGGCAATCATCGCCGACCCGGTTCGCCAGCGCACCATCATCAGTGAAGAGCTCGACGAGGTTGTTGCCAAGCACGGCGACGACCGTCGAAGCACCATCATCGCCGGATTCGACGGCGATGTTTCGGTTGAAGACCTGATTCCTGAAGAAGAGATGGTTATCTCGCTAACCCGCGGTGGCTACATCAAGCGCACCAAGAGCGACAACTACCGCCAGCAACACCGCGGCGGCAAGGGTGTAAAGGGTGCCAACCTTCGAGCCGATGATGTTGTTGAGCACTTCTTTGTGACCACAACTCACCACTGGTTGCTGTTCTTCACCAACAAGGGCCGCGTCTATCGCACCAAGGCATACGAGGTTCAAGAGGCCGGCCGCGACGCCAAGGGTCAGCACGTAGCTAACCTTTTGGCTCTGCAGCCAGACGAGCAGATCGCCCAGGTTCTAGACCTTCGCGACTACGCGGTTGCTCCTTACCTGGTGCTTGCCACTCGCAAGGGCTTGGTCAAGAAGACCGCACTCGACGCCTATGACACCGCTCGCACCGGTGGCATCATCGCCATCAAGCTTCGCGAAGACGACGAACTTGTCTCGGCAATGCTGGCATCCGAAGAAGACGACCTGTTGCTTGTTTCGCACAAGGGCATGTCGATTAGATTCTCGGCCAGCGACGAAAGCCTGCGCCCAATGGGCCGCGACACCTCGGGCAACATCGGCATGAACTTTAGGGCCGGCGACGAACTGCTTTCGGCTTCTGTGATCAACGACGCCGATGAGGCATTCGTGTTCGTGGTTACCGAGGGTGGATATGCCAAGCGCACCGAGGTTTCACAGTATCGCCCACAGAACCGCGGCGGTCTAGGAATCAAGGTAGCCAAGCTCGAAGAGAAGCGTGGCGACCTAGTTGGCGCGATCATCGTTGCAGAAGAAGACGAAGTTCTTGTAGTTCTGGCCTCAGGCAAGGTTGTTCGTTCGGCAGTGAACGAGGTTCCGGCCAAGGGTCGCGACACCATGGGTGTTGTGTTTGCTCGCTTCGACGAGAATGACACAATTCTTGGCCTAGCCAAGAACACCGAACGCAACCTCGAGACCAACGAGATCGCTGGCGAATCCGATGATGAGGCTGCAGCCGATGGCGATAACCTAGCAGCAGAGGTAATCGAAGAAGGAGCAGCCGAATAATGAAGGAACGCATTAAGGCAGCGGGCAAGGCAGCCCAGCGAGCAGCAGCTCGCGCGGCAGGCCCAGCACCAAAGCAGGTCAAACTAAAGCTGGTTCAAATCGACTTTTGGTCGGCCACTCGCGTTGGCTTCTTGATTACCGTGGCACTTGGCATTGCAACCATTGTGGGCTTCAGCCTGCTGTGGTTAGTGCTTAGCCAAACCGGTTTGTTCGGCAGCCTAAGCGAATTGGTCAACTCGGTTATCGGTGGCGGCGGAGGCGACGGCGTGAACGTTGCATCTGAGCTAAACCTTGCCCGAGTCTTGTCATTCGCGACCACGATTGCGTTTTTCAACATTGTTTTGGGAACCGCACTAACCGGAGTTTCGGCCCTGATCTTCAACCTGATCGGGCGCATCACCGGTGGAATCTCGGTTGGCTTTACAAACAACTAAAAGTATTTGAATTTCGATGAAGCCCCGGGTGAGAGCCTGGGGCTTCAGCAATTTTGTAAATGATTTTGCAAGGTTAGCCAATTTCGTGTAAAGTCATAAAGGTTCTACGGGCCTATAGCTCAGGTGGTTAGAGCGCTTCACTGATAATGAAGAGGTCGGAGGTTCAAGTCCTCCTAGGCCCACCAGGAAGCTTCTTCACCAAGAGAAGGTTCTGAACCAGGTAACAAAGGCACCACCCAGATTCAAAATCCGGGGACTTAGCTCAGTTGGTAGAGCACCTGCTTTGCAAGCAGGGGGTCAGGGGTTCGACCCCCCTAGTCTCCACCAAAAAAGGAACTCCCTCTAGAAATAGGGGGAGTTTTCCTTTTCCCTTCGTTATGTGTCGTAAATCTGCAATGGCCAAGTAACGCATTCAACTGCATCATCTCGTCCAAACCCTCAAATGCGACAATGGTTTGAATAGCCGAAAGGAAAGCCAATGTCAGTAAAGCGCAGGGACTTTGCCCAGGTTGATGTTTTCGCAAACACTCCATATCTCGGAAACCCTGTCGCCGTGGTTGTCGAAGCCGCAGGAATGACCGACGACGAAATGGCAACCATTGCGCGTTGGACAAACCTTTCAGAAACAACCTTCATCCTCCCGCCAACGGATCCAGCGGCTGACTATCGCCTGCGCATCTTCACACCGGGTGGGGAACTTCCTTTCGCCGGCCACCCAACACTCGGCTCGGCTCACGCATGGCTGGAAAACGGCGGCAAGGCAAAGAAAGCAGGCCACTTGGTTCAGGAATGCGGAGTTGGTCTTGTCACTCTTACAAGCACGCTGGACGAAAATGGCCGAACACAACTTTCATTCCAAGCACCGGCAACCGTGAATAGTGGTGAAATCCCTGCGGAAGTCCTGCACGAAATCATCGATGCCCTTGGCATTCAAAAATCTGACATCGTTGCGCATCAAGTAGTTGACAACGGCCCGGGATGGGTTTGCGTCCAACTTGCCTCAGCAGAAATGGTGTTGGCACTAGATCCGCAGTTCAAAGATGACTCGACCCTCATGCTCGGCCTCGTTGGCGCTCACCCAGAGGGAAGTGAGGCCTCATTCGAACTTCGTGCTTTCGCCCCGAAAATCAATGTTTATGAAGACCCAGTAACCGGAAGCCTCAACGCCAGCGTCGCTCAATGGCTTTACCGTAGCGGCCAGGCTAAAGGCCAGTACATAGCCAGTCAGGGAACTCGCGTTGGCCGGCAAGGCCTAATAGCGCTGACACAAGACCTAGATGGTGAAGTTTGGGTCGGTGGTTCGACCATCACTTGTATTCGCGGAAGCATCGAGATTTGACCAAGATAGTCTCCTGCAAAACTAAAAAGACCTCCCAGCAATGGGAGGTTTTTTGATGATCTAGCTCGACGGACAAGTCATTTCCAACAAAACATCGACCTCATTCGGCCAAATTAAGAGAAATTGCCTGCTGAATCAAAACAATCAAGGCAGGGGCGTTTAATTCCTCACCTTCTACAAAATCAATCGCCCTCGCCGTCTTGCTATCCAACCGGGCGTTAAAGAGGTTGTGAGGGTCGGCTACGAAAGCCCCCTTTGGAAATGTCAATCGAACGGCCTTTTTCAAGAAGTCGGCAACGCAAATCATTCCGTTGACCTCCCATGTTGGAGAACCTAGAGGCTTGGAGGGCATTTTCCACTTAACTTGCTCTTGAATTTCACTGGATGCTGCCAGGATGAGGAGCCGAAGTTCTTGTAGCAACGCACCTCGCCAATTTGGTTGCGACTGAATCAGGTTGTCTATCTGTTGACTTGCGGGTATCTCGTTCAAGGGCATTTCCTGGTTTGGCGTGGATGATTAAATTCCATCGGGCGGATTTGAAACAGACAAGCCGTTTTATTTGCGATAAATGTAGATTAGCCAAATGAGCGAAACAAAATCGGTGCTTAGAGATCGAAACTTTCAATTTTTGTGGGCTGGTCAAACAATTAGCTCAATTGGCAATCAAATCAGCGGTTTAGCGCTGCCCGTTCTTGCCGTAACCATGCTGCACGCAACCGAGTGGCAGGTTGGCTTGATGAATGCGGCGGGCCTGAGCATGTTTTTGCTGATTGGCTTGCCTGCAGGAGCTTGGGTAGACCGTTGGCGCAAGCGACGCGTGATGATTTTGGCCATGTTCTTTAGCGGAGTCGCCGGATTCGGCTTTTTGATCGCGGCTCTGATTGGTGATGCCAGCGCCCTGCCAATCATCATCGCAAGCGAAGCGCTTATTGCTTTTTGTGGCTTGGTTTACAACATCACTCAGGTGAGTGCTCGCCAGGCACTCTGCCCAGAACATCTATTGGGTCGAATGAACGCATCGATTAGGTGCTTCGTTTGGGGCGTAATGCCAATTAGCGCTATCTCGGCAGGTGCATTCGCCACCTGGTTTGTCTTAGCTTCGCCGCTTCGAGGCATGAAAAACATCGTGGCCGAGGCCGAACAAAACTAAACTTGAGGCATGACTAACACTTTCGCTGGCAAGCACGCTTTCATCTCGGGTTCATCACGCGGCATTGGGGCACAGGTTGCCACCATGTTGGCAGCCCAGGGCGCAACCGTGGCAATCAACTACCGCGACAAGGCTGCTCGTGCACAGAAGGTTGCCGACGCGATCATCGCAGATGGCGGCAAGGCGATTGTTGTTGGTGCAGACCTAACTGACTACCCAAGCATCGATGCATTAGCCGAAACTCTAAAGTCAGAGTTCGGGGGGCTAGACCTGTTGGTGCTTAACGCATCAGGCGGAATGGAGACCGGCAAGGGCGAAGACTATGCGATGGTTCTAAACCGTGATGCACAGCTAAACCTGGTCAAGACCGCGTTGCCATTGCTAAGCGCAGGTTCACGCATCGTGTTTGTCACCAGCCACCAGGCGCACTTTATTCGCGAGACCCCGACCATGCCAGAGTATGTTCCGGTCGCACTTTCTAAGCGTGCGGGTGAAGACGCACTTCGCGAGCTGATTACAGAGCTAACCGCCAAGGGAATTGAATTTGTTGTAGTTTCGGGCGACATGATCGAGGGCACCATCACTGCGACCCTGCTCGACCGTCTAAACCCGGGCGCCATCGATGCTCGCAAAGAGGCCGCCGGCAAGCTTTACAACGTTGAAGAGTTCGCCGCTGAAATCGTGAAGGCAGCCTCGGCACCGGTGCCAGCCAACAACACCGTTCTGATTGGCGACACCAGCTCTTTCACCAAGGGCTAATCGCCTCGGCGAATTACAAAAACCGCGAAAGGGCGACATGTCTATGTTTGGCCAGTCGCACTCGTCGGCTCAGCATGCCTCGCAGCATACAAACACCGAGCAATACAACGAATACAAGCGCGGGCACGACCACATAGCCAAAAATATCGCCGATTTGATGCAGGCCGGCAAGCCCATCGATGACTCGGATGTGCAGCTGTGGATTGGCAAGCATTACGAATTTGTTTGCCAGTTTTGGACACCAAACAAGATTGCCTACAAGTCGCTGGCCCTTACCTATGTGATGGATCCTTCCTTCAAGGCAACCTACGAGGCCTATGCCGAAGGTCTTGCCAAATATATTCAGACCGCCATCAACATTTGGGCCGAAGCAAACCTGAAGTAGTCTCGAAGCATGGGCGACGATCAGTATTTGGTGCTTTTCACGGTGATGAGTTTCACAGTGCTCAGCGCCGGCTCAATTGTGCTCAGCCTGTTGACCCGTCTTGGTCGCGGCAACCGAGTTTTTGCGCTAATCATGGGCATATTCAGCATCGGCATGGGCGCATACATGTGGCTTGAATTTGCGCCCGAGGGCCTGTTTATTGCGATTCTGGGGCTAGTTGCCCTGGTGCTTGCGGTTTTGCCAAGCCGAAAGAAAAACTCGGATGAGTAAAGACAATCGAGATAAACACGGGCGCTTGAAGAGAGCCGTCAATGAGATGCCAGCCGATGTGAAGTTGGCATTAGAGCAACGTGCCCTTCGAGCCGACTATGACCACCGACCTGCCTATCAACGCAATGATTATTTGAGTTGGATCATGCGAGCTGTGCGACCCGAGATTCGCCATAAGCGCCTAAACCAAATGCTCGATGAGCTCGAAAAGGGTGGGGTTTACATGCGCATGGATCACCCGGCTTCAAAAAAATGAGCTGGTTATTCAAAAAGAAGCGCGGAGCAAGCATGTCTGCCGCTTTTGGAGTGCTTGAGCAGATATTTCATCCGAGCGGGCACAGCGCCGCGTTGGTTCGTGAAGAGCAGGCTGAAGCGAGAAAACCTATGCCGTCGCCCGAAGAAAAAGGCTTTGACGGTGTCAAGATTGTGATTCAGTTGCCAGCCACCAAAAAGCCCACGAATTCTGAATCCACCAATTGATGTCGCAGGTTGTCAATATATTTTGTGAATGCAGCTGTTTGTCGATGAAAACAAAGTCAAAGGCTTCACTATCGCGGCTACATTGGTGCCGGGAAATCAGATTAAATCTGCTCGCAAGCGCCTAAAGCAACTTTGTTTGAGCGGTCAAAGA
>JBEGSA010000045.1:0-9105 GCA_041180145.1 Actinomycetota bacterium | reverse complement strand
TCGCTAACCGCGACGGCTCAGGCCCAACCGCTAACTACCTAGCTTCTGTCAAGCAGGTCGTTGCCGACGGCAACAAGGTTGTTCTAGGTCTAAAAGAGGCAGACCCTGCTCTTCTTGAGTACCTAGCGGACTCAGCCGGAACTATTGCTGCTCCAAGCACCATTGGCAAGGCTTCAGCTGCTACCTCGCCAGTTGGTTCAGGCCCTTACATTCTTGACAAGACCAAGACCCGTGCGGGTTCAAAGTATGTCTTCAAGTCGAACCCTAACTACTGGAACAAGGCAAACCGCAAGTATGACAACCTAGTCATCTCGGTATACGAAGACATCACCGCTATGAGCAACGCACTTAAGTCAGGTGCAGTTCAGGGTGGAAACGTATTCCCACAGACCGTTGCAACCGTGAAGGCTTCGGGCTTCAAGTTCGCTCAGGGTTACCTAGACGTAAAGGGCATTTACTTCTCAGCTCGTACCGACTCAAAGAGCTGTGTGTCTGATGTCAACGTTCGCCGCGCAATCAACCACGTGTTTGACCGTGCAGCGATGCTAAAGAGCCTAGACAACGGCTTCGGCAAGGTCACCACTCAGTATGTAAACAGCTCAAGCAAGGGCTATGTTGCAGCACTGAACAACAAGTACCCATACAGCATCGACGCTGCAAAGGCTCTTATGGCTAAGTCGGCATTCCCTAACGGTTGCACCATTTCAATGGCTGCATTTACCCCTGTGTTCGGTGAGGCTGGCTACAGCATCATTCGTTCACAGCTTGGCAAAATTGGCATCACCGTCAAGGAAGTTGAAGAGACCGGTGGTACCTTCATCGCGAACATCATGGCTCCTAAGTACGACGCTTACCTAATGATCTTTGAGCGTGCAGGTAACCCATGGAAGATGTTGAACTTCATGATCACCCCAGGTGCAACCTTCAACAACGATGGCTACACCGAGCCAGCAGTTACCAAGTTGATTAACGACTTCAAGAAGGCTTCAGAGGCTAAGCAGCCTGCGATCCTGAAGGCAATCAACACCGAGTTGGTCAACAACGCTTGGTTCGCACCATGGTACGAAATTCAGGGAAACTTTGCCTACAAGGGCATCGTTGTGAAGTCAGCTCAGGCTGGTAACGCAATTCCTTACCTTTACAACATCAAGTAAAGAGTCGCACTAGAAGTATCGGAGGGCTGGGGCCTCAAAGCCCCAGCCCTTCTCTCTAAAACAAACAAAAGCACCCGGCCTAAGGCCACATCCGATCGGATCCCCAATTGTTAAATTTCACGCTCAGGCGCATATTCAACGGCATTGTCATGATGGTTGCCGTTAGCTTCCTCGCCTACTTTCTTCTTTACATCGGCGCCGGCAACGTTGCGCGCCTGATTCTCGGTCTTGAGGCAACTCCCGAGTCAATCGCTGAGCTAAACGAGCAGCTAGGTCTAAACAGGCCATTTATCGAGCAGTTTCTAACCTGGGCATCGGGCGCAATTCGCCTCGACTTCGGTGACTCATGGTCTATGCCAGAGACTGTAAATGAGGTTCTCTTTCCTCGACTAGGTGTAACTCTGACAATTGTCGCCCTTACAACCTTGGTCGCGGCTATCGTCGCGATAATCCTTGGAACCGTGGCCGCAATCTATGGCGGCGTTATCGACAGACTTGTTCAGTTCTTGGGCCTAATTGGCTTCGCCATCCCTGGCTTTTTAGTTGCCTTCTTTTTGGTCACCCTGTTCGCAATTCAGATGCCAATTTTCAATGCAGTGGGCTACGTTGACTTTTCTGAGAGCCCAAGTGAATGGGTTAAGTCTGTGACCCTTCCTGTCGCGGCTTTGTCGCTGAGCGCAATCGCCTCGGTGGCGCAACAGGTTCGAGGCTCAGTGACCGACGCCATCAACATGGACTACGTTCGCACCCTTCGCGCCCGCGGCCTCAGCTTCAACCGAGTCGTTTACAAGCACGTCCTTCGCAATGCTGGCGGGCCAGCCCTGTCAATCCTCGGCGTTCAGTTTGTCGGCATGTTGGGTGGCGCGATCTTGGTCGAGCAGATCTTCGCAATTCCTGGCCTTGGTCCTTACGCAGTAGGTGCGACATCGTTCAGCGACATTCCTGCAGTTATGGGGCTCGTGGTTGTGACCGCTCTCGTTGTAATCGTGGTCAACCTGATCATTGACCTTCTCTCTGCAGCTCTAAACCCAAAGGTGCGTCTTTCATGAGTAACACAACAAGCAAAAAGGATGGCCTCCTACGCAAGGTTCTCACTAACCCAAGTGGTTGGGCATCAGTTGGCGTAGTCGCCATTGTGATTCTTTACGGAATCATCGCCCCACTCTTGAGCAAATGGGATCCAAACGAACCAGACGTTTATTCGGTTCTAGGCGGCCCAAGTGCCGAGCACTTCTTCGGCACCGACAGCGCCGGTCGCGATGTTTTCACCCGACTAGCTATTTCAACCCAGTTCAGCCTTGAAACCGCCGCGCTAGCAGTTGTAATCGCACTTTCTATCGGTGTGATTGGCGGTTTGATTGCTGGCTACTTCGGTGGCTGGTTCGACAATGTTGCTTCGTGGTTGACCTCTGTCATTATGGCCTTGCCAGGTTTGGTTGTTTTGCTTGCTTCGATGGCGGTTATTGGCCCAACAATGTGGGGTGCCATGGCTATCTTTGGTGTGCTTCTGTCTCCCGCGTACTTCCGCCTCGTTTACACAACTGTTCGCGGTGTGCGCAACGAGCTCTACGTAGATGCAGCTCGAGTTTCAGGCCTGAACGATGTGCGTATCATTGGCCGTCACATCCTTGGTGTGGTTCGTGCCCCGATCATCATTCAGACTGCGATCATCGCCTCGATTGCAATCGCAATCCAGTCAGGTATCGAGTTCTTGGGTCTTGGCGATAAAGACACCCCTAGCTGGGGTGCGATGCTAAATGACGCATTCCGTCAGATCTATGAAACTCCGGTTCTTTTGGTATGGCCAAGCACAATCATCGCGCTTGTCACGGTTGCACTGGTTATCTTCGCCAACACCGTGCGCGACGAACTTGAGCGCACTGGCCCTCGATTCAAGAAGATCAAGGGTATGGGCAAGACGGCCGCTCAGCTGGCCGACGATGCAGCTGAAGTCGAAACCATAATTCACGAGGCTCCGGGTCGTTCAAACGACGCCTTGCTGCGAGTGCAAAACCTAGCCGTCGGTTATCCAAACGGCATGGGTGGCGTCAAGCAGGTCGTTCACAACGTGAACCTAACCGTGAACCGCGGTGAAGTTGTTGGCCTAATCGGTGAATCTGGTTCGGGTAAAACTCAGTCGGCATTCTCGGTTCTCGGGCTTTTGCCTAAAGGTGGCCGCGTTGTCGCCGGTTCAATCGTGTTTGATGGCAAAGAGCTAGTCGAAGCTTCGGCCAAGGAATACGACAAGATTCGCGGCGGTCGCATCAGCTACATTCCGCAGGAGCCAATGAGCAACCTCGACCCGTCTTTTACTATCGGCACACAGCTAGTTGAACCGATGATGAAGGTTTTGGGTCTAGGTAAAAAAGAAGCCAAAGAAAAGGCAATTGCATTGCTTACTCGTGTTGGCATTCCTAACCCCGCTCTCACTATGAAGAAGTATCCGCATGAGATTTCTGGCGGCCAGGCGCAGCGTGTTCTTATCGCGGGAGCCGTTTCGTGTGACCCAGATCTGATCATCGCCGATGAGCCGACCACGGCTCTAGACGTGACCGTTCAGGCCGAAGTTCTTGACCTTCTTCGCGACCTGCAAAAAGAGACCCACACCGCGCTGCTTTTGGTGACTCACAACTTTGGTGTCGTTGCTGACCTATGTGACTACATCAATGTGATGCAAAACGGTCGAATTCTTGAAGCCGGTCCAGTTCTCGACATCTTCCAGAACGCAAAGCACCCTTACACCCAGTCACTGCTCGACTCCATCCTTGAGGGTGGCCCTGCACGTGGCGCATACGTCGCACCGAAAGGCAACTAATCATGTCGTTGCTAAACATTGAAAACGTAGAAGTTACCTACAAGGGCAAGGGTCTAAAGAAAGACTTCAAGGCACTCAAGGGTGTCTCTCTAGACATTCGCCCAGGAGAGTGTGTTGGCCTGGTTGGCGAGTCTGGTTCTGGAAAGACCACGCTTGGTCGTGCGGTTCTGGGCCTCGCTCCGGTTACCGCCGGTTCAATCACTCTCGAGGGTCGTGAGATAGCTCACGCCTCTCGTTCTGAGCGAGCCGATCTGGCACGTGACATCCAGGTTGTATTTCAAGACCCTTATTCATCGCTGAACCCATCGATGTCGATTGAGCAGATTTTGACCGAGCCAATGTTGGTTCGCGACTGGTCAAAGGCCGATGCCAGCAAGCGCGTGCGCGAGCTGCTCGACTCGGTAGGTTTGCCAGCCGATGCCGCAGATCGCCGACCTCGTGAGTTCTCTGGCGGACAGCGTCAGCGCATCGCGATTGCTCGCGCGCTTGCGCTCGACCCAAAGTTGATCGTTTGTGACGAGCCGGTTTCGGCGCTTGACCTAACCACTCAGGCCAAGGTTCTTGATCTGTTCCTCGAGATTCAAGAGCGCACTGGTGTTGCCTATTTGTTCATCTCGCACGACCTAGCGGTCGTTCGCCACCTCAGCCACCGAGTTGCGGTTATGTACCAGGGTGAGATCGTCGAGTGGGGTCAGGGCGAGCAGGTTACCCAAGACCCGCAGCACCCTTACACAAAGCGCCTGATGATGGCTGCTCCGGTTCCGAACCCTATCGAGCAGACTGCACGTCGCGAAGAGCGTCGTCGCATGATGGCTTCTGGTCAGATCTAAACGACCCAAAGTCGAAGCACCACTCACGCAAAATAGAAAGCTCGTTCATGTTTAAGCACTCAAGGTCGCAGGCAGACATTACTGCTTTGCCTGCTGACTTTGTGTTTGGCGTGGCCACGGCGGCTTATCAAATTGAGGGTGGCGTGCACGAGGGCGGTCGAGGCATAAGCATCTGGGACACCTTCTCGCACACCGAGGGCAAGACACTGCACGGAGACACCGGTGATATTGCCTGTGACCACTATCACCGCTGGGCCGAGGATCTCGACCTAATGCAGAGCCTTGGCCTGCAGGCTTACCGCCTCAATTTCTCTTGGGTTCGGCTGCAGCCAACCGGCGAGGGGCCGCTGAACCCCGAGGGCGTTAAGTTCTATCGAGACATTTTGCAGGGATGCCACGACCGCGGTATTCGACCATTCGTCACGATTTACCACTGGGATCTGCCACAGCCACTGCAAGATAAGGGTGGCTGGCCGGCTCGCGAAACCGCGTTTAGATTTGCCGAGTACTCGGCATTGTTGATTGATGCATTTGCTGACCTAGCAGCAGACTGGATCACCATCAACGAAGCTTGGTGCGTTGCATTCCTTGGCCACAGCTGGGGAATGCAAGCACCAGGTTTCAAAGACGACAAGCTCGCAATTCGTGCCGCTCACCACACGCTTTTGGCCCATGGTTTATCTCTGGCCCAGTTCCGCAAGAAGGCTCCGCAGCTGCGGGTTGGCATCACAAACATCCATGGAAACATTTCGGCAAAGACCGACTCGGCAGCCGACCTAGCCGCCGCGGCAAAGCTTGATGTGCGCATGAACAAACTGTTTTTAGAGCCGCTTTATAAGGGCGCATACAGCGATGACGTCATCGCTGTATTTGAAGCCGACGGGCTGAACGCTGGCGAAGTAGATGGTGCACTTGTGCAACCGGGTGACCTTGAAATTATCAGCGCACCTAACGACTTTGTTGGCGTCAACCACTACCACAACATGATTGCCTCGGCCGATGAGAATGCCCCAGACGGCATCGGAATGGTCCAGGCCGAGCCAAATGAGCAATCGTCTTGGAACTGGCCTAACACGCCGTATGCAATCGGCAACATTGTTCGCCGCATCAACCGTGAATATTCAGACCTTCCGATTTACATCACAGAGAACGGTATATGCCTAAGCGACTATGCCAATCCTGAGGGGCAGGTTAACGACCCGCACCGAATCGATTATCTGAACGGCTATATCGCGGCGATTGCCGATGCCGCCAAGGATGGCGTGCCGATGGCTGGATATATGGCCTGGTCTTTCATGGACAACTTTGAATGGGCAGAGGGCTACAACATGCGCTTCGGCTTGGTCTATGTCGACTATCCAACCCAAAAGAGAATTCCAAAACAGAGCGCATTTTGGTATCGCGATCTGATTTCAGAACACAAAAAGAAAGCAGCAAAATAATGTCAAACCTAGCCGCCAGAGTAGACGAGCTAACCGCAAAGTTGACCCTAGAAGAGAAGGTCGCTTTGCTTACCGGCCGTGATTTCTGGAACACAGTTCCGCTCGAGTCAATCGGTCTGCGCAATCTGTTGCTTTCAGACGGCCCATCGGGAGTTCGCGGCGAATTCTGGGATGAGCGCGACAACTCGCTGAACCTGCCCAGCGCCACTGCGCTTGGCTCGTCTTGGAGCCTTGAGTTGGCAGCCGAATATGGCCGCACTCTGGCGCGAGAAGCTGCTCGCAAGGGCGTTGACGTTGTGCTTGGCCCAACCATCAACTTGCACCGCAGCCCACTGGGTGGTCGCCACTTTGAGTGCTTGAGCGAAGACGCCATGTTGACCGGTGCGCTCGCTACTTCATACACGAAGGGAATGCAGGCCCTCGGCAAGGGTGCTTGCCCGAAGCACTACGTGGCAAATGACTTTGAAACAGATCGCTACACCGTAGACGTTGTGGTTGATGAGCGCACTCTGCGCGAGCTTTACCTGCGACCTTTTGAAGATGCCGTTGTCGAGGGTGGCGCATGGACCATCATGAGCTCATACAACCAGATCAACGGCACCACGGCGACAGAAAACGACTTGCTCGACACTCCACTGCGCACCGAATGGGGATTCGACGGTGTAGTAATCAGCGACTGGACTGCGGTTCGTTCGCTCGAGAGTGCAAAAGCCGAGCAAGACCTTGTAATGCCTGGCCCAATTGGTCCATGGGGCGACGCGCTTGTTGCTGCGGTTCGCAATGGCGAAATTGAAGAGTCGACCATCGACCGCAAGATCGCAAGATTGATTTTGTTGGCCGTTCGAGTTGGAGCCATCGGTGCTGACGGTGAGACCCCGGCACAGCCGGCTCGCCACAACAACATCGCTGCAGAGGGGCGAGCATTTGCACGCCGTGCGGCTTCCGAAGGCGCAGTGCTGCTCGAGAACGATGGCATTTTGCCAATCGCAGACTTGGCGTCAAAGGCTAGCGTGGCTTTGATCGGCCACAATGCGAAAGCTGCTCGCACTCAGGGCGGCGGTTCGGCAACCACCATGCCCGAAGTCGTTGTAACTCCACTTGATGCACTTACTTCATTGCTGGGCGACAAACTCACATATTCGGTTGGTGCGGTGGTTCAACGTGGCATTGCCGAGTTGCCAAAGCCTCAAATCAAGAACCCGGTAACAGGTAACCCTGGCGTGCACGTCGAATTCTTGAGCGAGTCTGGTGAAATCTTGTTCACCGAAGAGCGCCTCGCTAGCAACCTAACCTGGTTGGGCAGTCAGGCTCCGGTCGAAGAGGCACGTGGCTTGCGTCTCCGCACCGTTTACACTCCCGCTGTTTCAGAGACTGCGCTGTTTGGCTTTGCCTCAGTTCAGCCGGTCAAGGTCGAGCTTGACGGACAGCTTGTGCTCGATGCCAAATTGACCCCGGAGACCTCAGACATCTTCACCGCGTTGATGGACCCACCATTCACCTCGTCATCAATCGATTTCGTTGCCGGGCAAGCCGTGAGCATCGACATCGTCGTTGACCTGCATGGCCGCGAAGGCTTGGCTGCGTCGGCTCAGAGCTTCATTTTTGGTTTTGAAACCGACCGTTCCAACGAAGCTGCCATGATCTCCGAGGCTGTAAAGGCTGCCAAAGCCGCCGAGTTGGCAATCGTTGTAGTTGGCACCAACGCTCAGGTCGAGTCAGAAGGCTTCGACCGCAAAGACCTAAAGCTGCCCGGTCGCCAAGATGAACTGGTTTCTGCAGTGGTTGGCGCAAACCCGAACACGATCGTGATTGTAAATTCTGGTTCGCCGGTGCTCATGCCATGGCGCAAAGATGTGAAGGCCGTGCTGGTTTCTTACTTTGGCGGCGAGCAAATGGGTAATGCGCTGGTTGACATGCTCACAGGCGCTACCGAGCCTGGTGGTCGTCTGCCGACCACTTGGCCAGCATCCGAGGCTTCGGTTCCGGTTCTTAACTGCACTCCTGACGCGAACCACCAGGTTATCTACGATGAAGGCATCCACATTGGCTACCGCGCTTGGTTAAAGGCTGGCGCCAAGCCGGCATACGACTTTGGTTATGGGCTTGGCTACACCACTTGGCAGGTCGTAGCCGTTGCCGGTGGAAACCAAGTTTCGGAAAGCAAGAATCTAGAGCTTTCGGTTGAGGTCAAGAACACCGGTGACCGTGCAGGAAAGCACATCGTTCAGGTCTATGCAGAGCGCAAAACATCATATGTAGACCGCCCAGTTCGCTGGTTGGTTGGCTTTGCCGAGGTTCACGCTGCAGCCGGTGAAACCAAGACCGCGGCAATCACCATTCGCGGACGCGAATTTGCCGACTACAACAATGGCTGGAACTATGAGCCTGGGGAATTTACTCTTCACATTGGTTCGAACGTAAATGACCTGCCAGTTTCATTCAACGTAGTAATGAACTAGCGCTCGTGCACCTGCCAAACCCACTGATTCCTGGCTTCAACCCAGACCCTTCGATTGTTCGAGTTGGCGAAGATTATTACTTAGCCACCTCGACTTTCGAGTATCTTCCCGGTGTTCCGATCTACCACTCTAAGAACCTGGTCGACTGGGAACTGATTGGTCACGTAATGACTCGTGAGGGTCAGTTGCAAATGGCAGGTGTGCCCACAGGTGGCGGCGCGTGGGCTCCGACCATTCGGTATCACGATGGCATTTTTTACGTTGTCATCACCGATGCAATGGGTCGCGGAACCATGATTTTCACAGCCGAAAAGCCAGAAGGCCCATGGTCAGACGGCATTGTCACCGACATCGATGGCATTGACCCAGACCTTGCCTGGACCGCTGACGGCACCTGCTACATGA
>JBEGSA010000044.1:0-9167 GCA_041180145.1 Actinomycetota bacterium | reverse complement strand
GATGCCTACAACGCTAGCCCGGACTCGACTCGGGCCGCCTTGCAGACCTTGGCTCAACTCGGAAAAACAGGTCGCCGAACCATCGCCGTTTTAGGCGAGATGGCCGAGCTCGGCCATGCATCAAGAACCGAGCACGACGCCATTGGACGCGTGGTTGTGAGACTAAACATCGATCAGCTGGTGGTGGTTGGTGAGGGCGCTCGACTGATTCACAGCGGAGCGGTGCTCGAAGGTTCTTGGGATGGCGAATCACTGTTCTTTGACCAGATTGACCAGGCTTTCGAGGCTGTTCGTGAAATGCTTGAACCTGGCGACATAGTGCTGGTTAAGTCATCGAAATCAGCAAATCTCAGACATCTGGGAGACAAATTAATGGAGGTTCGTTCATGAGAGCGATTTTGCTCGCCGGCGGTGTAGCCATGGCGTTCACTCTTCTGGCAACACCGGGTTTCATCTGGTTATTCAGACGTCTTAAGTGGGGTCAGTTCATCAGGGATGATGGACCACAGAGCCACCACACAAAGCGTGGAACGCCAACCATGGGCGGTGTTGTCATCATCGTGGCCGCCGTTTTGGGATATTTTGTTGGCAAGTTGGCCAACTTTGAAACTCCAACCGCCTCGGCGCTGCTGGTTTTGCTTATGCTGGTGGGTCTCGGAATCGTGGGATTCATTGATGACTTCATCAAGACGCACCGTCAGCGCAGTCTAGGGCTCTCGGGTTGGGCAAAGATTGCTGGGCAGGGCGTTGTCTCGACCGTTTTTGCCGTTTTGGCGCTGAATTTTCCAAACGAACAGAATTTGACCCCGGCTTCGACGAAAATCTCGCTGGTGCGTGATTCAAACCTTGACCTGATGATGTTTGGCTCGGTAGTTGGAGTAGGGCTGTTCATCCTCTGGATCTATTTCATGGTTGCAAGCGCTTCGAACGGCGTGAACATCGCCGACGGACTTGACGGTCTGGCAACCGGTTCAACAATTATGGCGATTGGCGCCTATGCGGTTATTGGATTCTGGCAGTTCAACCAAGCCTGTGGTTCGGTCATCGAAAACCTGAGTAGCTGCTACAACGTGCGAGACCCACTCGATCTTGCGGTCGTTGCGTCGGCAATCGTTGGCGCACTAACCGGTTTCTTGTGGTGGAACACCTCGCCGGCGCAGATCTTTATGGGGGACACCGGTTCGCTGGGTCTCGGCGGCGCCTTGGCGGCCTTGGCGATTCTCTCGAGAACCGAATTGCTACTGGTTCTGATCGGTGGAATCTTCGTGATCGTCACCGGTTCGGTGGTTATTCAACGAGTCTTCTTCAAGATAACGAAGTGGAAAACCGGAACTGGCAAACGAGTCTTCTTGATGAGCCCGCTACACCATCACTTTGAACTAAAGGGCTGGGCGCAGATCACCGTAGTGGTTCGCTTCTGGATCATCGCTGGCCTTTGCGTTTTGAGCGGTATTGGTCTGTTCTACATCGAATGGATTTACGGCTAAGTCTCAACATGAAAGACCTAACTGCGCTAACGAGCTGGCATTCCGACTGGAAAGGCCTTCGCGTTGCCGTATTCGGGCTAGGTGTCTCGGGATTCTCGGTAGCTGACACGCTTGCAGAACTTGGCGCTGACGTACTGGTCATTGCCGAAAAAGCTGAACCAGATCTACTCGATATTCTCGATGTGATTGGCGTTCCGCACATCACCGGAGCGACGGCAGATGAATTGCTTTTGGCCGCCAAAAAACACGCACCAGAGGTTTTGATAACCTCACCTGGGGTTCGGCCGGAAAATGAAATTCTGGCTTGGTGTGAAGCGGCAAAGATCGCGGTTTGGGTAGACATCGATTTGGCATGGCGCCTGCGCGACAAGGTTGGCCGCCCGGCAAAGTGGATCGCTATCACCGGAACCAACGGCAAGACCACAACAGTTCAGTTGGTCGAGGCCATGCTGAATGCGGGTGGAATCCGGGCAATCGCCTGCGGAAACATCGGAACGCCAATTCTCGATGCGGTTCGCGACGAAATCGGCTACGACGCTCTGGTAGTTGAGCTGTCGAGTTTTCAACTGCACTATCTCGGCGAAATTCAGCCTCTGGTGAGTGCGGTGCTAAACCTTGCGGATGATCATCTTGACTGGCACGGAAGCTTTGACGCCTATCGAAATGCAAAAGCCAAGGTTTATGAAAACACCGAAATTGCCTGCGTTTACAACGTGAACGATTCGGTAACCGAGTCGATGGTAGAAAATGCCGACGTGATCGAAGGCGCCAGAGCCATCGGCTTCACAACCGGAATGCCTGGCCGAAGCCAGGTCGGGTTCGTCGAAGAGATTCTTTGTGACCGGGCTTTTCTTGACGACCGCGCCAACAGCGCAATCGAAGTGGCAACGCTTCACGATCTCGCTGAAATCGGGGTATTGACGCCGCACCTGATGGCTAACACCGCAGCTGCCGTTGCGATTGCCCGTGCTTGCGGTGTGCAGCCCGATGAAATTAAGGATGCGATTCGAAACTTTCGGCTTGACGCGCACCGCATCGAATTGATTGCCGAAAAAGATGGCATCAGGTGGATCGACGACTCGAAGGCTACCAACCCGCACGCGACCGCTGCGTCGCTGAACTCGTTCGAGCGAGTGGTGTGGATAGTTGGTGGACTGCTCAAGGGTGTGGACATTAGCCAATTGGTTGCCGACTATGCCGATCGAATTGCGGCGGCCATCGTTATCGGCAAGGACCGGGTACCAGTTGTAGAAGCGCTGGCGAAAAATGCACCGCTTGCGCGCGTTGTTGAAATAGACACGGATGAGAATTCGGCAGTTATGAGCGAGGCGGTAGCGAAGGCTGCCGAACTAGCCGTTTCTGGCGATGTCGTGTTGCTGGCCCCCGCAGCAGCATCGATGGATCAATTCAAAGACTATGCAGATCGCGGCGATCAATTCGCGCGGGCCGTCAAAATTACTCTCGGGGAGCAAAAATAATGCGTCGCGCCAACGCGTCTAAGACCTCAAATCAATTGGCTTCAACCTTGCTTCTAAAAGCCAGTGACCTCTCTAACCGAGTTTTCAAGGCTCAGTCGATTCATTTTTATCGACTGCTCGGTGTGGCGCTTTTTCTAACTGTTTTCGGCATCGTGATGGTGCTATCGGCATCTTCGATTGACTCGCTCAAGGCCAACAACAACTCGTTCACCATTGGCGCGAAGCAGCTCTTTTTTGCCGTGGTTGGCTTTGGTTTTCTATCCATGTTTTCTTTGTTGCCCACCTCAACAATGCAAAAACGCAGCAAGCTCTTCTTTCAGCTCGCTCTGGCCACGCAGCTTGCGGTTCTTTTCATCGGAAAATCAATCAACGGAAACCGAAACTGGCTCGATTTTGGGTTGTTCTCGATTCAGCCATCCGAGTTTCTCAAGATCGCCATCATTCTTTACGGTGCCTTTTATTTAGCTCAACGTGCCGACTATTTCTATGACGGAAAAGTTTGGGTAATGACTCTTCTTTGGGGCGCCCTTGGCATGGCTTTCGTTATCGCTGGTAGCGACCTTGGAACCGTCATCATTATGTTTTTGTTCTACGTCGGAATGCTGGTGATGGCGGGCATGCCATCGAGACTGATTGGCGTTATTCTTGCTGCCTTGGTTGTCATAGTTCCCTTGGCCGTCAACTTTGGTTCATCTTCGCGCGTGGGTCGCATCCTGGCTTGGATGAATCCAAACGCGCCCGATCCAAACGGCTACAACTGGCAATCCGAGCATGGAATGTGGGCCTTGTCGGCCGGTCGAATCTTTGGTGCCGGACTAGGGGAGTCCAAGATGAAGTGGAGTTGGATTCCCGAAGTGGAAAATGACTTCATTTTTGCCATCATCGGTGAAGAACTTGGGCTCATCGGTGCACTGGTTATTATCGGCATGTTCCTGTTTATGGCTGTGTGTTTCAACAACATTCTGCGACGCACCTCAGATCTGTTTAGCCGCTATGTGGTTGCCGGTGTGATGCTTTGGATCACGCTTCAGGCTCTGGTGAACATTGCCGTTGTGCTGCGTCTCTTGCCGGTGCTCGGTGTTCCGTTGCCATTCGTATCAGCCGGTGGTTCATCACTGTTGTCATCGCTAATGGGTGTCGGCTTGGTTTTGGCGATTGAGCGAGAAAATCACGCCAGCCCTGCACCGCGAGCTAGAACCATGGCCAGGCGGTCAACCCGATGACAAACTTCTTGCTCGCCGGCGGAGGCACCGCGGGACACGTCAATCCGCTTCTGGCTCTCGCCGATGCCATCAGTGCTCAAGATTCTTCGAATCGAGTTTGGGCTTTGGGAACGGCGGAGGGGTTAGAAACCGAGCTAGTTCCTTCTAGGGGCTATGAATTGCTTACCGTCGCGCGCCTTCCGTTTCCGCGAAAACTAAATGCGTATGCGTTCAAATTTCCATTTGCATTCCTGAAGGCAATTTCGACCGTCAAAAGTTACCTGAAACTTCACAGTATCGACATCGTTGTTGGCTTCGGCGGCTACGCCAGCGCTCCTGCCTACATAGCCGCGCGTCAACTCGGAATTCCATCCGTTGTTCACGAGGCAAACGCACTGCCCGGCTGGGCCAACAAGCTCGGCGCCAAGTCGGCGGCCGCAGTTGGCGTTGCTTTTGCTCTCACGCCTTTGCCCAAAGCTCATTTGGTGGGCATGCCGCTGCGCAGAGAAATTGAAATCCTCATCGATTCGATCGCAGGCTCACCGGACTTACCAGCAGCTAAGGCAAACGCCCGTAAGTTTTTTGGTCTAGCGCCAGACTCCACGACACTTTTGGTAACGGGTGGATCGCTTGGCGCAAAACGAATTAACGAGACAATCGAGCAATCGCGCAAAGTGCTATCGGCCGCCGGGATTCAGGTTCTGCACATCGTTGGTGGCCGATCTGATCTCGAGCCGGTGAATACGGCGGATTACGTTCGAATTAGTTATTGCGATCGAATGGACCTAGCAATTTTGGCTAGCGATTTCGCCGTATCTCGAGCAGGTTCCTCGACGGTAAGTGAATTTACTGCCGCGGGCTTGCCGGCCGCATACGTGCCTTACCCGATTGGCAATGGCGAACAACGGTTCAACGTGAGCGATGTTATTGCTGCGGGTGGCGGTGTAATGGTCGAAGATCGTGACTTCACGCCAGAATATGTGGCTCAGGATCTGGTGGCCATGGTTTCAAACACCAAACGACTAAGAGAAATGTCTGCCGCTGCGCAATCGGCGGGAATCGCAGACGGAACATCGAGGCTCTTGGCCCTCGTTTCAGGCGTGTTGGCTGGTCTATAGGCCAACGCTTCACCTAGTCTTCTATAGACGAAAAGGAACAATATGATCAAGCCAGATTTCACCCAACAAGTGCCAGCAGAGTTGGGCACCGTGCACTTCGTTGGCATCGGTGGATCTGGAATGAGCGGAATTGCTCGAATTTTGCTCGGAATGGGCCACAAGGTTACCGGTAGCGATCTGCGCGACACCGCCGCCGTCGCTGCGCTTCGAGAACTCGGTGCCAAAATTTTCATCGGTCACGACGCCTCCCACCTTGGTAACCCTGACACAGTCGTTGTGACTTCTGCGCTCTGGCCGACTAATCCGGAATACCTTTTGGCGAAAGAGCGCGGAATCCCCGTCATCCACCGTTCACAGGCACTGGCTTACCTCACCTCAAAGAGGCGAGTGATCGCCGTCGCTGGTGCGCATGGCAAGACCACGAGCACTGGAATGATCATCACAGGCTTGCTTGCCATGGGCGAGGATCCAAGCTTCGTAAACGGAGGCGTGATTGCCTCGCTCAATGCGTCTTCAGCCAGCGGCTCCGGTGACCTGTTCGTCATTGAAGCTGATGAGTCGGATGGCTCATTCCTGCACTACGACACGGCAGTTGCCCTGATTACAAACGTTGACGCCGACCACCTCGACCACTACGGCAGCGAAGAGGCCTTCGAAGCCGAGTTTGCAAGATTCGCCTCGGGAGCCAAGGAGTTTGTAGCGATTAGCTCAGATGACCCGGGGGCGGTTCGAGTTTCTAAGCTAATCAGTGGCAAGCGGGTTATTTCGTTTGGACAAGATTCAAAAGCGGATGTTCGTCTTTTTGATGTCGACGCTTCGGGTGCGAGGGTTTCTTTCGCCATCGAATACCAAGGTCAGCAATTCAGGGCCGAACTAAATGTTCCGGGGGAGCACAACGCCATCAACGCCGCCGGTGCTTTCGCCGTTTTGGTCGGCCTTGGCCATGACCCAGCTAAGTCGCTAGCGGGAATCGCTACCTTCGGTGGAACCGAACGCCGCTTTCAGCTGCATGGAGAGCGCAGAGGCGTGCGAGTCTATGATGACTTTGCTCATCACCCAACCGAGGTTTCTGCCGCGATTAAAGCGGCCCGTGCGGTAGTTGGCGACGGTCGCCTGATCACGGTGTTTCAGCCACACCTCTACAGTCGCACTCGGTTGATGGCCAAAGAATTCGCGGAGGCCTTGTCGGCCAGCGACCAGGTCGTGGTACTCGACATTTACGCTGCCCGCGAGGATCCTGAGCCGGGTGTAACCGGAGCGCTTGTTTCGGATGCATTCCATGACTTATCTCAGGTGCACTATGTGCCGCTGTGGCAAGACGTGCCCGCAGTTGCGGCGAAGCTGGCTTCTAGCGGCGACTTCATCATGACTATGGGTTGTGGCGACATTTATCGAATGGTTCCCGAGCTGCTTGAGGCTCTAGAAAAGTAGTGAAGCGACCGACCGGTTCAGCGGGCTCGCAGCCCAAAGCGGCGGCGGGGCTACCGGGCGCACCCGGTGCCAAGTTGCCTAGGGCAAAAAAGAGCAGGCAGGTGGCCGCGGTTTCGAGAAACCCCAACTTTGTTGCGCCGAAGGGTGCAACAGTCACCAAGCTCTCTACTGCCCGGGCTGCAAAGGCATCAGTCGCCAAGTCGCAAAAACCCAAACGATCCTCGAATCGCACCGCGCTGTTCTTGAATCGACTTTCGCCCGAGGCAAAGCGGTTCGCATCATACTCTCGCCGTCGGCGCGCGATCATTTTGACCGTGGTTGCCTCTTTCGGTTCATTGTTTTTAGTTGTCGGGGCAACAATGTTCACCCCAATCCTTGCGGTCGAGACCGTTCGAGTCACGGGCAACAGTCGAATCCCCGTCAAGGCGCTCACTAAGGCTCTGGCTGATCAGGTTGGAACCCCTTTGCCGATGGTGAACGCGAACAGCATCGCCGAAGATCTCAAGGGTTTTCAGCTGATTGAGAGTTTCTCGGTGATCAGCCTGCCACCGCACACTCTCAGAGTTCACATAGTTGAGCGGCAGCCGATCGTCATCGTCAATGTTGGCGGCACTAACTACCTCTATGACCCGGCAGGAGTGCGAGTCGGCAAGGCAAGCGGTGACGATAAATATCCGAGCATGACTATCGCTGGCGACCCGAAGAGCAGTCGCGAATTCGAAGCGGCCATGGATGTCTTGTTGGCCCTACCCAACACAATCTTTTTGAAAGTTGCTTCGATCGATGCAAAGACCAAAGACCAGGTCTCGCTCAGGCTGCGCGGCAACTCGGCACAGCGCATCATTTGGGGCGACGGCTCTCAATCGGTCTTGAAGTCAAAGACGCTCGAAGCGCTGTTTAAGAACCAGAAGCGCAGTGATTATGTGACTTTTGATGTCTCTTCACCGACAGCCCCCGTGGTTCGTTACGGAAACTTTTAGACACGCCTAAGCGCCTCCATCTTTCTTGGCAATCTAAGCCGTAGTTTCTTCGCGCAACGTATTAAATGGCCTAAAGGTTAAGTCTCAACTAGACCTTTAGACATTGTTCGAGGCATCAGCTGCCCAGCGGCAGAAGTGAAACCGGAGGATTATCGTGGGTCTAAACCAGAACTATCTAGCAGTCATTAAGGTTGTTGGAGTCGGTGGCGGTGGCGTCAACGCCCTGAACCGCATGATTGAATCTGGCCTTCGTGGTGTTGAGTTTATTGCCATCAACACGGATGCCCAGGCTCTTCTGATGACTGAAGCCCACGTGAAGCTTGACATTGGTCGAGAGCTAACCCGCGGCCTTGGCGCTGGAGCCGACCCTGAGATTGGCCGCCGAGCAGCCGAGGACCACGCAGACGAGATCGAGGCAGCCTTGAAGGGTGCCGACATGGTCTTCGTAACCGCCGGTGAAGGCGGTGGCACTGGTACCGGTGCGGCTCCGGTCGTTGCAAGAATTTCTAAGAGCCTTGAGGCTTTGACCGTGGGTGTTGTCACACGACCATTCGGATTCGAAGGCAAGCGCCGTGCTCAGCAAGCCGAGCAGGGAATCGAGACACTTCGCGGCGAGGTAGACACCTTGATCGTCGTTCCAAACCAGCGCCTGCTCGAAATGGTGAACAAGACCGTTTCAGTGGTTGAGGCTTTTGCAACCGCAGATGATGTTCTGCGCGCCGGTGTTCAGGGCATCACCGACCTAATCATCACCCCGGGTTTGATCAACCTAGACTTCGCCGACGTTCGTTCTGTCATGAAGGGTGCAGGTTCTGCCCTCATGGGTATCGGAACCGCCAAGGGTGAAGACCGCGCAATTCGTGCGGCCGAACTTGCCGTGGCTAGCCCGCTGCTAGAGGCCAACATCGATGGAGCTCACGGAGTTCTGCTTTCGATTCAGGGTGCTTCAGACCTTGGACTGCACGAGATTGCCGAGGCTGCCAGCCTAGTTCAGGAATCTGTCAGCCCAGAGGCAAACATTATCTTTGGTGCTTCGATCGACGACACCCTGGGCGACGAAGTTCGCATCACGGTTATCGCTGCAGGTTTCGACGGAGGTGCGCCCAAGGTGAACCGTGTTGAGCGCCGCCCTTACAGTGCCCCTGCAGCCGCAGCAGCGCCTGCTGCTGCAGGTTGGTTCGGTAACCCGGTTGCCGAGTCGGCTGCGCCGGCTACTGCGGCCATCCCTGTCATCAACGAAACCGAGGCATCAGAGCCAGTTTTCTTTGCCAAAGACACCGAAGCTGAGGTCGAGGCTGTTCCAAGCGAAGCCGACGCGCCTGCGCCAAAGCAAACCAACGACGGCACCTGGGGCGACGACCTAGACATCCCAGAATTTCTTCGCTAGTCGCTTGCCAGATCTAGCCAGTCGTTATCGCGAGGCGCAGCAGCGCATTGCTGCGGCGGCCAAACAGGCCGGGCGAAGCGAGCT
>JBEGSA010000043.1:0-9185 GCA_041180145.1 Actinomycetota bacterium | reverse complement strand
AAAAGTAAGGGCACAACCGCGATGATGATGGTGACCGCACCCCACCAGTCGATGCGGTGCTTCTTGGCAATGTGAGGAACGTGCAAGAACGAAACCACGAGGCTGAGGGCAATAAGACCAATCGGTAAGTTGATCAGGAACACCCAACGCCAGCCGTCAACCCAGAGAATCGATGGAACACCGGCGAACAAACCGCCAACTAGAGGGCCAAGAACCGAAGAACTGCCGAAGACGGCGAGGAAAGCGCCCTGGTACTTTGCGCGCTCACGCGGTGGAACCATGTCGGCCAGAACAGTCATGGCCAGCGAGAACAAACCACCGGCACCGATTCCTTGAACCGCGCGGAACGAAGCCAGCTGCATCATGTCGGCCGCGGTGCCGCAAAGAAGCGAACCAACGATAAAGATTGTGATGGCAATGATGAATAGTCGGCGACGACCAAAGATGTCACCGAGCTTGCCATAAATAGGTGTCGAGATTGTTGAGGTGATTAGGTAAGCGGTGGTTACCCAGGCCTGAAGCTCGAGCCCCTGTAGGTCATCTGCGATGGTGCGCATCGCTGCGCCAACCACGCTCTGGTCGAGGGCCGACAAGAACATGCCAGCCATAAGACCAACCAAAACTAATTTGATTTGGCGTGGGGTCATGATTCCGGTGATTGCCGATTCCGCTGCTGCGGCTTTACGGTCTGCACGTGCCAAGATTGGCTCCGTTTCTTTTAGGGTTGAACTATGTCTCAGCCTAAACGCGAATTAAGTTCTAATCGCACGTTGCGACTATCGGCAATTGCGATTTCTTGTGTGCTGGCTGTGATGGTTGGGCTTGTCGGCGCTGGCTCGGCAAATGCATCAGGTGATGTTCCGGTGGTCACCCCAACCGCCATCGGCGACCCACCCGGTTTTACTTCGCCAACACCGAGCTCCTCACCTTCGGTGTCGCCTTCGCCCTCGGTATCACCAACTCCAAGCCCAACGCCGACCCCGCCAATTGTCTGCGGTTTCTGCTTCAATCCGAGCTTGCATTCTCTAGCTAAGGCGTCGTCGCAGTGGGTGGTGGTTAACAAGATTCGACCGCTCACGCCACTGGCCTACGCTCCGGTTCTTTCAAAAAATCTAAACCTCGCCGCTATTGCAGCTAAGGCCTATGACCAAATGAAGGCCGGCATGAAGAAGGCGGGCGCTGGCACTCTGATTTTGAATAGCGGTTATCGAAGCTACAACACCCAGAAAATCGTGCACGCAAATCAAGTTGCTCGCCTGGGGCTGAAGGCCGGTGAGGCGTTAGCGGCAAGGCCCGGGCACTCTGAACACCAGACCGGTTTGGCGGCCGACGTTTCGGCATCGGGTCAAGGCTGTGCAATTCAGGTTTGCTTCGCTAAAACCAAGGCGGGCAAGTGGTTAGCTGCCAACTCTTGGCAATACGGTTTTGTGTTGCGCTACCCCGATGGCCAAACCAAAATCACCGGTTATCAATTTGAACCTTGGCACTTTAGATATGTGGGTGTCGAGTTGGCCACCGAGATGAAGTCGCTAAACGTGACAGTGCTCGAGAAGTTTTGGAACCTACCTGCGGCTCCGAACTACAAATACTGAAACTTCTGGCCAGTCGATTCTTCGGGTTAGCCCAAGACTCCATCGACCAGCTTCTTGGCCTCAACTTGCACCTCGCGCAAATGCGCTTCTCCCTTGAAGCTTTCACCATATATCTTGTAAACGTTCTCGGTGCCCGAAGGGCGAGCGGCAAACCAAGCGTTTTCGGTTTCTACCTTTAGGCCACCGAGTGCCGCGCCGTTTCCGGGTGCGTGAGTCAAGATTCCGGTGATCTTTTCGCCAGCCAATTCGGTCGCGGTCACATCGTTTGCCGAAAGCTTGCCCAGCTTTGCCTTCTGCTCAAGGGTGGCCGGGGCGTCGATGCGCTCATACGCCGGGGCACCATACTTGGCGGTTAGATCGCCATAGTGCTGCGATGGAGTCTTGCCGGTAACCGCAGTTATTTCGGCTGCCAACAAAGCAAGAATTAGGCCGTCTTTATCGGTCGACCACGCCTTGCCATCTAGGCGCAAGAAAGATGCGCCCGCAGACTCTTCGCCACCGAAACCAACCGAGCCATCAATCAGCCCGGGCACAAACCACTTGAAGCCAACCGGAACTTCGATCAGGCGACGGCCAAGGTTGGCAACCACGCGGTTGATGATCGAGCTCGAAACCATGGTCTTGCCAACAGCCGCATCACGCGCCCAACCCGGGCGGTGGCTAAATAGATAGTCAATGCCTACGGCCAAGAAGTGGTTCGGGTTCATCAGCCCGCCGTCGCGGGTCACAATTCCATGGCGGTCGGCATCTGCGTCATTGCCGGTTGAAATATCGAAGCGAGCACGATTCTCAATCAGCGATGCCATTGCGTGCGGGCTCGAGCAGTCCATGCGAATCTTGCCGTCCCAGTCGAGGTTCATGAAACCAAACTGAAAATCGACGTTTGGGTTGACCACGGTCAGGTTCAGCGCAAAGCGCTCGCCGATTGCGCCCCAATAGTCAACCGAGGCACCGCCCATCGGGTCGGCACCAATCGAAACGCCTGAGTCGCGAATCGCATCCAGGTTTAAAACATCGGCAAGCTGCGACACATAGTTGTCGCGAAAGTGAAACTTGGTTGGTGCCGGGGTGGCGCGCTTAACCTCGCGAAGCCCACCCAGGATGATTTCGTTTGCGCGAGCGGCTATCCAGTTGGTTGCATCTGAGTCGGCGGGCCCACCGTGCGGAGGGTTGTATTTGAAACCGCCGTCGGTAGGCGGGTTATGGCTCGGGGTTATCACTAGGCCGTCGGCCAGCGTGCGATCGCCCGCGTGCTTGCCCTCGTTGTGGTTGATGATGGCAACCGAAACTGCCGGGGTAGGCACATAGCGACCTTCGGCGTCAACCATGCTGATCACACCGTTGCCGGCAAGCACCTCGAGAGCCGTGATTTCGGCAGGGCCCGAGAGCGCGTGGGTATCTTTGCCAACATAAATTGGGCCGTGAATGTTTTCGCGTGAACGATATTCGACAATCGCCTGGGTGATGGCGGCGATGTGGTCTTCGTTGAAGCTTCCGTTTAGCGAGGTGCCTCGGTGGCCGCTGGTGCCGAAGGCAACCTTTTGTTCGGCGGTGGTCACATCTGGGTGAATTTCAAAATAGGCATCAATCAATTTGTCGATGTTGGCTAGATCAATTTCTTGTGCCTTTTGGCCCGCGCGTTCGCTCATCTGTCTATTTTCGCCTTAACCTTTATCTATGTCACCCGCATCTCGTAACAGTTCAGCAAAGAAGACCTACTCGTTCCTTGGGCCAGTGGGCACCTTTACCGAGCTTGCGCTAGCCCAGGTCGCCGAGGCCAAGGGCGCAATTTGGCACCCTGCTGCAAACGTGCAAGAAGTCATCGACGATGTGGTTTCGGGTCGTGCCGTTCGCGGTGTGATTCCGGTTGAGAATTCGGTTGAGGGTGGCGTTTCGGCAACCCTTGATGCGCTCGCCGCAACCGAAAACATTCGCATTTTCGGTGAATATCTGGTGCCAATCACCTTCGATTTGGTGGCCCCTGCTGGCGTTTCAATCAAGGATGTGCAGACCATTGCAACTCACCCGGTTGCCTATGCCCAGACCACCAAGTGGGTCACCGAGAACATCGGTGCGCACGCATACTTGCCAACCCCTTCGACCGCCGCTGCGGCTGCGAGTCTTTTGGTTGAGGGCGGTGCCGTTGCCGATGCCGCGATTGCCGCTTCTACAATCACAAAGCACTACAAGCTAAAGGTGCTCGCCAAAAATATCGGTGACAACAAGCATGCCCAGACGCGCTTTATTCAAATCGGACTTGCCGGCTCAACAGTTGGCAAATCGGGAAAACCGGCGGCAACCGGCCGCGACAAGACATCGGTGATTGTTGAATTGCCGAGCGATCGCCCGGGTGCACTGCTCGAGTTGCTTGAGCAATTTGCCACTCGAGGTGTCAACCTTTCGCGCATTGAGTCTCGCCCGATCGGTGACCGTCTTGGTCGTTATCGCTTCAACATTGATGCGCAAGGTCACATAAGCGACGAGGCCGTTGCCGAAGCACTCAAGGGTTTGCACCGCTTTAGCCCGAATGTTTTGTTCTTGGGTTCATACCCTCGCGCCGACAAGCAAAAGTCAGTTCACGAGGGCAACAACTCCAACCCCGAATTCGGCGCTGCCGAAGCTTGGTTCAAGAGCCTTTAACTGCGAATAGTTACCGCGCGTGGTTGAACTTCAAATTCAACCTCAAGCACTTTGCCCATCGGGTCGCCATCGAGCTGAATGTAAACCGGTTGCTCCGGAGTGATTCGAATCTTTTTACCGTCTAGGTTTTCGAGCGTCTTCACGTTGGCGGTTGCATCCATCAGGTGACGAATCTGACGATTTTCGCGAATTGCTTGCAAGAAAGTCACACGACCCCAGAAGTCAATCCAGTTCCAGAAGCGGCGGGGTCCAACCACGGCAACATCCAAGATTCCGTCGTCGAGGCTTGCCGTGGGCATCAGTGTGATGTTGCCTGGCAACCAACCAACGTTGCCAACGATGATGGTTACTACCTTCAGGCGACGGGCTTCGCGGTTATCGACCGATACGGTCATGCGCTCAAAAATCGTCGGCAGAGCCTTGATTCCACCGTCAATATAAGCGACCCAGCCAAATGCCTTCTTGAGCTTTGGATCGGTCTTTTGCATTATTTTCGCGTCAAGCCCCATACCTGCCATGACTGCAAAATACTTTTCGGCCCGGCTGTCATCTTCGTAAATGATTCTGGCTAGGCCCAAGTCAATTGGGTGGCGGTTGCCTGTGATCGCGCGCTTCACTGCCGAGCGCATGTCGTTTAGGTCGATTTGCAAGTGGCGGGCAAGCACGTTCCCTGTTCCGCCTGGCACAATGCCAACTGTTACGCGATCGCTAACCCCCGCTTGCGTGATTGCCTCAAAAACCTCGCGAACCGTGCCATCGCCGCCAACCACCACAAGGTGAGTTGCGCCCTGGGCAATAGCCCGAAGAGATTGCGCGCCGCCTGGCTCATCGGCCGATGTTGGCAACCACAGGGTGGGCTCAAAGTCGAGTCGACTAATCGTTAGATCAACTGCTGCCGCGAGTTTTTTGCGATCAACGCGGCCGGGGTAATAGATCACGGCAACGCGCTCAGCTTGCGCCTTAGCAGCCTGCTTGCCCCCGCCGATTTTCATGTGTTCAGCCTAGGCAACTTATCCACATTTTTCACACTTCCAAAAGTGATACCACTTTGCTACCATTACGGTATGGCTATGACACTCAGACTCACCGCAGAACAAGACGCAAAGCTTGAAGAGATTTGTGCCGATCGCAACCTTTCGAAGCAACAGGCTGTTGCCGCGCTAATCGAAGAGGCCGATGCCAAGGCTATGCGAACGATACAAATGCGAAACGTGTTCGACAAGGTCATGACGAGAGATGCAGAACTCATGCGTCGACTTGCCGACGCATGATCCAATTCTTAGATCTTGAGAACGCTCTCGAGCAGGTAAAGCGACTGGGATTCACGGTCAAAGATTACGGGCTCCTAGATAGCGCAATAATGCGCCCACAAACAACGGTTTTTGGCGAGTGGGCCTATCCAAGTTTTGAGCTCATGGCGGCAGCTATGCACCAGTCTCTTGTCAAAAATCATCCGCTGGTTGATGGCAACAAGCGTTCGGCATGGCTTTTACTCGCATCATTTCTCGAAATAAACCGATTCGACCTAATCATGACCGCCGATGAGGGCATGGATTTCACACTCGGTGTTGCCGAAGGCCGATACGAAATCGAACAGGCAGCTGAGATTATTGCCGCTCATCTAGTGCCATTCACCGACTAGCCTCAAAACATCAGCTGACTTGGCAAGGTAACCTTGAACCGTGATTGACAGCAACCTTCTTAGAGAAAACCCAGAGGCCATCAAGGCTTCGCAGCGAGCTCGTGGCAACGATGAATCAATCGTCGATGAGGCCGTTGCGGCCGATGTTACCTGGCGCAAGACCCTTCAAGAGTATGAATCTCTTCGCGCCGAGCAGAATGCCGCCGCCAAGTTGGTTGGGGCAGCCTCTAAAGAAGATCGACCTGCGCTAATTGCCGCCGGTCAGGTGCTTGCCGAAAAGGTCAAGGCCGCTCTAGAAATTGCAAACGCCGCCGAAGTTCGCCTCAACGAGATCATCTGGAAGATCGAAAACGTAGTCATCGAGGGCATTCCATCGGGTGGCGAAGAAAACTTCAAGGTTTTGCGCGAAGTTGGCACCAAGGCAAAGTTTGATTTTGAGCCACGCGATCACGTTGCGCTTGGCGAACTTCTCGACATCATCGACATTGAACGTGGAGTCAAGGTTTCTGGCTCACGCTTCTATTTCTTGAAGGGTTGGGGCGCACGCCTCGAGCTCGCCATCATGAACATGGCCCTAGACCTAGCTAGCAAGCACGACTTCACCGCTCTAATCACACCAACCCTGGTTCGCCCCGAGGTTATGGCCGGCACTGGTTTCTTGGGTGAGCACTCAGATGAGATCTACTACTTGCCAGCCGATGACCTTTACCTAACCGGCACCTCAGAGGTTGCGCTCGCCGGATATCATCGCGACGAAATCATCGACCTGTCGAACGGCCCACTTCGCTATGCCGGCTGGTCAACCTGCTATCGCCGCGAAGCTGGCTCTGCCGGCCGCGATACCCGCGGAATCTTGCGTGTGCACCAGTTCAACAAACTCGAGATGTTTAGCTACATCAACCCGGCGCACGCAGAACAAGAGCACCTCAAGCTTCTAGCCCTTGAAGAAGAGATGCTTCAAGCCTGCGGACTGGCATACCGAGTTATCGACACCGCTGCCGGCGACCTAGGTTCATCGGCGGCCCGCAAATATGACTCTGAGGCTTGGGTTCCATCACAGCAGACCTATCGCGAGCTCACCAGCTCGTCGAACTGCACCACCTACCAGGCTCGCCGCCTGAACGTTCGATTCCGCGACGAAAACGGCAAGACTCAAACCGCTGCGACCCTAAACGGCACTCTGGCCACTACCCGCTGGTTGGTTGCGATTCTCGAGACGCACCAGCAAGAAGACGGTTCGGTTTTGATTCCCGAGGCACTGCGCCCATACCTTGGCGGCCAGCGGATCATTCACCCAAAGGCCGGCAAATAAACCCGTATGAATTCTGTGCCTGACAAACCCGTGCAGGGCGATGACCGCTGGCTGATTGCTATCGACATCGATGGCACCATGGTTCACGACGACGGCTATCTTTCGCCAAAGGTTGTCGAAGAGGTCGAGCGCGTTCGTGCCCTCGGTCACGAGATCATCATTGCCACCGGTCGAAGCGCCGCAAATGCGATTCCGATCGTGCGCGAAGTTGGCATTCGCCATGGCTTTAGTGTGTGCTCAAACGGCGCAGTCACAATCGAGGTCGATCACGACCACCCTCGAGGCTATAAGCCGCACGAAGTAATCACCTTCGACCCTCGTGAGGTATTGGGCCAGCTGGTTACAGCACTGCCAGATGCTCACTTTGCCGTCGAAGACATCGATGGTTCCTACCGCTTTCACCGCGCTTTTCCTACCTATGCATTGGGCGACCAAAACATCGAGACCCCGCTCGAAGAGTTAATGAACCACCCGGTTAGCCGAGTGGTTGTGCTTTCACCAGAGCACGATGTTGACGAGTTTTTGGGGCTAATTTCTAAGGTCGGTCTGCACTCGGTTTCTTATGCGATTGGCTACACCGCTTGGCTCGACATTTCACCACAGGGTGTTAGTAAGGCTTCGGCTCTCGAAAAGCAGCGCGCCGAGCTTGGCATTGCACCGCACCAGGTGATTTCAATCGGGGATGGCCGCAACGACATTCAAATGTTCGAGTGGGCTCGTGCCGGGGGAGGCCTGGCTTTTGCAATGGGCCAAGCCCCCGACGAAGTCAAAGCTGCTGCAACTGCGGTAACCGCTGCTGTCGACGAAGATGGCGTTGCGCGCGTGCTCGCTGGCTTCGAGGGCATTCTGTTTAGTCGCCATGACTAGACGAACCGCCCCTCAAAATTGCCCAATCGACAACACCTAGTTTTTAGGATAAAGTTGTCCGTACGGAAGCGTGCCGGAGCGGCCGAACGGAACAGTCTTGAAAACTGTCGTAGTTAATAGCTACCGTGGGTTCAAATCCCACCGCTTCCTCCATGAAAACCCCAGCATTGATTGTTGGGGTTTTCTCATAGCCATCAAAGTCGCTGGCAATACTCTGTGAGACCTGTTGCTCACCGCCCCGCTGACTTAAACTGGACGTTCATGAAAAAGCCCGCTGCACCCAAAAAGCCGATCGCGTTTGCGCGCCACGGTCGCATTGCCGTGCAAACCAAGGCATCCGCGTTTTGGGGTTTGGCCTTCAAGGGCATCGGCCTGGTTATGGGTGCGGTTATTGCTATTGCCGGCATCTCGGTTCTAGAGCTCAGCAACACAGTGCAGGCCAATGGCATCGTGCTTGCCGGTGATCACAAGGCTGACCTAAAGGGCCCGATCAACATGCTTCTGGTTGGCAGCGACACCCGCGCAGGTCAAGGTGGCGGCTATGGCAACGACACCTCAGAGCTTGCCGATGTGATCATTCTTTTGCACGTATCAGCCGACCGCAAAAACGCCGTTGCGCTCAGTTTTCCGCGCGACCTGTTGGTTGAGTGGCCAGCCTGCCCAAGCACCTCGGGTGGGCCGGGTTACTTGCCGCAAAGCCTCGGCCAAATCAACGCCACCATCGCCAACGGTGGACCAGGTTGCACACTTCTCACGGTTGAAAAACTGACCGGCCTAACCATTCCATATCTAGCCATGATCGACTTCAAGGGCGTTATTGAAATGTCGAACGCAATCGGCGGTGTGCACGTATGCGTTGCCGAAGAGATCAACGACAAATACACCCAGACCTATTTGCAGCCTGGTGAATATGACCTCAAGGGCAAAGAGGCTCTGCAGTTCTTGCGCACCCGTCACGGCGTTGGCGACGGCTCAGACCTTAGCCGCATCAGCAACCAGCAGACGTTCCTAACCTCTCTGGTTCGCAAAGTTAAGAGCCAGGGCGTTTTATCAAATCCAATCACCCTGTATTCCTTGGCCAACGCCGCTGCTCGCAACATGAAGCTCAGCGAAAGCCTCACCGACATCAACA
>JBEGSA010000042.1:0-9274 GCA_041180145.1 Actinomycetota bacterium | reverse complement strand
TGTAGCGCGGCTTGCGGCCAGGTGCGCCGGTGCCCTCGTTGCCACGGGGAGACCAGTCGCGACCGCGGTCTTCGCGGCCACCGTTCATCTCACGTGAGCCGGTGCGGCCTGCAGACGGACGACCAGCATTGCGGTCATCGCGACCGTATGAAGGGCGCTCGCCACGAGGGGCATCTGAACCATAGGTCTTTTTTGGGCCATTCTCGAAGAAAGCACCCTTGGCGCGAGGTGCGCGTGAAGGTGCGTTTTCTACTGAGCGGCCTTCTGAGCGACCGCCACGGCCGTCTTCGCGTGGCTTGAAGTTGTTGCCGCGTGCAGCACCCTTAGGCGCGCGCGACGATGATTTGCCAAATCCAGGCATGGTTATTCCTCATTCAATTGTGTTGGCTCTGCAGGGAGTAGCTGCGTTGAGCCGGTGGGTTAGTCGAACAGCTGCTAAACCCACACACAAGAACTGCATCCGCAATACGGCGGATTCTCATTTAGAGGAAAAGACTGGTGCATCTCAGAGGTGGCACTTAGGTGGCCACGTGATTCAAAATGATGCACTGCAAACGACTACTGTCACGAATTCGTAACGTTCCTAACCTACCTGAAGGTTGGGCGTTTGGCTAGTGTCATTTCTGAATAGCCACCAAAGCCTTCAAAATAACGCCGGCTGGCAGGTTTTCAAGTGACCATTCAAAGGCCACTTCGTTGAGGATCTCAGAACCATATCCATCGCGCTTGTCGGCAGGCACCATCTTGCCGTTATTTCTAACCTCAATGCTCAAAAAGCTTTCACCAGTTAGTCGAACTGAAACCTCGATGATGCTCGCCTTGCCGTGCTTGACTGCGTTACTTACCGCTTCGCGAATAATTTCAAGCGAGCACGATGATGCCGTTGGGTTGCTTGCAAATACATTCTTAATCTCGACTGAAATGCTCGAGAGCCTGACTTCCGCTACGCCCTCCCATACCTCTTGAATCTGGGTCATTACCGACTCGAAGGGTTCGATCATGTTTGAACCATCAAGCTTGGCAAGTGCAGTTGCAATATCGCGCTCTACCGCCTCAACCATTTCGGGTGACAATTTCTCGGATGGGTTGATGCGCATGGCAGAGGCATAGAGAGAAGCCTGGATAGGGCCGTGCAAAACAGCTGCGGTACGGCGACGGTTGAACCAAACCTCTTGTCTAAGTTGCGAGTTGAGAACACTTAGGTCGCGAACTACGCTTCGAAGCTTTTGCTCGTGTGCGGCTCGCTGGGTACGAATCAATTGCATTGCAAAGGCAATCACAACTGTCGAGGCCAAGACCAAACCGAATTGAAACCAGTAGGCGTTAGGCGTAAACCAATCGAAGGCCTCGAGAACAAGCTTGCCCAAAACGGGTGCCAAGCAAGCCGGAATAATGCTGATGCCGAATGCAGCCCAAACCGGCAACCAAACGCCCTTCGTTGCTAGGCGAGCGATCTGAAAGACACCCGAAACTAATACAGTGATTATTAAAAAAGCGGCCAAAGCCGAGGCCGGAACATAGAGAGCCAGAGGCCCAGGAGCCGTTGTCATGGTTGCAAAAACGGCGAGCGCTGGCACCATCATCGAACTGACCTGCACGCGCTTGGACCAAGTTCCTCTGATGCGCCGTGCCGATGTGGCCAGGGCGCCCTCGACCAAAGATTTTTCAAAATCTGAACCGGCAGAACCCATTTCACGACTAAGCGGGCGAACCAATTGGTCAACTGCATTTTGAATGGTGATCACCGCGGATTTGGCATCGGAACTCTGCAAATCGGTTCGTAACTGAGCCACAATTGGCTGCAATATCGCTCGCACCTTTTCAAGCAACTCTTCTTGAGAAATTCGAATTCGCTCACGAATTCCACCCCGCAACTCATCCAATCTGGTTGTTTGCAGATGCAGAGCGGCAAGTTGTTCTTCTTGCTTGATTCGCGAGGCCTCGTAAATTGACAATGTGCTCATGCCACCAAGCACCAAGAGAAACCCGCTGGTCATACGAAAGAAAAGGTCGCTCTCGGGAACTATCCCCCACTCGCGACCTACGAGCCAAACTGCTAAACCTCGAATGGCTCCGGCGACTAAAAAGGCCAGAACAGTTAGCCACCAATTTGGCTTTCTATCTGATTGCGGCAAGACGGTTGCCCTAAAGAGAAGCAGAACCAGAACCGTGACCACGTAGGCCAAGCATGCGATCAGAAACCATTCGACCAACGAACCGCCAAGGCGCGCGGGGTTCGACAGCATGACTATCGAGAATGAAGGAATGGCAAAAAGGGCAAGTGTGCGATTTCGAAAGGTGATCGGCCCAGCGGCATTTCGAAAGGCCTCAGAAGTCAGGGCCCTGGGTGTTTCGGTGCCCTGAATCATTCTTCTTCGGCGATTGCCTTGCCAGACGCCTTTAGGTAGCGACCAGCGGCTTCAACGCGCGCATTGCCTTCGGCTTGAACATCGATGTCGAGTGCTTGAAAGATTCGACTCACGATGCCCTCGACGGCGCGAATTGTGGTTCCACGTTTATCTGCGATCTGAGCGTTTGAGTAACCAAGGGCAAGTTGCTGAAGAACCGAAATTTGCTTACGCGACAGCTTTGCCAGCGGGCGATTGCCATCAAGGTCGTGGCGTTGCTCTGCAGAGACTGTTTCGTGCAAAACCGCCTCGAGCGCCTCAACTAGGTCACGTGAATCAACCAGCTGAGACTTGCGTAGATAGGCGATGTTGTTTGGCAGGCTCTTAGAGTCGCGGCCAGCCCACCTAGCATCCGGCAGGTTGGTCAAAAACACGATTCCAATGTCTGGTGATGTGCGAGAAAGAACGTCGGCGAAATCGAATCCGTTGGGTCCGGCGCCAAGCTCGATGTCAACCACAACCGCATCTGGGTCGACTGCGGCGCAGGCGCGCTTGGCATCAGCTGCGTTAGCGGCTGTAGACACGGTGAACCCAGCAGCCTCAAGGCTTTTAGCGATTAGGTCGCGAAGCAGCGATTCGTCTTCAACGACTACGATGTGGCGGGCAAACATCAACGAAGCCTGTTCTTATCTGGAATGTAAAGAGTTTCTCCATCAAATGTAATGCCACTGAGGTCTTTCACGACAATGTCGGCATCGGTATCAAGAGCATTCTTCGATACGCCAACCACAAGACCAACACCGGCTTCAATTGCAGCGAGTGCACCGGCCTGTGCGTCTTCAAAAACAACGCAATCCTCGGGGTCGAAACCCAAATTCTTTGCGCCCAGCAGGTAAGGGTCAGGAAACGGTTTGCCAAGCTTCACATCATCGCCGGTGACTAGTTGCGGCGGAACGGGCAGACCAGCAGCTTCAAGTCGGGCACGACCTAGGCGCGCGTTGGCTGAGGTGCAAACTGTCCAGTGACCGAATTGCAGCGAATGCAGCAGCTCTACTGCACCACCGAGAGCAACGGTGGTGTGTGCCGTAAGTTGCTCGAGTTCGTTGATTCGGTTGTTGGCAATTTCAAAGAGGTCGGGGCTAGAAATGTGCTCTCGCACTTTATCTTCAGCCCGCTGGCCGGCGTGAACCGGGTCGTTCCAATCGAAATGCGGAGCAAATTCAGCTGACCACTTCGCCCAGGCGTCTATCGCAGCTTGGTGAGAATCAACTAAAACTCCATCGTTGTCAAACAACAAGCCGCTGGCAAAATACTTCAAACTACTTAACCTCTTTGTTGCGCTGAGTAATGGTCACATAGATGCCAACCACGGCAAGCAATAGCAACACCTTGGCAGGTGCGAGCTCTTCGATGGCCCATTTGAAAGTGACTGGTTCGAGGTAAGTGGTCGGTTCAACCAGCACCTTGCCATTCTTATCCCACTTTCCTTCATTCCAATGCTGCAGCTTTGAGATTGCGGTTCCAAGGTAGGCAAACGACATGATCGAAACCACGCCCGCAAAAACAATCGAAAGCACAAAGTTCAAACTTGCAGCTCCTGCTGCCAACGCAGTGCGCGGCTTTGGTGCGGTTGGCTTGGCCGACTTGGCTTTGGCTGCGAATCGAGTGCCCGCAACAATTCCCGTGGCTACGATCAGCTGAATAATCACCCAAATCCAGACCTGCAACTCGGTTCGGGTGACGTCATAAACGACAAGACCAAAGATGATAGCCACGGCGGTAGCCAAGATTGGAACGGCATAGCCAAGACCGAGAGCTTTTTGGGCGTCGCTCAATCCCTTCTTAGAGTCATCCTTGATTTCGTGCATGTCTTGTCTGAAAACAAAGCCCCGCAGAATGACAATCACCACTAGGGCAGTCGCCAAAATGATTGGCAGATAAACGTCGAAGACTCGAACCAATAGGTCATCTGCCGAACCACCAAAACGGTTAAATGCGCTCATAAAGTTGCCAATCGCAAATATCGCGCCGAAGGCAAGTCCAACCACAACGCACAGGGTTGCAAAGCGCTGGGCTGCACGAGCCAATCGGTTGGTTTCGCCCTTATCAATGCGCGCTTTGATGGCCCAAGCCTGACCAAACAACGAAGTCAGCGAGAATACTGAAATGGCAATCAAGAACATGTACACAGAGGCGTGCACATATTCAGGCGCCTCTTGGCCGTCGTAATAGGTGACCTGCCCGCGGTTCATAGCCTCGTTTTGCAGCAGGTCAAAGTACTGTGCCAGCCCAAAGAATACCCAAGCCACAATTAGACCAAGCAGCGGAAGTGCGATTGCTTTCTTTGCAAGATCGATGTTCTTCATGCTCTTAGGTTAGACCTCAATTAAGAACAAAACCCGCGACTTGTGATCGCGGGTTTAGCCCTTTTCAAGAGGAAAAGCTTTTAGTCACCCTCGACCTTGATGGTCTGGATGGTTCCGGTAATGGTGCCGATCAGGGTGTCACCATTGAATTCTGAGGTTGGTGCATCTTTGACGATGCGGCCCAATCGAAGCACCACAATGCGGTCGGTTACCTCAAGAACGTGGGGAAGAGTGTGCGAAATGAAAATTACGCCGAGGCCCTTTTTCTTGGCATTCTTGATAATGTTCAGAACTTCGCCGGCCTGGCGAGCACCAAGGTGGTTGGTTGGCTCGTCAAGAATGATGACCTTCTTTGCCCAGGCAACTGCGCGTCCAATTGCAACAGCCTGGCGCTGACCACCAGAAAGCTGCGAGACCGAACGGTTCGAGGATGGAACCGCGATTCCAACTGCTTCGAGATCGCGGTGCGCGTCGTGATCCATCTCTTTTTTGGCCAAGAAACCAAGCTTGCCAAGCAATCCACCGACAAACTTTTCGCGACCCAAAAATACGTTTTGGCTAACGGTCAAGTGCGGAGCTAGACCAGAGTCCTGGTAAAGAGTCTCAACACCGGCTTCGAGTGCCTCGCGCGGTGAGCTCCACACTCGCTCTTTGCCTTCTAGGAAGATTTGTCCACCATCTGGCTGGTGTGCACCCGAAAGCACCTTGACCAGGGTGGACTTGCCAGCACCGTTGTCACCAACGAGGCCGACGACTTCACCTGCGTGAAGTTTTAAACTTGCGCCATCTAACGCGATTACCGAACCGTAACGCTTCGATGCGTTCTTGAGCTCGTAAATTACTTCGCCGGCCATTATTTGCGTCCGTTCTTGCTCTGCAGGGTCTGTGCTGCAACAGCTGCAGCAATCAAGATTGCAACGACAACCTTTTTCCAGTCTGGGGCGACACCGATCATGATGAGGCCAGACTGGACTGTGAAGAGAATGAGTGCACCTAGAACAGTGCCCATGATGCGACCAACGCCACCCATTAGAGATGCGCCACCGATGACAACCGCTGCGATTGCATCTAACTCTCGGCCGTTACCTGAAGAAGGTGAGCCTGCACCCAGGCGAATGTAGACGTAAATGCCGGCTAGACCGGCAAGCGCACCGGAGAGAGCATAAACCTTGGTGATGTGGCGTTCTACATTGATACCTGCGCCGCGAGCTGCAAAGGTGTTTGAACCGATCGCGTAGGTGTAAAGGCCGAAGCGTGACTTGTGCAAGAACAAACCAACCACTGCAACAACAACTGACACCGCAATCACCGCCCATGAGAATGGGTTGGTCTTTGGCGACATTGCCGAGATAAGGGCAAAGTCATTTGCCGAGCCGATTGGCATACCGTTTGAAAGAATTACGGAGAAACCGAGGCAAGCACCCATGGTGGCCAGGGTCGCGATGAATGGCACGATCTTGAATTTGTTGATCAAGAATGCATTAATCAGACCTACGAAAAGGCCGACAGCAACCGACACGATCGCACCGACTGCCAGGATTCCATAAGAATCTGCGCCCTTGACACTTTGGTCTGCGCCTAGCAGCTCAGACATTGTCCAAGCCGCAACAACTCCGGAGAGACCAATGATGGCTCCGACCGAAAGGTCGATTCCACCACTGATCACCACGAAGGTTTGACCGACAGCAATCAGAACCACTGAACCCCAGTCCGTAAGGATGTTGTTCGCGGTCGGAACCGAAAGGAATTTAGGTTCCAGGATTGAGAAGACGATGGTCAGCAAGACCAGCACCCCCACCAATACCGCGCTCTGGTTATTACCCAGAGACTTTAGTCGCGCAAATAGTGGGCTTTGAAGCTTGCTATTTGCAGCGGTCTGATTGCTGTCGGTCATTTGATACCTATTTCTATGTTTGTTTCGCTATTACTTACTTAGTTGGAATTACTTGCCAGCTACGTAGGTGTACTTCGCGAGGTCTGCCTCTGAAGTCTCAGCGGTCAGTGCCACGTTAGGAATAACAACTTCCTTAGCGGTTGAGGTCTTGCCGGTCTTGATGAATTCAACCAAGGTCTTGATTGCTAGGCGAGCCTCAGCAGCAGGGTCCTGGGCGATAAGAGCGGTGAAGATACCAGCCTTGATCTTTGCAACGTTGTCTGGGTAAGCGTCGTAACCTACTAGGCCGACCTTGCCAACTAGACCCTTAGCCTCAAGTGCAGCTGCTGCGCCTGATGCGTTGGTGCCGTCGATTGCGAAGATACCAGCCAAGTTAGGGTACTTGGTCAACCAGTTGTTTACGTTGGTTGCAGCCTTCTCAGGGTTTGACTCTGAGTAAGCAACATCCTTGATCTGGATGCCTGGGTAGGTTGAAGCTACGGCAGCCTTGAAGCCCTCTAGGCGAGCAACGTTGGTGGTTGCGGTTGCTGAGGTTAGGCCGATTACAACTTCGTAGGTCTTGCCATCGGTGTAACCGATCTTCTTTGCAAGTGCCTCAGCAGCCTTAGCGC
This sequence comes from Actinomycetota bacterium, assembly GCA_041180145.1. Classification (GTDB taxonomy): domain Bacteria; phylum Actinomycetota; class Actinomycetes; order Actinomycetales; family Microbacteriaceae; genus Rhodoluna. The sequence goes on along the minus strand of JBEGSA010000042.1, from coordinate 2,055 downwards.
CACCGTCTTCGTTGTCGCCGGTGATGAAGGTAAGAACGTCGGTTAGGTCTTCAACGCGAGTGTCAACGTTTGCAACCACGATGCCCGCTGCAACTGCCTTAGCCACTGAAGCCTGAAGAGCCTTAGGGTCGGTTGGGATAAGTACCAGACCGGTTGGCTGCTGTGCAAGCACTGCGTCGACGATTGGAATTTGGGTCTCAGGTGAGTAGTTTGAAGGGTCGCCCTGCCAGATCAGGGTTACACCCTGTGCTGCGGCTTCTTCTTCAGCGCCAAGCTTCATGGCCTGGAAGAACGGGTCAGACTCTGCACCCATAACGAATGCAATGCTGATGTCTTCTGGTGCTGCTTCTTCTGCTGGTGCGCAACCTGCAACAGTTAGCGAAAGAGCTGCTACTGCGCCTAGGGCTGCAACGGTGCGTAGTGAACGCTTCATTACGTGTCTCCTTGTGGGTTTTGTGAGAGACTTGCGAGAACGTTCTCACAAATCTTGCTACAATCTTGACAGCCGCAATCGTTTACCAACAACTTTTGGCGATAACGGTTTCGTCACGTTAAAGAAACGAAGAAATAAAGGGAGGGTAACAATGGGAATTGCAAGGTCGTCTGCGCCGACCATAGTTGACGTTGCCAACCATGCCGGCGTTTCGCGTGCCACCGCATCGAGGGCCATGGGCAACTATGGGCGCATCTCAGAAGACACAGTGGCCAAGGTTCGCAAAGCTGCCGAAGAACTTGGCTATCGACCAAACCAGGTTGCTCGCGCAATGCGACAGGGCAAGACCAAAACCATCGGCCTGGTGATCATCGCCGACTTCACCAACGCCTTCTTTGACCGTGCGACCAAGGCAATCGTTGATGCGGCCAAGGCCCGCGGATATCAGGTTTTGATCACCAATACCGATGAAGAAATCGAGGCCGAGCGTCAAGCGGTCGAGACACTTCTCGAAAAGCAAGTCGATGGCCTAATCGTCGTTCCCTCTACCGCCCTAGTTCACGATCACCTGTCTACGGCAATGACCGGGCGCAAGCCGGTGGTGCTGATTGACCGCCGAGTCGAAGGTATTTCGGCCACCTCGGTCACCACCGACGATTTTTCAGGCACGGATGCAGCCATTCGCCACGCGGTTTCAATGGGTCATCAGCGACTCGGATTCTTGATAGCCGCGGCCGGAGTCAAGGGGTTCAGCGAAGACCGGCCGGCCATGTTGATTTCTTCGGTTGACGACCGCGTGAATGGATTCTTGAACGGGGCAGCTGACTTGGGCATCAAGCCAAAGCATCAGCACTGGTTGTATTGCGAAGATAAGCCGGCGATTTCGGAGGCCGCAGTCGCCAAGCTGCTGGACACACCAAAAGCTCCAACCATCATCTTTACCTCAAACAACGACATGGCCCTGTCGGTGCTCAAAGTTGCCGGAAATCGCCAGCTGGTGATTGGCCGAGACATCTCACTGGTTACTGTTGATGACTCTCAGTGGGCCGCGGCAATGACACCTGGAATCACGGTTGTGGCACGCCCGGTTGAAGAACTCGGTGAGCTAGCGGTTGACCGACTGCTTTCCGAGATCAACTACCCCGGCCGGCCTACCGAAAAAATTATCCTTCCAACCGAACTTGTCACCCGAGGTTCGGTGGCTAATCTAAAACTGCGGCCAGAACTAGACCCAGAATTCAAACCAAGAAAAACAGACTAAAAGGAACCGGCAATGATTCTCGTAATTGGTGAAGCACTAATCGACCTAATCGAAAACCGATACCAGGCTGGCGCATTCAATGCGATTGTCGGAGGCGCAAACGCCAACGTTTCGATCGCCCTGGCTCGCCGCGGTACCCCGCAGCAGTTTTTGGCGCGCATTTCAAACGACCGATTCGGCAAGATAATTCGTGAGCGCCTCGAAACCAACGGCGTTGGACTTGATCACGCAATCGAAGCGAGCGAACTTACCACCCTGGCAGTTGTGTCTATTGATTCACACGGCGTACCGTCTTACGCCTTTTATGTGAACGGCACGGCAGACTGGGGCTGGACTCCTGATGAGCTTCCAAACGACGTTG
>JBEGSA010000041.1:0-9491 GCA_041180145.1 Actinomycetota bacterium | reverse complement strand
CGCTGGTCGGCAACCGAAAACTCTCGAATTTCTTCGAGTTCATCGCCAAAAAATTCGAGTCGCATGGCGTGCTCTGAAGTGGTTGCGAAGATATCGAGAATGCCACCGCGAACAGCAAATTCGCCGCGCTTGGTGACCATATCGACTCGGTGGTAGGCCATTTCAACCAGCTTTAGCGAAAGCTCGAACAGCAAGTAGTCACTGCCTCGATCCAGAGTCAGTGGAGGGTGATTGGCAAGGCCAGCAATGGCGGGTTGAAGAACCGCGCGCACCGAGGCCAAAACAAAAACGGGATGATCTAGTCTGCTGCCTAGAGACTCGATCTCGTTGAGTCGATGCAAAACCCTGAGTCTTCGGCCAACGGTTTCTGGGCTCGGGCTGAGTCGCTCGTGAGGCAGTGTCTCCCAAGACGGAAATTCAAGAATCTCGGCATTGTCGACCATCGCCCGAAGCGAAGCTGCTAAATCTTCAGACTCTCGCCCGGTGCTAACTACGACCAGCTGCACCCGAGAGAGATCAGCTGCCTCTCGGAATTGGTCGAGCACTGCGACAACAGAGGCGTGGGCTCCCTGGGGAGCGATCAAATCTAACCTTGAGGCTTTGATTTTTGCTTGAACGGCAGCGAAGGGATATCCTTCGGAAACGAGCGCGACAAGGCGCGACAGGGCCTTGAGATTTTGATCGCTCACAAGGTAAGTCTAAGTTGCGAGCGGCGGGGCTTATTCCGCTGCTGGGGCGTTTACTCGGGTTTGCGCAAGAGTCACACCGAGTTCAACTACGGCTTCGACAGCATCGGCGGCAAGTTCGAGTGTTACTGGCAAGCCTTTGCGTTCGGCAGATGAAAAGTCTTTGAGCACAAAGTCGGCGGTGTCCATGCGGCCAGGTGGCCGACCAATGCCGATGCGCACTCTGGTGAATTCGTTTGAGCCGCAGGCAGCGATGATGTCACGCAACCCGTTATGGCCGCCATGCCCACCGCCATGCTTTAGGCGAATGGTTTCGGCTGGAATGTCGAGTTCGTCGTGAAGCACAATCACATTTTCGATTGCGATGTCGTAAAACTTCATAAGCGAAGAAACCGGGCCACCGCTGGTGTTCATGTATGAACCGGGTTTGGCAAGAATTAGCTTGGCGCCCCCATAACCCAATCGAGCCTCGGCAACGGCCGCGTTCGACTTGTGGCTTTTGAAGGTCGCGCTCAATCGATCGGCTAAAACCGAGAGCGCCATTTGGCCGACATTGTGCCGATTAGCAGAATAGTCGGGCCCGGGGTTACCGAGCCCGACTACTAGAAATGTCGAATTAGACAGTTGACTACTCTGCTGCTGGAGCAGCAAGCTCTGCTGCGTGACCTGCTGCAGTTGCAACTACAGACGCGATTAGCTCGTCAGCAGCTAGCTCTAGCTTTGCGCCGGCAGGGATGACTAGGTCTTTAGCAAGAACGTGGAAGCCAGCGCCCTGCTTGTCGAACACTGCCTCAACGAAGTCAGGGATGCTGGTTGCAGCGACCTCTAGCTTGACGGTCTTGTGCTCTAGGTCGATGACGGTGCCTGAAAGTGACTCGCCTACGACGTGAACTGGAACCTCAACGTGAACGCGCTCACCCTTGACAAGCTCGACTAGGTCGATGTGCTCGATGATCTGGGTGATTGGGTCCTTTGAAGCGCTCTTAACTAGAACTGACTCTTCTTTGCCGTTGATGGTTAGATCGATAACAGCGTTCTTGTGGCGAAGGATTAGCTTCACTTCGTGCGCTGGAAGGGTTACGTGGCGTGGCTCTGAGCCGTGACCGTAGATAACCGCTGGAGTGCGGCCGGCTGCACGGAACTTGCGTGCTGCACCCTTACCGAAAGATTCGCGGACTTCTCCGACTAGCTTTGCTGCAGTGTTCATTTGAATTTCCATTCGAGTTTGAAGTTTGTCGAAGCAAAGAATTGCCTCTAAAACTGATTTTTGTAATCAACTCAAGCGCTGAACGCGAGGATTAGTGGCCGATAAACCGGCTAAATGCCCCGTCGATAACGGCCCCGTTTGGAGCCCTCGCCGTTGTCTGGTTAAAGTCTATCGGGCTGCCACCTATGTGACAACCCGATCGGACTTTGAAGCCTGAGACTATGCGTGCCCCGGGAACAACTTGTTCACAGAATCATCGCCAAACACAGCCTGGATTGCCGCAGCAATTAGCGGCGCAATCGAAAGAACAGTTAGGTTGTCGAACTGCTTTTCTGGCGTTATCGGAAGAGTGTTGGTCACGATGACCTCGTCAACAACACCGCTCGAGAGGCGCTCGACGGCCGGCTCAGAGAAGACTGCGTGGGTTGCTGCAACAATTACCCGCGCTGCACCGTTGGCCTTTAGCGCCTTGGCAGCGGCAACGATTGTGCCTGCGGTGTCAATCATGTCGTCTACCAAAAGACAGGTGCGCCCCTTCACATCACCAACGAGCTCGTGAGCCTCAACCTGGTTTGGGCGGTCTGGATCGCGACGCTTGTGAATAATTGCCAGTGGCGCACCTAGGCGCTCGGCCCAGATGTCGGCAACTCGAACGCGTCCAGAGTCTGGTGATACAACGGTTAGATCTTCGCCCTTAAACTTTTCGGCAACGTGGTCTGCAAGCATCGGAAGCGCCCAGAGGTGGTCAACCGGCCCGTCAAAGAATCCCTGAATCTGCGGGGTGTGCAAGTCAACCGACATCAAACGGTTCGCACCAGCAACCTTGAATAGGTCGGTCATCAAACGAGCAGAGATTGGCTCGCGACCCTTGTGCTTCTTGTCTTGACGAGCGTACGGAAAAAACGGTGCAACAACGGTGATGCGCTTTGCGCTTGCACGCTTCATGGCGTCGACCATCAGCAACTGCTCCATTACCCAGTTGTTGATTCCCGAGGCGTGCGACTGAATCACAAACGCGTCGACTCCTCGCACCGACTCTTCATATCTAACGAAGGTCTCGCCGTTGGCAAAATCATATGCCGTGGTTGGCAGCAACTTGGTGCCGAGTAGCGAGGCAACCTCTTCGGCAAGAGCCTGGTGGGCGCGACCACTCACAATAACCAGACGCTTGCTGTTGTTGGTTGTGATTTCCATGGTGGGCTCCAGCTCTATTTTGTAGTTAGTTAGTTCTTGGCTTTTTGGGCCGCGTCGGCAGCAGCACTGCCAGGTCGTTTGGCAATAACCCAGTCGGCGAGGTTGCGCTGAGGTGCAACATTCATCGCAAGATCACCGGCTTCGACATCTTTTCGAACCACTGTTCCGGCGGCAGTGTAGGCCCCATCTGCAATGGTAATTGGAGCAACAAATACGTTGTGCGAGCCGGTGCGCACGTGCGAACCAATCACGCTGGCATGCTTCTTGATGCCGTCATAGTTGGCAAAAATAGTTCCGGCGCCTATGTTCGAACCTTCACCGATGGTGGCATCGCCTACATAACTTAGGTGAGGCACCTTGCTACCGGCGCCGATCTTGGCGTTCTTAGTTTCTACAAAGGTGCCAATTTTGCCGTCGACACCAAGGTCGGTTCCTGGGCGCAAGTACGCGAACGGTCCGACCGTTGCTCCATCGCCAATTTTTGATCCGGTCGCGTGCGCTTTAACAACGGATGCATTTGCGCCAACGGCCGTGTCGACCATGAAAACCTCTGGACCAATGGTCGAACCTGCGCCGATTGACGTGATGCCCTTCAGGTGAGTTCCGGGCAATAGCGTCACGTCGGTTCCGAGTTCGACAGTAATGTCGATCCAGGTTGAAGCGGGGTCTTGGATTGTTACGCCGGCAACCTGCCAGGCTTCGCAGATGCGGGCATTCAGCTCGGCAGCAACCTCGCTGAGTTGAACGCGGTCGTTGATGCCGGCGACCAACCAGTTGTCGCTAACGGCTAGCGCCTGCACCTTGAGCTTTTGGTGCAACAGCTCGGCAGCAGCATCGGTTAGGTATTTTTCGCCCTGGGCGTTGTGCGAACCAACTTTGGAAAGTGCGCTGCGAAGCTGAACTGCATCAAACACATAAACGCCCGCGTTTACTTCGCGAATTTCAAGCTGCTCGGCATCGGCATCGCGGTCTTCGATGATTTCGATGAATTTGCCGTCGTTGCTTCGAATAATGCGGCCATAGCCAGCTGGGTCTTCGACAATTGCGGTCAAGATCGTTGCGGCATAGCCGCCAGCCAAATGCGCATCTAGAAGAGATTCAAGGGTTGCAACGTCTAGAAGCGGAACATCGCCGCTGGTGACGATTACCGCACCGTTGAAATCTGCAGGTAGGGCGTCTAGCGCACACTCGACAGCTCGGCCGGTGCCCGGAACATCGTCTTGTTCGGCAATCGTCACGCCCGGATAGAAGGCCCGAATGTACTCGGAAATCAATTCTTTTTTGTAGCGGATTACCGGAACAACGTGAGCGGCACCGAGAGAAGTTGCAGTGGCTAGTGCGTGCCCAAGCAGCGGCAAGCCAGCGATTTCGTGCATTACCTTTGGCTTGGCAGATTTCATGCGAGTGCCTTCGCCGGCAGCCAAAACAACGACTGCTAGGTGCTTTTCGCTCATTCCGCTCCTAATTTGTGTTGCTCCCCCACCAGGACTCGAACCTAGAACGTCGCATCCAAAGAGCGAAGTGTTGCCATTACACCATAGGGGACCACAGCCAACGCCGAGGCGTTATCTGCACCCCCAAGTCTGCCAGATATTTCGACCTAATTTGCTCCCAAAAGCTCCGAAATTTCTAGCCATTCCAGTTCAAGGTCATCTCGTTTGCCGTTTAGCTCGTTTTGAGCCTTCACGAACTCTGCCAAACCTTCGTAATCACTCTGATCGTGTGCAGCCATTTGCTGATGCAGCTTGGCCTCATCCGAGGCAATTTTTTCAAGAGCGCGTTCGATGCGAGCCAGGTTTTTTTCGGCTTCGCGCAGCGCCGAACCGCTCAATTTAGACACGGATGCTTGACCCTGCGCCTGAGTGGCTGCGCTTGAGCCAGCCGCATAGCGACTCGATTCGGCTTGTGAGCTCTTGGCGTTCAAACTGTGTTTGCGAAGCTCAAGGTATTGGTCAACCCCACCAGGTAGGTGGCGCAGCGAGCCATCACCCAGGAGGGCAAACTGTTGGTCGGTCACACGCTCAAGTAAATATCGGTCGTGGCTAACCACAATCAATGTGCCCGGCCAGCCGTCGAGCAGGTCTTCCATGGCAGCCAAGATGTCGGTGTCGAGGTCGTTGGTCGGCTCGTCGAGAATCAAAACGTTTGGCTCACCAAAAAGCAGGCGTAAGAACTGCAGGCGACGGCGTTGACCGCCAGAAAGATCGCGAATCGGAGTTTGCAACTGTGCCTGAGTAAAGCCGAGTTGTTCGACCAACTGACCAATGCCGACTTCTTTTTTGTCAACGACAAAGAATGACTTTTCGCGAGCAATCAGGCTGAAGATGCGCTCATCGGCAAACTCATCGAGCTCACGAACCTCTTGACTGAGAGTCGCGATGTTTACAGTCTTGCCACGTTTGATCTTGCCGGCCGTTGGCTCGATGTTGCCTTGAATTAGGCGCAACAAGGTGGTCTTGCCGGCGCCGTTCACACCCACGAGGCCAACTCGATCGCCCGGGCCTAGTCGCCAGGTCACATCGTGCAAAAGCTCGCGACCGTCGATCGAATAGTTCAGATTCTCAACGTCCAAAACATCTTTGCCAAGTCGGGCGGTAGCCAACTTCGACAGAGCAACGCGATCGCGCGGCTCGGGTTCGTTGGCAATCAGTTCGGCCGCGGCATCCATGCGGAATTTCGGTTTCGAGGTTCGTGCCGGCGCACCGCGTCGCAGCCAAGCCAGCTCTTTGCGCATCAAATTCTGACGACGAGCCTCGCTAGCAGCGGCACTTCGATCGCGCTCATTTCGCTGAAGCACATAAGCCGCATAGCCACCTTCGAACGGCTCGATGATGCCATCGTGAACCTCCCAGGTGAGGTTACAAACTTCGTCCAGAAACCAGCGGTCGTGGGTAACCACAATTAGGCCACCCGCGTTCGTAGCCCAACGAGTCTTGAGGTGGTTCGCTAGCCAAGCAACGCCTTCAATGTCGAGGTGGTTAGTTGGCTCGTCGAGCATCACAATGTCGAGGTCTTGAACCAAAAGCTTGGCCAGCGCCACGCGCCTGCGTTGGCCACCCGAAAGCGCTCCAACCTGCTGTTGCCAGTCAAGATCGTTTAGCAAGCCACCAATCACGTCGCGCACTTTGGCATTGCCAGCCCACTCGTGCTCGGGCATTTCGCCAACTACAGCCTGCCCAATGGTCTGACCTGGGTCAATTACGTCAGCCTGGTCGAGCAATCCGAAAGTCATGTTGTTGCGGTGAGTGATGCGCCCGCCGTCTGGCTGCATGCGCTTAGCCAGCAACTTGAGCAAAGTAGATTTGCCATCGCCGTTTCGGCCGACAATACCGATGCGATCACCCTCGTTCACGCCAACGGTGATTTGATCGAAAACCTTTTTGGTCGGAAATTCGAGCGTGACAGATTCAGCGCCTAGTAGGTGAGCCATCAGTTTGCCGCCAAAGTTGCGCCGGCAGCCGGCCCAGTTGCCGCGATGGCGTCTAGCCCCTGAAAAGCCAGGATGTTTGCGATGCGCTCGGCCGATTCTTCGTCTTCGGCAAGCATCGCGACAGTCGGACCCGAACCAGAAACCATGCCCGCCAGAGCGCCAGCGGCAATTCCCGCTGCAATGGTGTCGGCGAGCTCAGGCATCAGATCTAGAGCCGCCTCTTGCAAGTCGTTTTTGATTGCCTTGGCTACACGCAATACATCGCCAGATTGAAGTGCCGAAATAAACTCGGCGGACACGGCTGCTTCAGAGACTTTTGTCGGGCCTTCTCCGCGAGCGGCGCGCAACTCATCTAAGCGCTTATAGACGGCAGGTGTGCTTAGACCTCGATCGGCTACGACCAAGACCCAGTGCAGCGGCGCGACCCGGTCAACCAAGGTCAGCTTTTCGCCTCGACCAAGGCCAATCGCGGTTTCACCCATGAGCGCGAAAGGAACATCTGCACCAAGCTCAACTGCGGCTTCGGTTAGCTGTGCCGTTGAGAGCCCACAAGCCCAAAGTTCATTTGCGGCAATCATTGCTGCGGCCGCATCGGCTGAGCCGCCGCCCATACCACCGGCTACCGGCACGTTCTTGTAAATCGAAAGTTGAGAAACAGCGGCGGCCTCTGGCAAACCGGCCAGTTTTGCAACCAGCTTGACGGCCCTAACCACCAGGTTATCTTCGCCCGTCGGTACAGCCGCGATTTGCTCTTCAGAAAGAGCGCCCGCCACGGATACGTTCCATTCAGAAGATGGAGTCACAGAAACGGCCTCGCGAAGATCTAGCGCCTGATAGACACTAGCCACCGAGTGAAAACCATCTGGCAACAGAGGACCGACTGCAAAGAACAGATTGATTTTGCCAGGCGCTGAGGCGGTCGCTTGATCAAGCATTCTTGGCCTTTGCGATAGCCACAAACTGGTGAACGTCTAGTTCTTCGCCTCGAGCCTGAGGGCTGATACCGGCGGCAATCAAAATTCGCTCTGCCTCGGCTGGCGAACCTGCCCAATCGGCCAGTGCCTGCCGCAAAGTTTTGCGACGTTGGCCAAAGGCTGCATCTGCAGCTGCAAAGGTTGCCAAACGCAACTCTTCGTCGCCGAGGGCAACTTCGCGCTTGGCAAAATAAACCAGGGCCGAGTCAACGTTAGGCACAGGCCAAAAAATGTTTCGGCCAACATTGCCTGCCAAATAAGAATCGGCATACCAAGCCAACTTGACGCTTGGAATGCCATAGATTTTTGAACCCGGGGTTGCGGCCAAACGATGAGCCACTTCAGCCTGCACCAGCACAAGGCCTTTTTGAATGCTCGAGAACTGCTCTAAAAAGTGCAGCAAGACCGGCACCGAGATGTTGTAGGGCAGGTTGGCAACCAGCGCGCTCGGCTGGGTCGGCAGCTCGGTTACTTTCAGAGCGTCGTTTCGAACCAAGGTGAATTCGGTGCCGGGCGCTCGAGTTTCAATAGTGCTCTCGAGTTCAGCGGCCATCTTTGGATCGATCTCGACGGCGATAACCTTGCTGGCAACTTCGAGCAAACCAAGGGTCAAAGAACCAAGGCCCGGACCAATTTCAACCACGGTCTCGGTGCCGTCGAGCTTGGCCGCGGCCACAATGCGGCGAATGGTGTTTGGGTCAGTTACAAAGTTTTGACCCAGTTTTTTAGTCGGCGTGACATCGAGACGACTAGCCAGAGCACGAATGTCGACAGCACCCAGCAGGCTTACCTCGTGCGGCATCAGAATCCCTCACTCCACGAACCGTAAACCGCTTCGGTGTTAGCCGCTAGTTGGGCGCAAAGTTTATTCAGATCTTCGCCGCGCACTTCAGCCATAAAACGAGCCGTGATTGGCACCAGATAGGGCGCATTTGGGCGGCCTCGCAAAGGCTCTGGAGCCAAGAATGGCGCATCCGTTTCGATCAAGATCAGGTCTTTTCGCGCCATCGCCAGCGAATCGCGCAGGTGCTGGTTTCGCTTGATAGTGATGTTGCCTGCAAACGACATGTACCAGCCGTTTTGGTTGCAAATTTGAGCCAGGTCGGTCTCGCCCGAATAGCAGTGAAACACAACCTTGTCTGGCGCCCCAAGGCGAAGCAGAGTTGCTACCACTTCTTCATGAGCATCGCGATCGTGAATCATCAAAGCGAGATTGTTTTCTTTGGCAATCCGAATGTGCTCTTCGAAACTGTGGCGCTGTAGCGCGATGCTTTCGTCACCTTCGGTTCTAAAAAAATCGAGTCCGGTTTCTCCGATTGCTCGCACCCTAGGCTGCTTAGCCAGTTCGGCAATTTGAGCGATTGCGGCATCCAAGGCAGCTTTTGATTCATAGAGCGGCGCCTCGTTCGGGTGCAGCGCAACCGCAGCTAGCACTCGGTTGTCTTTAGTTGCCAGATCGGCACACCACTTAGAGCTTTCGAGAGTCACGCCAACCTGCACAACACCCTTGATGCCGACACTCTCGGCAAGGTCTAGGTTCTCTTGCCAAGGCATAGCACCAAGCTCTTCGTCAAACACGAACTCTAGGTGGCAGTGGTTGTCATAGACCGCTATTTCGAGAGGCTCGGGTGCGGCCGGAAAACTTGAAATTTTGCCAGGCTTTGACTTGGCTGCAGAAGACGACTCACCGGTCGAACTGCTGCGAGTGAAAGCCTGTTCGGTCAAAACTATTTCGCTTCGTCGGTTTCGATGCGAGGAAACAGCGGCTCTAGCTGGCTAATCTTTGAACCAGCCTTTAGCTGGCCCCACACTGCCGCGTTGTCGAGTACCTGAGCATCAAGCGAGTCATCGCCAACCAGCGCTGACCAAAGCTTTGCGGTGGCCTTCGGCGTAATTGGGTTGAGCAAAACAGCCAGTGCACGAAGACCTTCGGCAGTGGTGTTCAATACCGTTCCAAGACGCTCGGTGTTTGCCTCGTCTTTGGCCAAAACCCATGGCGC
>JBEGSA010000040.1:0-9590 GCA_041180145.1 Actinomycetota bacterium | reverse complement strand
ATTTGGTGCCGAAGGCGGGACTTGAACCCGCACTCCTTTCGGAAAAGCATTTTGAGTGCTCCGCGTCTGCCATTTCGCCACTTCGGCAAGTGATAACCAGTAAATCTTAGTTGAAAGTTTTTATTTAGATAAATCGACCGGTTAACCAATAAGGTTGTTGCCATGGCAGATGCAGCAGCGCAGCGCAGAGTAATCGTGGCAGAGGATGAGTCTCTGATCCGCATGGACATAGTTGAGACCCTTCGCGAGTTTGGTTTTGACGTGGTTGCCGAGGCAGGGGATGGCGAACAGGCCGTGGCTCTCTGCGAGCAACACAAGCCAGATCTTTTGGTGATGGACATCAAGATGCCGAACATGGATGGCATCACAGCAGCCGAGAAAATCGCTCCCATGAAAATTCCAGTGGTTTTGCTGACTGCCTTCAGCCAGAAAGAGCTCGTTGACAGAGCTAGCGAGGCTGGCGCAATGGCATACGTGGTTAAGCCATTCACACCGAACGACCTAATGCCGGCAATCGAAATCGCACTGAGCCGTCACGCCCAATTCACCGCGCTCGAAGCCGAGATTCAAGACCTAAACGAACGGTTCGAGACTAGAAAGCTCGTTGACCGCGCAAAAGGCCTTCTCAACGAAAAGATGAACCTCACCGAGCCCGAGGCTTTCCGGTGGATTCAAAAAGCTTCGATGGATCGCAGATTGACCATGCAAGAGGTTGCAACCACTGTCATCGAGCAGTTGGGCACTCCGAAAGAGAAATAAGCCTATTTCTTGGCTTTGATGAAGTTCGTAATTCGAACCGTCGAAAGACGTCGACCCTCTTCGTCAGAAATCACGATCTCGTGAGTGGTAAGCGAACGTCCGAGAGACAGAGCCGTGCAAACCGCAGTAACTTTGCCACTGGTAACGGAACGACTGTGTGAAGCATTGATTTCGATGCCAACCGCCACGGAATCTGGATGAGCCCAAACGTTTGCCGCGAAGCTACCCAGAGTTTCGCCTAGCACCACGTGTGCGCCACCGTGCAAAACGCCTAGTGGCTGAGTGTTGCCCTCAACCGGCATAGTCGCCACTGCGCGCTCGGCACTCAGCTCTAACAGCTCGATTCCCATTCTTTCGGCGAGCAAGCCAAGCCCGCGAAGTTTGCTCAGTTCGGCCGCTGCGGCGCTCAGCTTTGGTTCTGGCTTAGTCAATCGTTGCTCCTGAAAAGGTCGGTAAGGCAAAGTAGGCTTGCCTCATGAACGCTAATTCAAAGCCTACTCTTCTGCTCATTGATGGGCATTCATTGGCCTTTAGAGCGTTCTACGCCCTGAGCCCAGACAGCTTCAAAACCCCGGATGGCCAGCACACCAATGCCGTGCACGGTTTTATCTCGATGTTGCTTAACATTTTGCAGGCCGAGAAGCCCACCCACCTTGCCGTTGCCTTTGACCTGTCTCGCAGCTCATTCAGAACGGAAGAATACCCCGAATACAAGGGCACACGCGGCGAGACCCCACCAGAATTCAACGGCCAAACCGAGCTTTTGACCGAGGCCCTCAAGGCAATGAACATCGTCACAATAACTCGCGAAAACTACGAGGCCGACGACATCATCGCGAGCCTCGCCGACCAGAGCGCCGAAAAAGGCTTTGACGTGTTCATCGTCTCTGGTGACCGCGACACATTCCAGCTAATTAGCGACCGAACCACGATTCTCTATCCGGTCAAGGGCGTGCTCAACCTGGCTCGCATGGATGACGCCGCTGTTCTTGAGAAGTACGGCATCCATGCCAAGCAGTATCCAGATCTTGCCGCCTTGGTCGGCGAAACCTCCGATAATCTTCCCGGTATTCCAGGTGTGGGCCCAAAAACCGCGGCCAAGTGGCTACAGCAGTACGGCAACCTAGCCGGCGTGCTTGAGGCCGCAGCAGACATCCCAGGTAAAGTCGGTGAGAGCCTTCGCGAACACCGTGAGTTGGCAGTCCGAAACCGCAGACTAAACCACCTGGTTCGTGACCTTGACCTTCCGGTCGATCAATCACAATTAGAACTTGGCCCCGTCGACGAGACCGCAGTGCGCGAGGTGTTCGGAAAACTTGCTTTCAAGACACTTACCGAGCGAGTTCTAAGGCTCCGCGGCGGTTCTGCCACCGCGACAAATGCGGCGAGTGATGCAAAATCGACTTTCGACGCCGCTTTTGCTGACGAGCCGGCAGCTGCAGTTTTTGATGACATCGCCGTTCCCGATAGCACAGAACTAAAGTCCACCCAACTCGTTGCGTGGTTGAAAGAGCAAACCGGCACCATCGGTGTGGCCTTCGAATTCGTTGCAGACCAAGTAGCCTCAATCGGCTTTGCCACAGAAACTGTTCGTCGTTTCTGGCAGCCTGAATCAGCAGATCATGTCAAGTCAATCCTGGGTGTTTGGCTAACCGACGCGGCTATCAAAAAATCGGTTTTCAAAGCAAAGGATGTCACACGGGCGCTGCTCGATTCGGGTCTCGAAATTGATGGCGTTGATTACGACCCTTTGCTAATGGCGTACCTGCTGAACCCAGTGAGACGGGGATACGACATCGATGATTTGGCCCTTGAATACCTAGGTCATTCGGTAAAGCGCGGCGACCCTAACCAACTTGTCAGTGAAGATTCAACAGATATCAGTCTCGATGCTTGGCTTGCCATCTTGCTTAGCTCAAAGCTTTACAGCCTGGTTGAGGGCGAAAATCAGATACGGGTGTACGGCGAAATTGAGCTTCCTACGGTGCAAACTCTCGCACGTATGGAACACACCGGAGTTGCCATCGATGTTGCCAAGCTGGAGGCCCTATTTGAGCGCCTCTCGGGTGAGGTAACTCAGGTCGCCAAGGCGGCATACGACATCATCGGTCACGAAATTAATTTGGCCTCACCAAAGCAGCTTCAGACTGTGTTGTTTGATGAGCTGGGAATGGTTGGAACCAAGTCGGTCAAAACCGGTTTTTCTACCAATGCGGCAGCTCTAAACGAACTCTTCGAGCAAACGGGTCACCCCTTCTTAGAAAAACTTCTTGAACACCGCGAGGTGACAAAGATTCGCCAGATTGTCGAAATCGTCCTCAAGGCGGTTGATGCCGACGGTCGAATCCACACCAACTATGTTCAAACCGGAACGTCGACCGGCCGTTTGTCTTCCGAAGCACCAAACCTTCAGAACATTCCGATCAAGAGCGAACGCGGGCGAGAAATTCGCGATGCATTCATCGTTGGCGAAGGGTATGAGACCCTCCTTACCGCCGACTATTCTCAGATCGAAATGCGCATTATGGCTCACCTGTCAGAAGATGAAGGCATTATCGAGGCGTTTAAGACGGGCGAAGACCTTCACCGATTTGTTGGAGCACGAATCTACGGCGTGAAACCCGAAGAAGTCGACTCGGCGATGCGTTCAAAGGTAAAGGCCATGAGCTATGGCCTGGTCTACGGCCTCAGCGAATACGGCCTGGCCAAGCAACTTCGAATTCCAAATGGTGAGGCTAAACAGCTGATGGCCGACTACTTTGCCCGATTCGGGGGAGTGAAGCGCTATCTAGCCACCGTAGTTGACGAGGCCAAGACCGTTGGCTACACGGTAACCACCTACGGTCGCCGACGCCCGTTTGACGACCTCAACAGCAAGATCTTCCAGCTGCGTGAGAACGCGCGTAGGGCAGCCCTGAATGCTCCAATTCAGGGCACCGCTGCAGACATCATGAAGTTAGCGATGACCAAGATTGATGCTCGAATGATTGAGAACAAACTGAAGAGCCGAATGTTGCTTCAGGTACACGACGAACTTGTCTTTGAGGTGGCCTCTGGTGAGCTCGAGTCCCTCAAAGAACTGGTAATCGCTGAAATGCAAAACGTGGTTGAACTCTCGGTGCCACTCGAGGTTCACATCGGCATCGGCCGCAGTTGGGATGCGGCTGGTCACTAATGGTTAGAGAGAGCCTTACGGTGCGAAACGCGGAGGGTTTGCATGCCAGACCAGCCGCAGAATTCGCAAGACTTTCGCAAACCGAAGGCCACGTCGTTTTAGTTTCGAAGCCCGGGGGAACACCAGGCCGCGGCGACAGCATTTTGACAATCATGGCACTTGGTGCCAAAGCCGGTGATCTCATCATCGTCGAGGTCACCGGGCCAGACGAACAAACCTTGCTGGAGCGCCTTAAAACCGTTGTCTCGCCCTCATAAATCGGCTAGGCTAGAGGGGCGTGTTTTTTGCGCGATCCCAATCCATTGTTGCGATTAGGCCCAAAGAAAATCTTTGCCAGTTTGTCGCGACCCGAGTAATGCCCGTTAAGAGTAAATAAACACATGACCTCAAAGACCACCAAGCAGATTGCCGTAAACGACATCGGCTCTGCAGAAGACTTCCTTGCAGCAGTAGAAGCAACCCTGAAGTTCTTCAACGACGGCGACCTTATCGAAGGTACCGTTGTAAAAATCGACCGCGACGAAGTTCTTCTAGACGTCGGTTACAAGACTGAGGGTGTAATCCCTTCACGCGAACTTTCAATCCGCCACGACGCAGATCCTTCAGAGATCGTTGCAGTTGGCGACACCGTAGAGGCACTTGTTCTTCAGAAGGAAGACAAAGAAGGCCGCCTAATCCTTTCAAAGAAGCGCGCACAGTACGAGCGCGCCTGGGGCGACGTTGAGAAGGTTAAAGAAGCAGACGGCACCGTTACCGGTGTTGTTATCGAGGTTGTTAAGGGTGGTCTAATCGTAGACATCGGCCTACGTGGCTTCCTTCCTGCATCTCTAATCGAGCTTCGCCGCGTTCGCGACCTAGGCCCATACCTGGGCCAGAAGGTCGAAGCCAAGATTCTTGAGCTAGACAAGAACCGCAACAACGTAGTTCTTTCACGCCGTGCACTTCTTGAAGAGTCACAGTCAGCGTCCCGCAGCACCTTCCTAGCAGACCTAGCCAAGGGCCAGATCCGCACCGGTGTTGTTTCATCTATCGTCAACTTCGGTGCGTTCATCGACCTTGGTGGCGTAGACGGTCTTGTTCACGTTTCAGAGCTTTCATGGAAGCACATTGAGCACGCTTCTGAAGTTGTTGAAATTGGCCAGGAAGTTACCGTTGAGGTTCTTGAAGTTGACCAGGAGCGCGAGCGCGTGTCGCTATCGCTAAAGGCAACCCAGGAAGACCCATGGCAGGTATTCGCTCGCACCCACGCAATCGGACAGTACGCACCTGGAAAGGTGACCAAGCTTGTTCCATTCGGTGCGTTCGTTCGCGTTGCAGACGGCATCGAGGGTCTAGTTCACATTTCAGAACTATCTTCACGTCACATCGAGCTAGCCGAGCAGGTTGTTTCGGTTAACCAGGATGTCTTCGTCAAGGTAATCGACATCGACCTAGAGCGCCGCCGCATCTCACTATCGCTGAAGCAGGCTAACGAAGAGGTAGACCCAGAGGGCACCGACTTCAACCCAGCTCTTTACGGTATGGCTGCTGACTACGACGAGACCGGTCAGTACAAGTACCCTGAAGGCTTCGACCCTAAGACCAACGAATGGAAGGCTGGCTTCGAAGAGGCACGCGCCAAGTGGGAGAAGGAATACGCAGAAGCTCACGCACGCTGGGAAGAGCACAAGAAGCAGGTTGCAGCAGCCAACGAGGCAGCCGCGAAGCTTCCTGAGGTTAGCGAAGCTCCAGCAGCAGCGTCTTCATCATCAAGCTACTCAAGCGAGTCATCAGAGGCCGGCACCTTGGCTTCAGACGAGTCACTTGCAGCTCTTCGCGACAAGCTAAAGAGCGCCGAGTAACACTTAGCAACCGAAACGGGTCGACCATTTGGTCGGCCCGTTTCGCTTTAACCTTCAGAATCGTCACAGTCGGCTTGACAGAGATTTAGGCTTAGAGAATGTACATAGTCGGCCTCACCGGTGGAATCGCTTCTGGCAAGTCAACCGTCGCAGCGCACTGGGCTAGCTTGGGTGGCTACGAGATCGACGCAGATCAGCTTGCTAGGCAGGTGGTTGCGCCCGGCACCGCTGGAGCAGCAGCCATACGTGCCAAATTTGGAGACGCAGTTTTCGACACTGACGGCTCGCTAAATCGCGCCAAACTCGGATCGATTGTTTTTGCCGATGCAAGCAGGCGCCAGGCGCTAGAAGCAATCGTTCACCCGCTGGTGAAAGCTGCGGCCCAGAAAATGGTGGCCGCACAGCCAGAGAATTCGATCGTTATCTACAACGTGCCGCTTTTAGTCGAAGCATCGGTTGATTTACCGTTCGACAAAGTCATTACCGTTGAAACCCCAGTCGAGAAGCAGATTGAGCGACTAATCCAAAAGCGCGGCATGACCAAGCAGGAGGCAGAGGCCCGAATTGCATCACAGGCCAGCCCTGCCCAGCGAGCTAATGCAGCCGACATAATTTTGAACTCAAACCAGAGCCTTGAACTTTTGCTCGGCGATGCAACCAACGTTTGGAATCAAATCGAGCGGGAAGCATTGGCCAAGCATTCCGCTTGAAGATATCGACATGGAACCCACCAGATCTTTTGCGCCCTTTGAGGTGATCAGTGAGTACACGCCATCGGGCGACCAGCCAACCGCGATTGCCGACCTAGCCGCAAGAATCAATGCCGGTGAAAAAGATGTTGTGCTTCTCGGTGCTACGGGAACGGGAAAGTCAGCGACGACTGCTTGGTTGATTGAGGCAGTTCAGAAGCCGACCTTGGTTTTGGCGCACAATAAGACTCTCGCGGCTCAGTTGGTCAACGAGTTTCGCGAACTACTTCCAAACAACGCGGTCGAATACTTTGTCAGCTACTACGACTACTACCAGCCTGAGGCTTACGTTCCGCAGACAGACACTTTCATCGAGAAAGATTCATCGATAAACGAAGAAGTCGAGCGACTTCGCTACAAGGCAACCATGAGCCTACTGAGTCGCAGAGATGTCGTTGTCGTCTCGACCGTTTCCTGCATCTATGGCCTGGGTGCGCCTGCCGAATACTTCAATCAAAGCGTTGCCATTCAGGTTGGCGATCGAATCGACCGAGACGCCCTGATTCGAAAATTTGTCGACCTTCAATACAAACGAAACGACTTCGACTTTTCCCGCGGCAATTTCCGCGTTAAGGGCGACACGATCGAGATCATCCCGGTTTATGACGAACTTGCTACGCGAATTGAGTTTTTCGGTGATGAGGTTGAGGCAATCTATTCGCTTTCTCCTCTGACCGGCGAGATTCAGCGCGAAGAAAAGGCTGTTGCCATCTTCCCAGCTTCTTACTACGTTGCACCTGTCGAGCGCATGGCCAAGGCTATGGAGGCCATCGAGGAAGAGCTGGTCTGGCGAGTAAAAGAACTAGAAACCCAAGGCAAGCTGCTCGAGGCGCAGCGTTTGAAGATGCGCACGACCTTCGACCTTGAAATGATCAAGGAACTCGGATTTTGCAGCGGCATCGAGAACTACTCACGTCACATCGACGGACGCGGCCCGGGGGAGGCCGGCGCCTGCTTGCTGGATTACTTCCCTGAAGACTTTCTAACCGTCATCGATGAGTCACACGCAACAGTGCCACAAATCGGCGCCATGTATGAAGGCGACTCGAGCCGCAAGCGAACTCTCGTTGAGCACGGCTTCAGATTGCCCTCTGCTCTCGACAACCGCCCGTTGAAGTTCAGCGAATTTCTTGAGCGAGTTGGCCAGACCGTTTATCTGTCTGCCACGCCTGGCAAATACGAGATGAACCTGGGTGCAGGCGTAGTCGAGCAGATTATTCGCCCTACCGGTCTAGTCGACCCAGAAATTGTGATTAAGCCAAGCAAGGGCCAAATCGACGATCTGCTCGAAGAAATCAGGGTTAGAGCGGCGAAAGACGAGCGCGTTTTGGTCACTACGCTGACCAAGAAGATGGCCGAAGAATTGACCGATTTCTTGACTGAAGCTGGAGTTCGCGTTCGATACTTGCACTCTGACGTTGACACCCTGCGCCGCGTTGAGCTACTTCGTGAGCTGCGCAGCGGTCTCTTCGATGTGCTGATTGGAATCAACCTTCTTCGCGAGGGCCTTGACTTACCGGAGGTTTCGCTGGTTAGTATTCTCGACGCCGACAAAGAAGGCTTCTTGAGATCGACCACATCCTTGATTCAGACGATCGGCCGCGCCGCCCGAAACGTGAACGGTCAAGTTCACATGTATGCCGACAACGTGACCGACTCGATGGCGAGAGCAATCGATGAAACCAATCGTCGTCGTGCCAAACAGGTTGCCTACAACCTCGAACGAGGGGTTGACCCTCAGCCACTTCGCAAGAAAATTGCTGACATCACCGACCAGATTCTTCGTGAAGAAGAAGATACGGCTCAATTGCTTGAGGCCGCCCAAAAGAATAAACGAAACAAGGATGGCAAGACCGTCATTCCTATGAAGGCTCGAAAGGGCATCGCGGGAATGGCATACAACGAGATTTTGGCCGTTGTGGTCGACCTTGACGAGCAGATGAAAGCGGCGGCAGTCGAGCTCAAATTTGAGTTGGCAGCACGTTTGCGAGATGAGATTTCAGAATTGAAGCACGAGCTTCGCCAAATGGAAAAAGCCGGTCACGCTTAGGCGTGGGGCTGTTAGTAGCGAGGTTAAACTTTCATGGTGTCTATTAGCCAGATCCACCACAACAACAAGCTCATTATCAAGGGCGCACGCGTTCACAACCTTCAAAATGTGAACCTCGAAATACCGCGCGACTCGATGGTGGTCTTCACCGGTTTGAGCGGCTCGGGTAAGTCTTCGCTAGCTTTTGACACCATTTTCGCCGAGGGTCAGCGTCGTTACGTGGAATCACTATCGGCATACGCGCGCCAGTTCTTGGGTCAGGTTGACCGCCCAGATGTCGACTTCATCGAGGGTCTGAGCCCCGCGGTGTCGATTGATCAGAAATCCACGAACCGAAATCCACGCTCTACCGTGGGAACCATTACCGAGATTCACGATTACCTTCGCCTGCTTTGGGCCCGCGTTGGTGTGCCTTACTGTGCCGAGTGTGGCGAGAAAATCGTTAAGCAAACACCCCAGCAAATCGTTGACCAAATTCTCGAGATGCCGGAAGGCACTCGATTTCAGATCTTGGCGCAGATCGTCGACCAGAAAAAGGGCGAGTTCGTCGACCTGTTTCGCGACCTAAACGCTCAGGGTTTCGCGCGT
The DNA here is from genome assembly GCA_041180145.1 of Actinomycetota bacterium. GTDB lineage: Bacteria > Actinomycetota > Actinomycetes > Actinomycetales > Microbacteriaceae > Rhodoluna. The sequence goes on along the minus strand of JBEGSA010000040.1, from coordinate 428 downwards.
GCCGTGGTCGACGGCGAGGTAGTTCAGCTTGCCGAAGCTCAGCCGCTAAAGAAGACTTTCAAGCACGATATCTCTGTGGTGGTTGACCGTCTGGTGAACAAACCAGACATCATCGGTAGACTCGCAGACTCGGTCGAAACCGCGCTAAAACTGGCCGGCGGAAGAATTTTGATTGACCTAGTCGACGTAGCCGAAGGTCCAAACAAGACACGAGTCTTCAGCGAAAAGATGTCTTGCCCCAACGAACATCCTTTGAGCTTGACCGAAATCGAGCCCCGCACCTTCTCGTTCAACGCACCTTTCGGCGCCTGCCCAACTTGTTCTGGACTTGGCACTAAGCAGGCCGTAGACGGCGACTTGGTTATTGGCGACCATGAAGCGAGCATCAACGGGGGAGTCATTCTGCCTTGGTCTACCCAGGGCAAAGG
>JBEGSA010000039.1:0-9862 GCA_041180145.1 Actinomycetota bacterium | reverse complement strand
GCAGTCGACCTGGTCGCAGATCAGGCATCCGACTTGAAAGCGATTGTTTTGGTGCTCGACAGCCCTGAACCGAACGTGATTGGCAACGCGCTAAGGGTTCAGCAGCAGGCTATCGCAGCCGGCTATCGGGTTCGCCTTGAACAGAGACCAAAGAAGCTAAACAATCTGCTTGACAGCATGGCTGAGCAGGGATTTGCTTCATTCGCAACGGTTGGCGAAGACTTTGTGAACTTCGGCGAATTGTCTATTCGCAACATCGCAAACTAGCCACTTAACTCGCTAAACTTATGTCCATACGACGACGTTTTTAAGCGCCGTTTGGCGCGTTCAAAACCGCCAAAATAAGGAGACAAATCTTGTCAATCATCGAAGCCGTAGGCGCTCGCGAAATCCTAGACTCACGTGGAAACCCAACCATCGAGGTTGAAGTTCTGCTCGAAGACGACAGCTTCGGCCGTGCGGCTGTTCCTTCAGGTGCATCAACCGGCGCATTCGAGGCACACGAAAGCCGCGATGGCGACAAGGGTCGCTACCTAGGTAAAGGTGTTCAGAACGCAGTAAAGGCCGTTGTTGAGACCGTTGACGAAGCCCTAGTTGGCTTCGACGCACTTGACCAGCGCCTCGTAGACGCAGCGCTGATATCGCTTGACGGCACCCCAACCAAGTCAAACCTTGGTGCAAACGCCATCCTGGGAGTTTCACTTGCAACCGCTCGTGCAGCGGCAGATGCAACTGGTCAACCTCTATACCGCTACCTTGGTGGACCAAACGCTCACACTTTGCCAGTTCCGCTTATGAACATCATTAACGGTGGTGCACACGCCGACACCGGTGTTGATATTCAAGAGTTCATGATCGTGCCTTTGGGTGCCGAGACCTTCAGCGAAGCAATTCGTTGGGGCGTTGAGGTTTACCACGCACTAAAGAGCTTGCTTGCTAGCAAGGGCCTTGCAACCGGTCTTGGCGACGAGGGTGGTTTCGCACCTGAGCTTCCAACCAACGCTGCTGCTCTTGAGCTAATCGCCGAGGCTATTGCCAAGGCTGGCTACAAGCTAGGCACCGACATCGCACTTGCACTTGACGTTGCTGCAACCGAGTTCTACTCAGAAGCAACCGGCAAGTACACCTTCGAAGGTCAAGAGCGCACCGGCGACGAAATGATCGCCTACTATGCAGACCTTGTTGCTCGCTTCCCACTAGTTTCAATCGAAGACCCGCTGTCAGAAGATGACTGGGCTTCGTGGACCAAGATGACAGCGGAGCTTGGCTCAAAGGTTCAGCTGGTTGGCGACGACCTGTACGTGACCAACCCATCACGCCTTCAGAAGGGCATCAATGAGGCGGCTGGTAACGCAATCTTGGTGAAGGTTAACCAGATCGGCACGCTAACCGAAACCCTGGATGCAGTTACCCTTGCGCAGGTTCACGGCATGAAGGCAATCATTTCTCACCGCTCAGGCGAGACAGAAGACACCTTCATCGCTGACCTAGCTGTTGCAACCAACGCCGGTCAGATCAAGACCGGTGCTCCCGCCCGTTCAGAGCGTGTAGCTAAGTACAACCAGTTGTTACGCATCGAAGAAGAGCTTGCAGATGCAGCGTTTTACGCTGGTCGCGCTGCCTTCCCACGATTCAAGGTCTAGGCCCTAGATCATGAAACGCCCCGCAAAGTCGTCGCCGGCAGCAGTGTCGGCGGCTTTGCGGGGTTTCCGCTTCAACACCCGCACCGTCACTTTACTGTTGATCATTGTGATCGGTGTGGTCACTCTGGCGCCTAGAGTTCAGACCTGGTTTATTCAAAGGCAGCAAATCGCCGAAGCTCAGGCTCAGTTGCAGGCTGCTAAAGACGATGTCAAAAAAATGGAAGTCGAGCGTCGTCGTTGGGAAGACCCGGCCTACATTCGTGCCCAGGCCCGTGACCGCCTCTATTACGTAATGCCGGGTGAAGTCTCTTACCTGGTCATGGATGCCGATGGCGTTGACCTGAGTGACACTAGTGGAACCGTTGGAGCCAGAATGGCGGCCGACAAGAACACAAACGAAATTTCAACCTCAATTCGTCAGACCAAAAACAACTGGGTTGACGCGGTTCTCGAATCGGTGGTTCGCGCCGGTACCGAAGAGCCAACAGCAGAATCGAAAAAGTAATGCCACTAACTCCAGCCACTGAGGCCGACATCGCCGAAGTGTCGCGCCAGCTTGGGCGCCCCGCTCGCGACATCATCGCGATTGCCGCACGCTGTGTATGCGGAAAACCAACCGTGGTGCATACCAAGCCTAGATTGAGCGACGGAACCCCTTTCCCGACGACCTATTACCTGACCCACAAGGGCGCTACGGCCGCGGTTTCGACCCTCGAGGCAAGTGGTCTAATGGCCGAGCTACAGCAGCGATTGGCTGATGAGCCACAGCTTGCCGCTGCCTACCAAAAAGCTCACGAGGCTTACATCGCTGACCGTAATCGCGCCGCCATAGAAGCTGGTCTCGAGGTTCCTGAAATTTCGGGAATCTCAGCCGGCGGAATGCCTACTCGGGTCAAATGCCTTCACGCATTGATCGGTCACGCTCTTGCCGCCGGTCCGGGCGTTAACCCAATCGGTGACATCGCGCTCGAAGCTTGCAGTTGGAGCCCCAACCGCTGCGTTTGCGAAAGCCTCTGAGCTACAAAAAGTCCAACGAAACAACCACACGAAGGTAGTAAATTAGAAAAATGGCAACAAACAAAAATGGTGCGACGGCACCAAAGATCCTGATCGTCGGTGGCGGTTACGCCGGTTTCTATACCGCGTTCAAACTAGAGAAGCTCCTGGCCAAGGGCGAGGCTGAGGTTACCATGGTTGACCCGCTGCCTTACCTTACCTACCAGCCGTTCCTGCCAGAGGTAGTAGCCGGTTCGATCGAGGCTCGTCACGTAGTGACCTCGCACCGTCGACACCTAAAAACCACCAAGGTTGTCTCGGGCAAAGTCACCAACATCGACCACGCAACCAAGACCGCGACCATCGAGGTTGCCGGTCTAAAGCCTTATAAAGAAACCTACGACCAGATCGTGGTTACCGCTGGCGCAGTTTCTCGCACCTTCCCGATTCCGGGTGTAGCCGACAACGCAATTGGCCTGAAGACCATCGAAGAGGCAGTCGAGATTCGCAACCGAATCATGACCAACCTAGACAAGGCTGCTAACCTGCCTGCCGGCGCGGCCCGCGACCGCTTGCTTACCTTCGTTGTCGTTGGTGGCGGTTTCGCCGGCATCGAAACGTTCGCCGAAATGCGTTCGCTAGTCAGCTATCTCTTGCGCTACTACCCAACCATTTCGTTCGAAGACACCCACTTCCACCTAATCGAGGCAATGGGTCGCATCATGCCTGAGGTTTCTCTAGAGACCAGCCAGTGGGTAATTGCAAACCTCGACCAGCGCGGTGCCAAGATTCACCTAAACACTCAGCTTCAGTCGGCAGTCAAGGGCAAGATCGAACTTTCAACCGGTGAGAGCTTTGAGTCAGACGTAATCGTCTGGACCGCTGGCGTTATGGCGCACCCATTCGTTCGCAACACCGACCTGCCTCTTGATGAGCGTGGCCGCATCACCGCTAAGGCTTCACTTCAGATTGTCAACGGCGAAGATGTTGTGCCGGGCGCCTGGACCGCTGGTGACGTTTCTGCAGTTCCAGACCTCACCGGTGGTGGCGTTGGTGGCTTCTGCGTTCCAAACGCACAGCATGCGGTTCGTCAGGCAAAGTTGCTTGCTAAGAACATAGTCGCTTCACTCCGTGGCGAAGGCATCAAAGACTACTACCACGTCAACCTCGGTGCAGTTGCTGGCCTTGGTGTGGGCGTTGGTGTATTCCAGTTCCGCAAGCTGGCCATTAAGGGTGTAATCGCATGGTTCATGCACCGCGGTTATCACGGTCTGGCAATGCCTATGTGGGAGCGCAAGATCCGCGTCTTCTCGGGTTGGGTTTGGAACTTCTTGCTGCGGCGTGACATCGTTTCGATCTCGGCGACAAAAGAACCACGCTTAGCCTTCGAGACCTTCGCGTCTCGCCCAAAGGCCTAAACAACCTCGAAAAAGGGCGCTTAGGAAACTAGGTGCCCTTTTTCATTAGCCTCTATAGTCCAATGGCAGAGACGGGCGACTTAAAATCGCTACAGTGTGGGTTCGAGTCCCACTAGAGGCACCAAAAAATTAGACCCCCAAATGGGGGTCTAATTTTTTGGATCAGTGGGCGAGAACACACACTCGGGGTCCCCATCGAAGATGGGGCGGGGTTCGTTGAATTACTTGTCTTTGCGGGGGCGCAGGATCAGATTGGGGAGTTCAGGAGCCGGAGTCCACTCGCCAATGCGATCCTCGAATTGACCGAATCTCGGCCCGCGCGCGTTCCATTCTTGGCGAGCAGCCAGAATCTCGTCGTGGCTGCGCTCGATGAAATTCCACCACATGACTATTTCTTCGTCGAAGGGTTCGCCGCCAAGCAGAATAGCTAGGAGAGGTTCATCGCCCAGCGCCTCAACTTTTAACTCTGGAACACCCGCTGCCAGATATTGAATGCTGTCGGCTGGAGTCAATTCGCCATTCACCGTCGCGGCTCCAGAGATAATCAGGATTCCATGCTCGTGTTCCGGATTGACCGGAATTGTGCCGGTGATTCCGCTAGGGATTCGGAGTTCGGCACCAAGTAAATCGGTGTAAATAGTTGCCGGTGATTCGTGCCCGCCAAGAGCTCCCGCGAAAAGGCTCACTGAAATTTCCCCTAACGTGAATTTGGGAACATCGGTGACCTGCTGGAAGCTGGCCGTGTTGTGCCTGGCCGTCTCAGGTAATGCAATCCAAAGTTGAACCGCATGCAGGTTAGTGCTTTCTTGAAGACCTAACTCACTGTGTGCAATGCCTCGACCAGCGGTCATCAAATTCAATTGACCCGGGCGAATATTTTTCACGGTTCCAAGGCTGTCGCGATGCTCGACTTCACCTTCGAAAAGCCAGGTAGCCGTCTGTAAACCGGTATGCGGGTGGGCCGCGACAACCATAGAGTCATCCTGCGCTGTTGGCCCAAAGTGATCTACAAAACACCAAGCGCCGATTGTGCGTTTATGTGCATTCGGCAGGGTTCGACGAATGTCGATTCCCGTGCGTGTGGTCAGCTTGACCGTTCTAGGCTCGAGCAACATGGCTTTAGATTACTGGCGAACGTGAAACGGTTGAATTGCATCATCAGGAATTTGGCCAAAGCGACCGTATTGGAAATCCTCCATTGCCTGGATGACGCCCGCTTTGTCATTCATGACGAATGGGCCGTATGCAACAACCGTTTCGCGAATTGGCCTACCGCCAAGCAGAAATATTTCGAGTGCGTTGTGACGGGAGTCTTGCACCTGATCAGCGGTAATGACGATTCGATCTCCGGCTCCAAACACAGCGAGTGATCCCGTCGAAATTGGGGCTGTTTTGCTGCCTTGGCCTTCTTCACCAACGGTTCCGCTTCCGGCCAATGTATAGGCAAGTGCGTTGAACATTGGATCCCAGGGGATCGAAACCGAAGCGCCGGGGGCAATGGTGATGTGGGCAACGGCCATCGGAGTCTGAGACTTACCCGGGCCGACGTGTCCACCGATGTCGCCCGCTAGAACGCGAATCAGAGCACCGCCATCCTGGCTTGATACAAGCTTCACGTCTTGACCCTCGAGATTTTGGTAAGCGGGATTAATCATCTTCTTAGAGGCCGGAAGGTTGATCCAGAGCTGAATGCCGTGAAAGATTCCGCCAGACATCACAAGAGCCTCCGGAGGAGTCTCGATGTGAAGCACGCCAGCTCCAGCCGTCATGTACTGGGTTGCACCATCCTGAATGATGCCACCGCCACCGTGGTTGTCTTGATGCTGGAAGGTGCCATCAATCATGTAGGTGAAGGTTTCAAAACCTCGGTGAGGGTGCCAAGCAGTACCTTTTGGCTCTAGGGGAGCGTATTCAACTTCACCCATTTGATCCATGTGAATGAACGGGTCGAGGTCGGTGTAGGGAACACCCGCAAATGCACGTGTTACCGGAAAACCCTCGCCTTCGTATGCCTGCGGTCCGCGGCTGACAGATTTGACCAAACGTGCGCGTCCGGTTGCAGGCTCGAGCTTGGGAAGGGTAAGGGTGTCTGCGGTTACTGCTGGCATGATTTCTCCTAGTTCGAATAAAGCCTATCAGTCTAAGTAAAGGGGGTATTTACTTGTTTTATTCCTTGAGCGAACTTGCATGAGAGTTTGCTGTGAAGCGCGCGAATATTCGGTCGGCCGACCTAGCATTGAGACATGGACATCACACTCATTGTCATCATCGCCATCGTTGCGATTATCGGTATTTTCCTCTGGTCTACCTACAACGGCCTAGTCACCCTCAACGTTCGCGTTGATGAGGCCTGGAGCGACATCACCGTTCAGCTCAAGCGTCGAGCAGACCTGATCCCGAACCTCATTGAGACGGTGAAGGGCTACGCCACCCACGAGCGTGAGGTTTTTGAAAATGTAACCAAGGCGCGTGCTGCAACTGTCTCGCCCGAGGTTATGGCTCACCCGGCATCAGCAGCGGCAGCCGAAGATGGCTTTCATGCAGCGATGAAGAGCCTTTTTGCGGTCGCTGAGGCTTATCCTCAACTTCAGGCAAACCAGAACTTCTTGAGCCTTCAGGCCGAGCTAACCGACACCGAAGACAAAATCATGGCTGCCCGCCGCTTCTACAACGGTGGGGTTCGCGAACTCAACACCAAGATCAAGCAATTCCCGCAGGTTCTCTTTGTCAAGGGGCTTGGGTTTACCGCCCGTGAGTTCTTTGAGGTTGCAGATCCTTCGGCCATCGCCGAACCGCCTGCAGTCAAGTTCTAAAAGGAGCTAAATGTATTCGGCCATAGCCGCAAACAAGCGCAACACGATCTTCATAATCCTGGGTTTCGTGCTTCTTTTAGGCGGCCTCGCCTACTGGTGGGGAGAGGCGTCGGGCAATGGCTCGAGCGCATTTTTCATCATTGGTTTTGTTCTGGTTTATGCGCTCTTTCAGTATTTTGTAGCCGGTGCCATGGCCGTTGCGATGAGCGGTGCGGTGCCGATCGAAAAGGCTGACAACCCAAGATTGTGGCGCATCGTAGAAAACCTGTCGATTACCGAAGGCATGCCAATGCCAAAGGTTTACATCATTCCAGACGAGGCACCCAATGCTTTTGCAACCGGTCGTGACCCAAAGCACGCCATAGTTGCCGCTACAACCGGCCTTTTGGCCATCATGGATGACAAGGAGCTTGAGGGCGTTATGGCCCACGAACTCGGGCACGTCAAGAACTATGACATTCGCGTGACCACAATCGTCTTTGGATTGGTTAGCGCCGTCGGTGTTCTCGCCGATATGGCCATTCGTGCCGCGTTCTTTTCGGGTGGCGGCAACCGCAAAGACGACAACGGCTTTGGGGCTGCGTTAATCGTGATTGGAATCGCCGCGAGCATCGTTGCATGGCTTATCGGCCCATTGGTAAGCGCCGCAGTTTCGCGTCAACGTGAGTATCTTGCCGACGCAAGCGGAGCGCACACGACTAGATACCCTGAAGGTTTGGCAAGTGCGCTAGAAAAGCTGGCTCAGTATGGGCGCCCGATGCGCCGAGCTAGCTCATCGATGGCACACATGTACATCAGCGATCCAATCAAGCCGGGGGTTGTTGAGCGTCTTTTCTCGACCCACCCACCATTGCCAAAGCGCATTGAGCGTCTTCGAGCAATCGGCGGCAAGTTCTAGTCAAAGCTACTTGATCTTCATTTGGCTGGCGAGTGACGCAGCCAGGTTTCCCTTGGGCATTACAACGGTCTCAGTTAGACCCTGCCACTTTGCCGCTTGATCAAGATGCTTGGCCAGCGATTTTGCCATCGAATCTATCTGATTAGCCTTGAGGCCAGGCTCGTGCCAGCTCGCCTGCACCAGAAGTTGGCCGGTCTTTCTTTCGCTCTTCAAGTCGATGCGGCCAACCAGTTCGCCGTTGTGCAAAAGTGGCAGCGTGTAATACCCATAGACCCGTTTTGGCTCTGGCGTATAGATCTCAATTTTGTAGTCGAAGCCAAAAACTCGAATTGCTCGTTCACGATAGCGAGTTATCGGGTCAAAAGGGCTAAGCAGGGTTGTGTGCTGGGCTTTCGCTAGTTGCCCTGCTGAAAGTGTGGCTAACCAGTCGCGGTGCACGAACGCCGGGTCTTTCCAGCCAGCAACGGTTGTCGGCACCAACGTGCCTTCGGCAACCAGTTCGGCCACTCTTGGGGCGACGCGATCAATTTTGAGTCGCACAAAGTCGGCAAGGTCTTTTACGGTTGCAACGCCATCGGCTTTTGCCGCCCGAGTCAATAATTCACGGATGTTGGCGTCGTAGTCAGGGTTTGGATTCAGCATGAGATCTAGTGTTCGACCTTCAAGAACCTGGTGTGGCAGTGCATAACGCCTACTGAAGCCCTCACGCCCGGCCGAGACCACATCTCCCACCAAAAACATTCGTTCCAGGCATGTCTTTACATCACCCCAGCCCCACCAGTTGCCCTTACGTTTGTTTTGATCGTGTTCGATCTGGGCGATCGTCAGGGGCCCTTTTGCTGCCAGTTCGGCTCTTATCCAATCCAGCAATTCGCCATGTTCTGACTGAACGGCTAACCAACGTTTATTGGAATAGCGAAGATCATCGGTGCCGAATCGATACCAATCCATTCGAAATCGGTGCAGTGGTAAATCTTCGGTTCGAATCCAGGATGCTTCGTGAGCCCAATACTCGATCAGTTCAGCCTGATGGCCGGTCTGAGTCAGCGGCGCAGTGGCGTCATCTAAGGTTGCCTTGTTGAATGGGCCGATGCGCGAGAAAACCGGCATATAGTGAGCCCGCTCGAAAACGTTGACCGAGTCAAGTTGCAGCAGGCCGAGCCGGTCGAAAATGCCAAACGGGCCAGCCTGAACCGTGGATTTGTCGGGTTTGGCGGCAAGCCCCTGGGCGTTCAGCACCAGGCTTTTGGCCTCGACCAAACTCAGCTGTTCAGGCATCGATGCCCCTTCTCAAACTAGACTTCTACCAGCATAGAAACTAGCGAGGTAAGAAATGGCACAAACAGCCCCGGTTGTCGCCCCAACTCTTGAAGAGTTTGAGGCAGCGCACGCGAATGTGGCTCAGGTTGCTATTCAAACCCCTGTTTTACACAGCCACTTCTTGACCGAACTCGTCGGCCAAGAAGTCTTCTTAAAGTGCGAGAACCTGCAGCGAACCGGAGCATATAAGCTTCGAGGTGCCTTCAACCGCATGAGCAAACTCACCCCGGCCGAACGCAAAAAGGGTGTCGTTGCAGCCAGCGCTGGTAACCACGCCCAGGGCGTAGCTCTCGCGGCCAAAAAACTAGGAATCAAGGCAACCATCTTTATGCCGGTTGGCGCATCGCTGCCCAAGTTTCAGGCCACTCAAAACTATGGCGCTTCGGTGGTGCTAGAAGGCGCGGTATTTGCTGAAACTCTAAAAGCCGCACAGGACTACGCCGCTAAAAAAGGCGCAATTTTTATCCCTCCATACGACAACATCGATGTAGTCACCGGTCAGGGAACAGTTGGCCTTGAGATTCTCGATCAGGTGCCCGATGTGCAGACCATCTTGGTGGCAATCGGTGGCGGTGGTCTTGCTGCGGGTGTGGCCGTTGCGGCAAAGCTGAAGGCAGCCAAATTGGGTCGCAAGATCAAAGTAATTGGGGTTCAGTCAGAAAATGCAGCCTCTTATGTGCCTTCGCTCAAGGGTGGCAAACCAACCGAAATTTCTACCAAGCGAACCATCGCCGACGGTATTGCTGTTGCAAAGCCAGGGCGAATCCCTTTTGA
>JBEGSA010000038.1:0-10514 GCA_041180145.1 Actinomycetota bacterium | reverse complement strand
AAGTGGGTGCATAGGTCGACGCTGCATTCTTAAAAGCCCCAAACCAAAGCAGAACTAACTTGAGGTCGTTCGCTTTTGCCTGCTTGATCTGCTCTTCTAGCAGTCCAAAATCGAATTCACCTTCGGACGGTTCGAACTGGTTCCAGTTGATCGAACCAATCACAAAGTTGTAGTTCAGGGCTTTGGCCTTGGCGAAGGCCTTTGCCATTGTGATTGGCGAGGATGTTGTGGAATTGTGAACCTGGCCACCTAGCAAAATTGTTGGCTTGCCATCAATCTCTAGCGTTTTCAACTCGCCAGTGGCGTTCGAGACAAGTCTTGGTTTAAGAATTTGCGTCATTACATTTCTCCTTTTAGTTATTTTTCGATTCGGAGACATACTTCTCGGTGGGCTGATAAAACTTGAATTGAGTCAATTTCCGATTTGTGCCAATCATGGCCACCCCATTCGCTTATTAGAGCGACAGCAAAGTTGTGGTCGGCCAGCTTGTTTAGAAGGGCTGTTGTCGGTTCGCTCATTGCCCCATCGACATCCGAGGTGTCCCAGAATTTTAGGTGAACGGCTTGTACGAACGGAAGCACATGTTCCCACTGATCGATAGTCGTTTTACCCATTCGGGTTGGCAGGGTAAGAGCAAGTGAGGCAGCTTCGGCATTTGGGGCCTTTGGCATGATCTGCCCGAATACCAGGCCGCGCACGGCTGCGGCCGGCATGGTTTGCCAGGCTTGAACCATTTGTTCGATCGTTGGCTCTTCAAAGCCCGCTGCGCTCAGTGCTGCGAGATAGGTGGGCGGCAAGACCTTCATGCAAACGCTGGTGTCTAGCAGAATGCCAATCTGATCTGCGACCGGCCCTTTCAAAAATTCGATATGTTCCAAAACCTCTGCAGCCTCAGGCTCGGTGGTGCCTTGAATTTCGAGCACGATTCGAATGCCCAGAGATTTGGCGAGCGGCAAAATAGCTTTAAGTTCGGCAATTTTTGCAAACCCAAGACCCAGTCGAACCTGTGGGGCGCCAATCTTGGCGGCCAGTTTGAGTTGATCTTCGAGATGTTGAACCACCTCTGGCCCGGTGAGCATTAATTCGGGTGTGCGCGCTCTGTCTACATAAATGCCTAGTTGCACCACACTTGCGTTGTGTTTGATTAACACTTCTTTTAGTTGCTGAATCTCGGCATCACTTGCGTGAGGGTAGTTCCTAAAATGCTGCGGGCCATCTATTTCAACCAACTTGGTTAGGCCGCTTTCCAGAAATTGATCTAGCACCTGGTTTGGTGTGCGGTCAGCACGCATTAACTCGTTTGTCAGCGAGAAGAGCGTGACCGCGAATCTTTCGCTGAATTTCAACATAAGTCGATTATTGGGGTAACTTGTCTAGAAAGCAATCAAGCCAAAGCAAGAGAGTCGAAAATGACACTGAGCGCATATGTGTTTGCAAACCCCACGGCCAACCTAAATGGCGAGTTCGTCGAGTTTCAAATTCGCCTGCCGTGGTTTCGCTCTTTGCCGCTCTCTAGTTTTCGTCGTCTGGCGCTAAGTTCCCCTAGCTCAGCTGGGGTTTCGCTTGAACCCCAGATTTCTATTGATGATGCGTGGCTCTCAATTGAGAACATTGCCGAACGCTGGCAGCAAGAGTGGTTTGTTCAAGATGCCAAAACAGTTCGTCTCAAGGCTGCCGATTTGGCTTCGGCAATCGACTCTCAAATCAAAATCGGCGATCAAATCGATTTGTCTGCCGAATTCGATTTGATGATGCCAAACCTATTTATGGCACCTAACCAGCCGGTGATAATTCACTCGGCCGCCCACGGCACGCTTAGCATTCGATAACTTTTTGAAAACTTATGCAGATTTTCTACATAAGTGATGTATCGTAATGATTACTTATTCGCACACCGTTTTGGCAGGTTGCCGTGTTCAGAGAGGAACACCGTGGTCTCGTTCGCGCCAAATCTAGAATTACTTTTCACTCAACACGAATCTTTCGTTGATCGCCTAAATGCTGCTGCCGATGCTGGCTTCACCAACGTCGAACTCTGGTTCACCTCAACACTCGATGTCGAGGCACTGGCCGCCGCAGCCAAGTCACGTGGTGTCAAAATCACCTCGATACTTGCCGAGCCACGTTTCAACTTCACCTTGCCGGGTCAAGATCTAAACATCTTCTTCGATGGCCTGCGCGCGGCAATTGCGAATGCCAAAATTCTTGGGGCACAAAATGTGGTTCTCGGCTCGGGTGTCGGTTTTCCAGGCAAAAAGCGTCAGCCGCAGCTAGATCAGCTGGTTGAGGTATTCAAAGATGCCGCCAAGATCGCCGAAGCCGAAGGTGTGACCCTAATTCTTGAGCCCGTCAACACTCGAGTCGACCACCCGGGTGCTTTGCTAGACCGCACCGAAGAAGGCATTCACATCGCCAAGGGTGTTGGGTCGCCGAACTTTAAGATTCTCTACGATGTCTACCACTCAACCGTTGAGCAAGAAAACCCAATCGAATTGGTCGCCAAGCACTCGAACCTGATCGGCTACATCCAGATCGCAGATGCGCCTGGGCGCGGTGAGCCTGGTTCGGGCAAAATCGACTGGCCGGCAACCATTGCGGCAATCGAAGCCAGCGGCTACGCAGCCCCGATCGGCCTCGAGTTTTACCCAACCAAAGACAGCGTTGAGGCTGTCGAATACATTCAAGGCTTCGCCAAATAAACAACCAGAAAGTTAGTTGAAACCATGTCTCAGACCCCTCACATCGTTATCGTAGGCAGCGGCCCGATAGGCGCCACCTATGCCCGTGAGATTCTCGAGAATCACCCAACCGCGTTGGTCACGATGCTCGAGATGGGTCCTCAACTAACTGAAACTCCTGGTCAATCGGTCAAAAACATCGCCGATGATGATGCCCGCGCCAAGGCTCGAGCCATGTCGCAGGGGCCTCAGGCCGACGAAGAAACACGCGCAAAACTGGGTCTTCCATATCTTCAGGAGGGCACCTTGACCGCAAGGCAAGGCACTCACTTGATCGATTTCGGTGGCACAGGCAGTGGGCACTCTAAGAGCTTCCCGATGGCTGCCGTCTCAACTAACGTTGGCGGTCAGGGTGCCCACTGGACCTGCGCGGTTCCGCGCCCAGAGTTCAGCGAAAAAATTGACTTTATCGGTGAAGACGAATGGGAAACCATGATTTCGCGAGCAGAGGTTCTGTTGCGTGCAAACAAGACCCCATTCAGCAAATCGCCTATCGGAGCTGCCATTCGCGCCGCACTCAAAGAAGAGTTCAAAGACATTTCGACCGAAAAGTATGAACCATACTTCTTGCCGGTCTCTGCCGAAGAGTTGCCAGATGGCCGCATGCACTGGGGTGGCACCGACTTCGTCTTTGGTCCTTTGATTGAGAAAGGCAATCCACTTGCAAGCCGCTTCACTCTAAAGCCGCTAACCATGGCTCGCAAGATTTTGCTCGAGGGCAACAAGGCTGTCGGCGTTCTCATCGAAGATGCCGTGACCGGTGAGCAGTCGCAACTTATGGCTGACCGAGTGGTCGTAGCTGCCGATGCGATGCGCACACCACAGTTGCTGTGGGCGTCTGGCGTTCGCCCGAAAGCGCTCGGACACTATCTAACCGAGCACCCGGTGTGCTTTAGCTCAATTGCACTCGATGCCGAGAAACTCAAGGCCTACGCCAGCGATGCCGACTACGAGGCCGAAAAAGCTTTGGCGGCGCTCAGCCCTGGCGACCCGGTTAGTGGCGTCACACGCGTTCCATTTGTTGAACCTCAGCACCCTTACTCGGCTCAAATCATGTATGTCACCAAACCGCCGTTTCCAATCGCAGATGACAGCCCGCTAAAAGGCCACAAGTATGGTTTCGCAATGGCCGGTTGGGGCGGGCGCAAGTTCCCGCGTTTCGAGGATGCCGTTACCTTTGACGACAACGAGCTCGACTACCGAGGTTTTCCAAACATCAACGTTGAGTATTCACTGACCGAGCGTGAAGAAAAAGAGATGGAAGACGTCAAAGTTTTCATGCATCGAGCAGCCAACGCTCTAGGCGCATTTGTGCCGGGCATGGGCGAACCTCGCCTAATGACTCCTGGCACAAGCCTGCACTACATGGGAACCCACCGAATCGGTCCGAAAGACGACGGTACCAGTGTTTGCGATACCTACTCGCGGGTTTGGAACTACGAAAACCTCTACACCGGTGGCAACGGAACCATTCCTACAGCAAACGCGGTGAACCCAACCCTCACCAGCGTTGCAATTGCAGTGCGTGGGGCGCATCAGCTCGTGTCTGAGCTGAACTAATGGAGAAATTTACTCCGCCAGCGCACTTCAATCGCCTTTTTTATTCACTGGCAATCCTGATGCTCCTTGGGGCGCTAGACGTCTCAATCATTGCTACGGCTCTGCCGAACGTGGTTGCCGACTTTGGCGTGACCCAAAACATCTCATGGATTCTCGTTGGCTACTCACTCGCCACCGCGACCGCTTTACCGGTTTATGGAAAGCTAATTGACAAGTATGGATCAGCCAAGTTATTTGGCTGGTCGGTGGGTATATTCCTAGCCGCATCGCTGCTTTGTGGATTCGCGCCCAACATCGAAATTCTTACTTTCGCGCGTGTGATCCAGGGTTTTGGTGGCGCAGGCCTAAGCATGTTGCCGATGACCATCATCACCTCAAGTCTTCCTGAACGACAGCGACCAAAATACATGGCCCGCATGGGTGCGGTTTGGGCAATCGCCACAATTGCCGGCCCGATTGTCGGTGGATTCTTGACTGAAGCACTCGGCTGGCGTTGGGTGTTCTTCATCAACCTGCCAATCGGCTTGGTCGCTATCTTGTTGGTGGCCAAGGTGTTGCCAAAGAACGAAGCTTTGAAGCCTGGCAAGCTGTTCGACATTTCGACCCTGGTGCTCTTCATCATCGCCAGCAGCGCACTCATTTTCGCGCTGAACGGGTTCACAGCATCGATCGGCAGTAATTCGACCCCGGCCTATGCGTTCATTGCTGCAGCTGTCTTTGCCCTGGTCGCATTTTTCTGGCGCACTCTGAAAGCGCCAAATCCAATAATTCCAATTCGTAGTTTTGCAAGCCGCGGTGCCATCACCGCGCTCACAATTTCGGCGCTAAGCGGCGCAAACCTGTTTGCAGTTTCAAGCTATGTGCCGTCGCTGCTTCAAATGTCGTATGGCGTTCCGGGTTGGCTCGCGGGTTTGTCGCTTGGCCCCATGATTCTTGCCATGCTCGGCGTCTCACTCATTACTACTAGGCGGGTTGGCAAAACCGGCCAATACACCAAGCTTCCAGTCATCGGCAGCGCAATCACTGGTTTGGGCATGCTCGCGGCATACCTGTTCAGTTCACAGCTAGGCCCCTGGTTCTTGGTTGGTTGCCTCGTGGTTTGTGGAATCGGCCTCGGCACCTTTGTGCAACTCAACCTGACCCTCACCCAGGCCTACAGCAAAGAGAAATTCTTGGGCGCAATCACTTCTACATTCTCGGTAGTTCGCGACATGTCGGGCGCTATTGTGTCTTCGATCTCCGGCGGCATCTTTGGATTCGGGGCAGTGGCCTTGCTAAACCAACTCTCCTTGCCAAACGGCTTAACCGGTTCAAACATTTCGCCCGAAGCGATAGCTCAGCTCGAGCCGACGCTCAAAACTCAAGTTCAATTGGCATACTTTGATGCCTTCCACCCAATCTTCTTGAATTCGGTGATTGCTTACATCGTGATATTTGTTTTGGCGTTGACTCTGCCCAAGATACATTTGAAGAACAACTAGGCCTCGAACCAGCTTCGAAAAAGTTATATCTAACAGAAACATAACAGTTGGTCTTTTTGACAAGACTTTTGTCGAAAATCAACGCAAGTATGGGTAGAGTTCAAATTGAGTCCTACACGTAAGTAGATTCGGCCCCCGAAAATATTCGGCGGGATGACAAAGAAGTCACGAAAGGTTCTTCGATGAGAAATGCAACAAAGCGCACAGTCGCTAGCATCGCTGTTTCTCTGCTAACCGCATCTGCGTTGGTAGGGTTCGGCGCTTCAGCTCAAGCGGCAACAGCGGCAAACACCTTCACAGTCAACGCTCCAACCCCTGGTGGTGGCGCCGCGTCTCCTTACAAGGCACTTGTAGACGCGTTCAACGCGGCTTACCCACAGTATGAAGCCAAGCTAGTTGAGACCGCGACCGCAAACTACCCGGCAGATTTAGTGACCAAGCTGCGTGCATCAAACGCAGATGACATCTTCATGGTTCAGCCTGGAAATGGTGTCGCAAATGCCCTTCTACCATTGGTAAAGGCTAAGTTTGTTGCCGACATATCCAGTACTAACGCAAAGAAGTCGAACCCCAAGGGAGCGACCAACGTTCTGGGAGTTGGTGGCAAGACTTACGCTGTGGCTCTTGACCAGACCGCTGGTTCGATGATCTTCAACAAGACCGTTCTAGAGGCAGATGGCCTAACCTGGCCAACCACTTTTGCTGGGCTGCTTTCAGCTTGCAAGGTTGCCCGCGAAAAGGGCAAGACCTTCTTCGGTCTCGCTGGTTCAATGTATGGAAACAATGGCCTAATGGTCATGGGCATGTCTGGTGCAAATGTCTACGCCAAGGGTGACGCTTGGAACGTTCAGCGAGCAGCTGGCAAGGTTTCATTCACTCAGTCAAAGGAATGGCGTGCAGTCATGACTCAGATTCAGCAGATGACCGCTGCCGGATGTTTCCAGGATGGTGCAGCTGCAGGTGGCTTCGTTGACGCAATCGACAACCGCTTCTTCGCTGGCAAGTCATACTCGGTTTTCGTTCCTGGTGGCACCTCGGTTGCATTCAGCAACATTCCGTTCATGAAGAAGTACGTTCTAAAAACTGGAATCTTCCCTGGTGCACAGCGCCTACCTGTTTCGAGCAACTACGCTCTTGCCGTAAACGCAAAAACCAAGAAGCTTGCTGCAGCAAAGGCATTCATCAACTACGCATCGACCATCACCGGTCAGAACATTTACCAGAAGGTTTCAGGTAACCTACCAGTTCAGGGCGTCGACCCAGCCAAGCTTCCGGTTCAGTTCTCAGAGATCGCACCTTACCTAAAGTCTGGCATGACCTATGCGTTCCCTAACCAAGCATGGGGTGCACCGGAGGTTTACATCCGCCTCGGTACCGGCATTCAGGGTCTTCTCACCGGCCGCGCAATCATCGACCAGGTTCTTCTGGCCGTAGACCGCGCCTGGAAGTAACCCCCGCTTCAATCTGTAACAACTAGCTATAAGGAAATGATGTCAGGCTCATTGGAAAAGACAGCTACCACTTCTCCAAAGAAGTCTGGCCTCAACAGAGGCCCTGGGCTCAAGCCCGGGGCCTCTGCCTTAAAGCACAAGAGCTTGGTCGTTCACGGCGCTTGGTGGTGGGCGTTCCCAGGCCTCGCAGCTGTGCTTTCGGTGCACTACGTAGCAACATTTTTGGGTGCATCCTATGCATTCACCGACTTCACCGGCATCGGTGAGGCAAACTTCACCGGCGTCGAAAATTTTGTGCGACTCTTCAGCGACTACGAAGTCATGGCTTCGCTCGGTAACACAGCGTTTCTAGCCATCGGCTTCTTGGTTGCAACCAATATCTTTGGCCTGCTTTTGGCACTGGCACTAAACCGAGGTCTCAAGACCCGCTACTTCTTGCGCACCGTGCTGTTCTTGCCGGTGGTGCTTAGCTCGATCTCGGTTTCATACATCTTCAAATACATCTTTGCTGTCGATGGCCCGTTGAACGCCATCTTGGTTGCCACCGGAAACCCCGACATGCAGCGCATCTGGTTGGCCGAACCAGAAACAGCTTTGGTTGCCGTTCTTATCGTTGCGGTTTGGCAGAACATCGGTATGGCAATGGTCATTTACCTTGCCGGTCTTGCGATTGTGCCCCAAGAGCTCGAAGAGGCGGCTGCCTTGGATGGTGCCGGTATTTGGAAGCGATTCTGGCACATCACGATGCCTATGATTCAGCCGGCAATTGCCATCAACACAACGCTGTCCTTGACCACCGGCCTCAAGATTTTCGACCAGGTGAAGGCAATGACAAATGGTGGACCATTCGGCGCTACCGACACTTTGTCGACTGTGATCTACCGCAACACCTTTGAATTCATGGAGTACGGCTATGGCGCAGCAATTTCTTTGGTATTCACAGTCGTCATCCTCATCGCCGCAGCAATCCAGCTATTCCTAACTCGTGACCGTGGAGTGAACAACTAATCATGAATAGATACACAAAGCTCACACTGCTTCGAGAAATTATTGTTTGGATTGCAGCGATCATTCTTCTTTCGCCGCTCTACTTCTTGGTGAACATCGCCCTTAAGTCACGCACCGAAGGCGTTGAGACCCCGGCATACATGCCAGCCATGAAACCAACCTTCGAAAACTTTGCTTACGTTTTGGGCTCAGAAACTTCGAGCACGTTGTATCTGGGTTTGTTCAACAGCATGGTCATTGTGGTCATTGGTGTATTTGGATTAATCATCTTCGGTTCTGTTGCCGCATATGTTTTGGTGCGCCGAACGTCTAAGTTCAGCAAGGTCACGTTCTATATGATTCTTGTTGGAATCGTGGTGCCTGCGCAGTTGGGTCTTGTTCCGATTTACATCGGCGCTCAAACCCTGGGTTTGCTCGGCAGCCCTGCGGGTATGGGTGTGATTTACATCGCCATGTTGATGCCGCTTTCGGTATTTCTCTACGCCGGCTTTGCAAGAGCCTTGCCAACCGAATATGAAGAGGCGGCAAACATAGATGGTGCCTCGAAGTTGCGAACCTACATACAGGTGGTTTTCCCCTTGCTAGCTCCTGCGACCGGAACCGTGGCGACCATGGCCGGCATCATCATCTGGAACGATTTCTTCACGCCCCTAATATTCTTGGGTGGCTCCGAGAACCCAACCCTTCCAGTTGTCATTTTTTCCTACGTCGGTGAGTTCAACATCGAGTGGAACAACATCTTCTCTGTGTTGATCATTGCGATGATCCCGATTACCATCGTCTACTTGATCTTCCAGAAGAAATTCATCCAGGGATTCTCGGGCGGTATCAAGAGCTAAATTCTTGCCGCCGGGCGGATGTAAAAAGGGCACCCAATGGGTGCCCTTTTTGTTTGGGTTCACTCGCTAATTCGCCAATGAACCGTACTAAAGTTTCGGGTTAATGAGCGATAAGTGCTCGCGGCGAGCTCTCGGCGATCCACTTGTTCATGTGGGTGCGGCTAAAGATTTCTGTCTGGGCTAGAGCAGCGCCACCAATCAAACCCTCTTCATGGTTTGGGTTCGCCGGCACAATACGCAGGTCACGGGTCGCCAAAGGCAATGATCGGCGGTAAACGGTTTGACGCACAGCAGCTAAGAACAGGTCGCCGGTCGAGGCAATTGTTCCGCCAACAACTAGCATTCCCGGGTTAAAGAAGTTCACCAGGGTAGCCAAAGTCTCGCCAACCATGCGCCCGGCGCGGGCAACAACTTCGATGCAATAGGCATCGCCGGTGTTGGCACCTTCAGAGATGTCAATTGGCGACAGGAAACCCTTGTTCTTTAGCCGTTCCGCTAAGAATCCAGAGCGCCCATCTTTGGCAGCCAACTCACCGTCGCGAGCCAGCGCCCATCCGCCAGCAATGGCCTCGAGACAACCGATCTGACCGCAGCGGCACACGATCTTGCTGTCGTCGGCAATTGCAACGTGGCCAATGTCTCCGGCCGAACCGTTTGCGCCGCGGTGAACCTTGCCACCCGAAATGATGCCAGCACCAATTCCCGAGCCGACCTTCACAAACAACAGGTTGTCGGCCGCGGTGCCGTGCTGATTGGTGGCCTTCAAAACCGCTTGCTCGCCAAGAGCCATCAGGTTCACATCGTTGTCAACCCAGCATGGTGCGCCGAAGGCGGCCAACATAAAGCCACGGATGTCGAATCCGTTCCAGCCAGGCATAATCGGGGGAGCAACTGGCTTGCCGGTTTCAAACTCGACCGGACCTGGAACACCGATGATTACTGCCCAGACATCTGGAAGGCTGTTCTTTTTGATCAAGGTGCTTGCCATCTTGACCACTCGGTCGAGTGATTTGTCAGGCCCCTCGGTGATGTCCCAATTTTCGTGAATGCTCTCTACAATTTTTCCGGCAAGGTCGGTCACCGCTACGCCCAGGTTTCGAGCGCCAAATTCGACAACCACAAAAGTTCCGATTTCATACTTAAAACGCAGGGTGCGCGGAACGCGACCGCCGGTTGACACACCAAAGTCAGCTTCTTCGAGAAGCCCCAGGTTAAGCGCTTCTTCAACGCGTTGGGTAACAATGCTTCTGCCCAGGCCAGATAGGCGCCCAAGGTCTGACCTGGTCTGAGCGCGCCCGGTGCGAACCAACTCGGTCAAAACAAATAGAGCATCGTGCTCTTCGATGGTCATCTCGTCGACCGAGACAACGGTTTCTGGAGAATTCAAGTTAGCCCCACCCTTACCAAATCGTTATCGACTCAGATTGACTTTTGTC
>JBEGSA010000037.1:0-10709 GCA_041180145.1 Actinomycetota bacterium | reverse complement strand
CGAGCTGGCAATAGCAAAGAAATCTGCTTCAGCACTTCGTTCTTCTGAATTGTCGACGCCTGCGCCAGTGCCTTAGATGCGGCCTTTGCCAGCGCGATTTTTTCTATTGCCGTGATCATAAATAAACCCTATCCAAGAAGTGGTTAGCTTTCTTTGGCCTCAAACCAGGTACCAACCGGTTCGCCATCGAGCGCATTTGCAACTAAATCGGTGCTGGTCAGCAGAACCGGAACCCCAGCTTCGGTGGCAACTCGAGCAGCCTGCACCTTGGTAACAGCACCTCCCGTGCCAACCGAAGTGCTGCTTCCGCCTACTTCGATCGCGTCAAGACTCTCACCAAACTTCACACTTTCGATTCGCTTGGCACCGGGATTGACCGGTGGCATGTCGTAGAGCGAATCGACATCACTTAGCAGAACGAGTGCATCTGCGTCTACGAGCACGGCTACCAGGGCTGCGAGTCGATCATTGTCGCCAAAGCGAATTTCTTGGGTGGCAACCGTGTCGTTCTCGTTCACGATTGGCAAAACGCCAAGTGAAACCAGGCGATCCATGGCTCGCTTTGCGTTTTCACGCGTCTCTTGGGCTTCCAAATCACCCGAGGTTAGAAGCACCTGGGCTGCGACGATACCGAAACGCTCGAGGCTGACCTGATAACGAGAAATCAACCGACTCTGCCCGACCGCAGCCAATGCCTGCGAAGTTGAAAGATCCTCAGGTTTGACAGCAAAGCCAAGAAGCGGCATTCCGGTTGCGATTGCACCCGAAGAAACCAGGATGACCTCTGCGCCGCGTGAATGGGACTTGGCTAAGGCATCGACAAGGTGCTCAATTTTTGACTCGTTGACGCCACTGATTGACGATGAACCAACCTTCACTACGATGCGCTTGGCCGTTGCCAGTTCGCTCCTGTTTTGAAGTGCCACTTAATCTTCCTTTTCGAAATCCTCTGGGTTAGACCACATGCCGGCCTCTCCCTCTTTGCGCATTTCTTCGCGTAGGGCGGCCTTGGCATCCATGCGCTCGGTGTAGGTCTGACGACGTTCTTTGGTGGTGCGGCGCTCGCGCAGGTCGAAACGTGCGTCGGTGCCTCGTGGACCAGCAATCAACTCGGCTGCGGCGGTGATGGTTGGCTCCCAGTCGAAAACGATTCCCTTGCCAGGGCCGATGACGACAGTTGAACCAGCCTGCGCGCCTGCCTTGAAAAGCTCTTGCTCCATACCAATTTTTGCCAAGCGGTCGGCTAGGTAACCCACGGCCTCTTCGTTGGCAAAGTTGGTCTGGTGAACCCAGCGCTCTGGCTTTGGCCCAAGAACGCGATAAATCTCTTCGTCGCCGTGCATCTCTTTGTTGATGGTGAACTTGTTTTCGTCACGCTTGACCTGCATCAATTGGATGCGCGGCTTGGCTGGCTCGTGTTGGCGGTCGGCGCGAGCCTGCTCAACCAATTGAGCGAGAGCAAAGTTCAGTTCGCGAAGCCCTTCGTGGCTAACTGCCGAGATGATAAAAACCCGGTAACCGCGAGCCTCTAGATCTGGCTTCACAAACTCGGCCAACTCTTTGCCGTCGGGCACATCTGCCTTGTTTAGCGCGATCAACTGTGGGCGCTGAGTAAGGGGCACTTCGCCCTCTGGTACCTGGTATGCCTCTAACTCGACGAGAATCTTGTCAAGGTCGGTGAGCGGGTCGCGACCAGGCTCTAGAGTGGCACAATCCAGAACGTGAAGCAGTGCCGAACAGCGCTCTACGTGACGCAGAAACTGAAGACCAAGACCTTTGCCCTGGCTGGCGCCTTCGATAAGCCCAGGCACATCAGCAATGGTGAAACGAGTCTCGCCGGCCTGAACCACACCTAGGTTTGGGTGAAGAGTAGTAAACGGGTAATCGGCAATCTTTGGGCGCGCTGCCGAAAGCGCTGCGATAAGTGAAGACTTGCCAGCGCTTGGATATCCAACTAGAGCGACGTCGGCAACTGTCTTTAACTCCAGGATTACGTCGCCAGACCACCCTGGAACACCGAAAAGCGCGAAACCAGGAGCCTTTCGCTTCGAGCTCGAGAGTGCCGCGTTACCAAGGCCGCCCATGCCACCTTCGGCAACAACGAGTTCCATGCCTTCTTCGTCAAGGTCGGCAATTACCTTGCCCTTTTCATCCTTGACTACGGTTCCTACGGGAACACGAAGCACATGACTCTCGCCGTGGGCACCATTTCTAAAGTCTCCGGCACCGTCGCCACCGTCGCCACCGGCGCGGTGAGGGTGAAAGTGAAAGTCAAGCAGCGTTGTGACGTTTGAGTCGGTAATTAGAGAGATCGACCCACCCTTACCACCGTCGGCACCGTCTGGGCCAGCAAGTGGTTTGAACTTCTCACGTTTAACAGAGACACAACCGTCTCCACCGTTTCCGGCGCGCAGATGAAGAGTCACTTGGTCAACAAATGAAACCATGCTGTGCTCCTTTCTGCTTTCAAATATGGTTTAGAAACAGGAAAGGCGAGCCACAAGGCTCGCCTCCCGCTAAAACTTGATAACTGCTTAGGCAGCCTCGGTCACGTTTACAACGCGACGGCCACCCTTGGTTCCAAATGAAACCGAGCCAGCGGCGAGAGCGAACAAGGTGTCGTCCTTGCCCTTGCCAACGTTAGCGCCCGGGTGGAAGTGGGTTCCACGCTGACGAACCAAGATTTCTCCTGCGTTGACTTCTTGACCTGCGTAGCGCTTAACGCCTAGACGCTGTGCGTTTGAGTCACGACCGTTACGGGTCGAGCTAACACCCTTCTTCGATGCCATTCTGCGTCAGTCCTTACTTGATCTCGGTGACCTGAACACGAGTCAACTCAGAGCGGTGGCCCTGGCGCTTCTTGTATCCGGTCTTGTTCTTGTACTTCTGGATGATGATCTTAGGACCGCGGAGGTCGTTGAGCACCTCGGCAGTGACCTTAACCTTGGCAAGTGCCGTGGCATCGGTGGTGACCTTGTCACCGTCAACTAGAAGAAGAGCGGCTAGCTCAATCTTGCCGTTGGCGTCAGCCTTAATACGGTCGAGAGTCACGATGGTGCCTACCGACACCTTCTCCTGGCGGCCGCCTGCGCGGACTACTGCGTAAACCACAGATCTACCCTTTGTTCGAAAAGTCTTGATGTATTGCACGTGCGAATATCAGCAGGCAACGAGGGTCTAGTCTACATTGCCAAGTGGCTGCGGTCAAACCTATTTAGCCAGCAGTTTCTGCATTCGCTGAGGATGTGACGGGTGCCACGGTTCCTCCGCTTGTTGCTCGGCGCGGTTTGCGACGACCCTGACCAGGAGCCTTTGGCTCTGGAAGGGCGTCTAGAACTGCCTCCAACATTTTTTCTGCCGCATCTACCGACTCTGGCTGAGTCTTGACCTGCGGCAAAGTGATTGGCGATGGCTCGCCCGCTGCCTCGTGGGCAGCAACAGTCGAGGCAGCAATCTTGGTGATTACGTTATTTAGCTCAACTGCACGTTCTGGGGTAACAACCTTTGCAACCTCTGACTTTTGGTTGTTGCGGTCGTTACGGTTCTTTTTGCCCTGCTTTTGCTGTTGAGGGGCACGTGGCTCTTCTCCGGCAATCTGCTTTGAACGCATGATCGGTTCGTGATGAACAATCACACCTCTGCTAGCACAAGCCTCACAAGGTTCACTGAACGCCTCAAGAAGCCCGATGCCCAGCTTCTTACGAGTCATCTGCACCAGACCCAAAGAGGTGACCTCTGCCACCTGGTGCTTGGTGCGGTCACGGCTTAGGCACTCCATCAAACGTCGCTGAACAAGGTCGCGGTTAGATTCGAGAACCATGTCGATGAAGTCGACAACGATGATGCCGCCGATGTCGCGAAGTCGAAGCTGCCTTACGATTTCTTCGGCCGCTTCAAGGTTGTTCTTGGTGACGGTTTCTTCAAGGTTGCCACCCGATCCAACGAATTTACCGGTGTTTACGTCAACTACGGTCATTGCTTCGGTGCGGTCGATCACGAGCGAACCACCAGATGGCAAATAAACCTTGCGCTCTAGCGCCTTGGCGATTTGCTCACCAACGCGGTACTCGTCAAAAACATCCTTGGTACCTTCGTATTTTTCAACACGTTCCAGAAGGTCAGGTGCGACTGACTGAA
The DNA here is from genome assembly GCA_041180145.1 of Actinomycetota bacterium. Classification (GTDB taxonomy): domain Bacteria; phylum Actinomycetota; class Actinomycetes; order Actinomycetales; family Microbacteriaceae; genus Rhodoluna. The sequence goes on along the minus strand of JBEGSA010000037.1, from coordinate 6,572 downwards.
GGTATTCTTCAATAACTTCACGGGCGTCGTCGCCGGAGATAACCATTTTCTGGAAATCTTCATTGAAGACATCGCGAACAATCTTGACCAATAGGTCCGGCTCGCTGTGTAGCAATACCGGGCCGTTGCCCTTTTCGACCTTTTTGCTGATGTCTTCCCATTGCTGCTGCAAACGCTGAACATCAAGGGTCAACTGCTCTTCGGTCGCGCCTTCAGCGGCTGTGCGAACAATCACGCCGGCATCCTCAGGAAGAATCTCTTTGAGAATTTTCTTTAGACGGGCGCGCTCTGAATCTGGCAATTTGCGAGAAATGCCGTTCATCGAACCGTTAGGCACGTAAACCAAGTAGCGACCAGGAAGCGATACCTGGCTGGTTAGGCGGGCACCCTTTTGACCAACCGGGTCCTTAGTGACCTGAACCAAGACGGTATCGCCAGACTTGAGAGCAAGTTCAATGCGACGTGGCTGGTTGCCGGTTTCGGCAAGCTCCCAGTCAACTTCTCCAGAATAAAGAACTGCGTTGCGGCCACGACCGATGTCGACGAATGCCGCTTCCATCGAAGGCAAAACGTTTTGAACTTTACCCAGATAAACATTGCCAATCAGCGATGCCTCTGAGGCTTTGGCTACGTAGTGCTCGACTAGAACTGAGTCCTCAAGCACACCAATCTGAATCTTGCCGTCTTTCGAACGAACAATCATCTTGCGGTCAACGGCCTCACGGCGAGCCAAAAACTCTGATTCGGTAATCACCGTGCGACGACGACCGGCATCGCGACCATCGCGACGACGTTGTTTTTTAGCTTCAAGGCGAGTTGAACCCTTTACGCGAGTGGGTTCGTTGCTTGGCTCTTTTGGCTCGCGAGGGGTGCGAACCTTCACAACCGCGTTTGGCGCAAGTGTTTCGATGTTGCCCTCTTCGCCGGCACGGCGACGGGTGCGAGTTCGGCGGTGACTCTCGTCGCCCTCAGGCTTGTCTTCAATCGGCCGGTTGCGCTTAGGGTCAATAACCGGAGTCGGTAGATCAGGAGCCATAAACATCAGTGAAGTTGCTGACATGGCGACCGGGGCCTGAACCTCTGCAACCGAGGCTTCGACCTTTGCCGATGAACGTGAAGTGCGCTTTGCCTTGGGCTTTTCTGCAGGAGCAACAGCTGCTGATTCAAGCTCTACTTGCGTTTCTGCCACCTTGCTTTTGGCAGTCGATTTGGCAGAGGTTGCCTTGGCAGCAGTTGCCTTTGCTGGTGCTCGCTTTGATGCGGACTTTTTGGCCGGCGCTGCGCTTGCTTCTTCAACCGCCGGGGCGGCAGGCTCGTCTACCTTCTTGGCCACAGCGCGGCGACGCGGGGTCTTTGCTGCTTCTACAGGTGCGTTTGAATCTTCTTTTTTCACCATTTCTGGTGCACTCCAAGCTGCCCGTGTTTCTGGGCCACACTCACCAGACCCTAGGGCGTAAATCGTTGCTGCTCGCTTTTGCGAACAACCAAAACTGTCGGCAAGCAACTCTTTTGCGGCAAACGCTGCCCGATGGGCCTTACGCGATATCAACGCTAGTTCTTGCTAAATCTTTAGTTGAAACGGGTGTGGCCGCTCAAACTCCTTCAAGTATGACACGCTAAGCAGCAAATGTCACCAATGGTGCGTGCGATACTGAAAGAGTGAGCAACGTTTCCGCTGAGGTCAATAGCCTTCCTAATCCAACCAAGAGCTTTGCCTGGTCGATGATTGTGACTGGCATTGTGGGTTGGATCGCCGCTTTCTCACTGACCCTCGAACGATTGCACGTGGCGGCTGACCCAAATGCAACACTCAGTTGCGACATCAGCCCCTTCATCTCATGTAAATCGGTGATGCTGACAGAGCAAGCGAAGTTGTTTGGGTTTCCAAACCCTCTAATTGGTTTAGCGGCGTTTTTTGCGCCAGTGATTCTGGGTGTCGCGATACTTTCTGGTGCAAAATTCGCCCGCTGGTTCTGGCGGATATTCGCAGCCGGGGTCACTGCAGGCTTTATCTTTGTGCTCTGGCTTTTCGTTCAGAGCACCTTCGTAATCAATGTTCTTTGCCCCTATTGCATGGTGGCTTGGGCAGCGATGGTTCCGATGTTCTGGCGAGTCTTCATTTTCGGAGCCAACGATGGGTTTATCGACACACCAATCAGGATGGTCGGCTTCTTCGATAGATTCGCAAATAAGGCTTGGCTATTCACGGTTATCACCGAGGCGATAGCTATTGCGATTATCGTCTGGCGGTTCTGGTCGTTCTGGCCAACGCTGCTCTAGAACCAGAGAGCAAGCTCTCGTTCTGCCGACTCTGGTGAGTCAGATCCATGAACCAGGTTCTGCTGAACCTTGAGGCCCCAGTCACGGCCAAGGTCACCACGTATGGTGCCCGGCGCCGCTAGGGTTGGGTCGGTTGCCCCAGCTAATGAGCGAAAACCTTCGATGACTCGGTGACCTTCTAGCTTGATGGCCACGACGTCGCCGCTCTTCATAAAATCAACCAATGGCTGGTAGAAGGGCTTGCCCTCGTGCTCGGCGTAGTGAGCTGCAAGAAGGTCAATCGATGGAGTGAATTTCTTCAAATCGGCAACAACGTAACCCTTGGCTTCTACTCTTGCGAGGATCTCGCCAATTAGGTTTCGCTTCACGCCATCTGGCTTGATTAGAACTAGGGTCTGCTGAATTTCTGACATTTTTTCTCCTTTGAAAGTCTTGACGAGATAGTGGATGGAAAATTAATTGGTGGCTTCGGCTGCTCGATCGATCGCGGCACGTGCCTTATCGATTGTTGAACCGGCAATCATTGCCCAAGCCCACAAACAAACGAAAATTCCGCCAACAATGTACATCAGCGGCACCCAGATGCCGAGGGCTACGACAACCAACTGCAAGAAAGAACCGAACAGATAAGAGCCTTTTTTGCCAAGTATGGCGGGGGTCATGATTAGGGCAAACGCTAGGGTTAGACCAACTGCCCAGACAGTTGCTCCGTCGGCAACCTTTAGGCCAAAAGCAACCAGCGTGGCAAAGAACACCACGAATGATTCGAAAGCCATCAACATAGAACCAAGAGTTCTTTGAGTTGAGCGATTACGCATCTTGTTCAGCCTCTATCTGTTTTAGTTTTAGCACGTCGCCAACCAAGGTTATCGAGCCGGTGACCACGATTGCCGATGCCTGACCTGCAGGCAGAGCATTGCTTGCCTCGGCAATTGCCCACTGCGCGTTTGCCTGAACCTTGACGCGATCTGCACCAAAAACCTCACGTGCCAATTCTGCTAGCTCTTCGGCGGGTAGTGCTCTCGGCGATGAAGATTGCGTGATCACGAATTCAACAAAACTGTCATCTAGCGCCTCCAGCAAACCTCGCGCGTTCTTGTCTGCGAGAACCGAGAGAACACCGATTGCATAGGGTGACCCGAATGACTCTTTGAGCGCCTTAGCCAATGATTCGGCGCCGCTGGGGTTGTGGGCGGCATCGAGAATGGTGAGCGGTTCTCGGCTAACAATCTGAAGCCTGCCCGGTGACGAAAAATCGGCAAAGGCAGCTCGAACAACATCATCCATGATTCGCTGAGTGCCGCCACCAAGAAACGCCTCGACGGCAGCAACGGCTAGCGCGGCATTTTGAGCCTGGTAAGAGCCGTGCACGGGCAAATTTAGGTCGCTGTATTCGCCAGCGAGGCTTTTAATTGTGACCGTCTGACCCAGAGTGTTGATGTCGGAGTCGACCACATCAAAGTTCTCGCCAAAGAACGAAATTGATTCGGCTCGCTCTGCAGCAACAGCGCGCAAGACATTTTCTGCATCAGACGGCTGCTTTGCTGAGATCACTATTGAATCAGGCTTGATGATTCCAGATTTGGTTTTGGCTATCTCGGCAATGGTCGAGCCAAGCCTTTCGATGTGATCTAGGTCTATCGGAGTAAAGACGGCAACATCACCGTCAGCAACGTTTGTCGAATCCCATTCGCCACCCATGCCAACTTCGAGCACGAGCACATCAACCGGAGCGTCCGCAAAGACCGCAAAACCTAAGACGGCAAGGGCTTCAAAAAAGGTTAGCTTGGTGTCGCCGGCCGCAATCAGTTCGGCGTCAACGATTTCAAGGATCGGAGCGATGTCTTGCCAAACGGTGAATAAACGTTCGTCAGAAACGGGTTCGCCGTCTAGCGAAAGGCGCTCATTGATTTTGACCAGGTGTGGGCTGGTGAAGCGACCCGTGCGCAACCCGTGCTCACGAAGCAGTCTCTCGATAAAACGAGTGGTGCTGGTCTTACCGTTGGTTCCGGTGACATGCACAACTCGATAAAGTTTCTGCGGATCTCCGAGCAACTCGACGGCGCGACGCGTTGGCTCGAGTCGTGGACGCAACTTGTTTTCGGGAATTCGCGTCAGCAGGTCCGCTTCAACTGAGGCCGCCTTTTCTGCCCAATAGGCATCTTCGCGAGCGTTTTGCGACTCTAGATCACTCAAATCTTCTGCACCAAAATCTCAACTTGCTGGCCTTCGCCAACGGCAACCGGCTCAGTGAGAATCGAGTTGCTGTGGGTTTCGAGCTCGAGGGTAAGTGTTTCTGACTTCACCAGCGCCGAATGCTCGGCCACTGCAGCCAAAACATCATCAGTTGCGGTCAAAGTCAGTTTGATTCGGTCACTAACGTCAAAGTCGGCATCTTTACGAGCTTGCTGAACCGCACGAATGACATCGCGCGCCAAGCCTTCGGCCGCTAGCTCGGCGGTGACTCTGCCATCAAGAATCAAGAACCCACCTGAAGGCAGAATTCCGATGAACTCGGTTGGTGCCTCGTCGGCGACAGCCTCGCTTAGGTCGGCGACCAAATCAATCTCGTATTCGCCCTCTATAAGCGCAACACCTCCGGCGATAACGACACCGTCAACCTCAGACCAATCGCCCGCCTTGGCCGCCTGAATAACGGCTTGAACGGATTTGCCAATTCGCGGACCAGCCGCTCTTGAGTTGACGGTCAAACGCTTAATCACGCCAAACTCGCTTGTCGAGTCGAGCGAAAGTTCAACCAGGTTGACCAACTTCACGTTCAGCTCTTCGGCAATGATGTCTGCAAATTCAGCCAACGACTGTGCGTTCTTGGTCACCACGGTGAGTTTGGCAAGAGGCAAACGCACGCGAAGCCCATTGGCCTTGCGAAGGCTTGATGCCACCGAACTTACGGTTCGCACCTGGTCCATCGCTTCAACGAGCCTCTGGTCGTGAGGAAGCCTGCTGGCATCTGGCCAGTCTTCGAGGTGCACGCTTCGTCCGCCGGTCAGACCCTGCCAAATTTGCTCGGCAACCATAGGCAGCAGCGGTGCAGCGGCTCGAGTGATTACCTCAAGCACGGTGTAGAGAGTGTCAAAGGCTTCGGCCGAGCCCTCCCAGAATCGATCGCGCGAGCGGCGAACATACCAGTTGGTTAGAACATCGGCAAAGTCACGCAGGCTAGCTGCGGCAGAGTAAGAATCGAATCGGTTGAAGTGCCCCTCGACCTCTTTCACAACGTCGTGCGCCTTCGACAAGAGATAGCGGTCAAGAACATCGGTGCTTTCGGTCGACCACTTGGCGTCGTAGTTTGACGCATTTGCGTAGAGCGAGAAGAAGTACCAGGTGTTCCAAAGAGGCAGCAAGAACTGGCGAACGCCTTCACGGATGCCCTGCTCGGTGACGACCAGGTTTCCGCCTCGAAGAATTGGACTCGAAAGCAAGAACCAGCGCATCGCGTCGGCGCCATCTCGGTCAAAAACCTCATTCACATCTGGGTAGTTGCGCAGTGACTTAGACATCTTTTGGCCATCATTGCCAAGGATGATGCCATGCGATACCGCCGACTTGAACGCAGGGCGATCAAATAGCGCGGTAGAAAGCACGTGCAGGGTATAAAACCATCCACGGGTCTGACCGACGTATTCGACGATAAAGTCACCCGGGTTGTGGGTCTCAAACCACTCTCGGTTCTCAAATGGGTAGTGCGCCTGAGCGAATGGCATCGAACCAGACTCGAACCAGCAGTCGAGAACCTCGGGCACTCGGCGCATGGTCGAGCGACCGGTTGGATCATCTGGATTTGGTCTGGTCAACTCGTCGATGACCGGACGGTGGAAGTCGGCCGGACGAACCCCAAAGTCACGCTCAAGTTCTTCGAGAGAGCCGTATACGTCGACGCGCGGATATGCCGGGTCATCCGACTTCCAAACCGGAATCGGCGCACCCCAGAAGCGGTTGCGGCTGATCGCCCAGTCGCGAACGTTTTCGAGCCACTTTCCGAACGAGCCATCTTTGGTGTGGTCAGGCGTCCAGTCGATCTGCTGGTTTAGCTCGAGCATGCGCTCGCGAAGCTTGGTGGTCTCAACGAACCAAGATGAAACCGCCTTGTAGATCAGCGGGTTCTTGCATCGGTAGCAGTGCGGGTATGAGTGCTCGTATGAAGCCTGGCGAAGCACGCGGCCGGCCGCCTTGAGGTGCTGCGAGATCGGCTTGTTGGCCTCGAAAACATGCTGACCCTCGAAGTCGGTAATGATCGAGTTGAACTCACCACGCTCGTTGATCGATACGTA
>JBEGSA010000036.1:0-10939 GCA_041180145.1 Actinomycetota bacterium | reverse complement strand
CAAGCCCACCAGGTGCGTCTGCTTGCAGTCGAACTTGGCGAGCACGGCATTCGCGTTAACGGCATCAACCCAGATGGCGTGGTTCGTGGCTCAGGCATTTTTGCTGGCGGCTGGGGCGCCTCGCGCGCCAAGGTCTATGGCGTTAACGAAAACGACCTGGGCAAATACTACGCACAGCGCACCATCTTGAAGCGCGAGGTTCTGCCTGAGACAGTCGCCAATGCAGTAATCGCACTTACTGCCGGTGAACTAACCCACACCACCGGCCTGCACATTCCGGTTGACGCCGGCGTGGCAGCGGCATTCCTTCGATAGAAACCTAGAGCAACCCATAAATCATGACCGGCGTTTTTGCAGCAATCGACCTTGGCGCAAGCTCGGGTCGAATTGTTGCGGGCGTTTTTGAAGGCAACTCTCTTGAGCTCAACGAGGTGGCACGCTTTAAGAATGGTCCGATTGAGGTTGGTGGCGAACTGCACTGGGATTTCGACCGGGTCTACCGATCAATCCTCGAGGGCCTTGTTGCGCTGGGCGACTTTGCGGCCTCGCGCGGCCAGAAGGTTGTGAGCATTGGAATCGACACCTGGGCGGTTGACTACGGCCTGATTGGTGAAGATGGAAAGTTGCTTGCAACCCCTCGCCACTATCGAGACGAACGCAACCTGCTTGGCGCAGACGCGGTGCATGCACTAATTGAACAGTCGGCTTTGTATGCGATTAACGGGCTTCAGTTTCAGCCCTTTAATACCGTTTACCAGTTGGCGGCCGAGCAGTTACAGCGGCCGGACTTGTTTGCCAAAACCCAAACTCTTTTATTGATGCCTGACCTGATTGGATACCTACTGACTGGCGTAGCTCGGGCCGAATCAACCAACGCGTCGACCACCGGCTTGATCGATGTTAAGACCGGCACCTGGAGTAAAGATTTGCTTGCTCGCCTGGGGTTAGACGCCAGCATTTTTCCTGAGTTGATTGAACCCGGTGAGATTTTGGGCAAGCTTTTGCCGGCCCACGTTACGCATCCGGCACTTGAAGAAACAGTTGTTACCGTGGTGGCATCGCACGACACCGCTTCGGCCGTGGTTGCGGTTCCAAAACTTCAACAGGGTGGAGCCTATTTGTCGAGCGGCACCTGGAGCCTAATCGGTGTTGAACTTGACCAGCCAGTGCTCAACGAGGCCAGCGCCCGCGCAAACTTCACCAACGAACGCGGAGTCAACTCGAGCATTCGCTTCTTAAAAAACCTTGCCGGCCTTTGGTTACTGCAAGAGTCGCAGCGCACCTGGTCAGAACAAGGCTACGAACCCTCGATCGACGACCTTCTGGCAGATGCAGCAAAGGTAGCAACCTCGGCCCGCATCGATGTGACCGACCCAGAGTTTTCGGCACCAAACGACATGCCGTTCCGCATTCAAAATGCGGTCTCTAGGACCGGAGGCAAGGTTCCGCAGACGCCGGCCCAAATCACCCGCTGCATTCTTGAGTCTTTGGCCGATGGCTATTTGGTTGCCGTCGACGAACTGAAAGAAATCACCGGTCGTGCGGTCGATCAACTCAATATTGTTGGCGGCGGTAGCCAAAACGCACTTCTCAATCAACTTGCCGCAGATCGCACCGGCATCCGGGTTGTAGCTGGCCCGGTTGAAGCAACCGCCATCGGTAACCTGATTGTGCAGGCAAGCGCACACGGTGTGGTTTCGCCAGACCTGGCAAAGCAGCGCGAATTTATCGCCCAAAGTTTTAAACCCCAAACCTTTCACCCAACCACCACGCAACGGAGCGCCAAATGAGCAACCTAAGAATTGAACTGGTCAGCGAATACGAAGAGGGTTTGCTTGGTGTTCCGGGCCGCACGCCGCTGTTGAGCTGGAAGGTCACTGGTGCTGACGCAGGCGAAACTCAACTTTCTGCCGAGCTAGAGGCGGCTTCGACCGAAGATTTTGCCGAATCGCTAGAGGCCGTGAAGGTTGCCGGAAGAAGCAGCCAATACATCAAAGCGCCTGGTGCCGAGTTGGCTAGCCGCGAGGTTCGCTTTTATCGAGTTCGAATCGAAACCTCGGCGGGCTGGTCAAAGTGGTCAAACACCTACCGCCTAGAGGCAGGTCTAACCCAACCTAGCGACTTTGTTGGCTCGGCAATCGGTCAGGTTTCTAAGGCTCAGGGCCCGGCAACATTGCTTCGAAAAGAGTTCGCACTCAACAAGCCGGTGGCTAGCGCACGCCTTTACGCAACTGCCCACGGCATTTTTGACTTGATGATCAACGGCAAAAAAGTTGGCGACGAATTCTTTGCTCCTGGCTGGACAACCTATCAGCAACGCATTCTTTCGAGCACTTACGATGTGACCGAATATCTGCAGTCGGGTCATAACGCCTGGGGCGTATTGCTTGGCGACGGTTGGTATCGCGGCAAGTTTGGCTTTATGAATATCGTCGATAACTATGGCGACCAGTCGTCTTTCTTGGGTCAAATCGAAATCACCTACCTAGATGGCAGCAGCGAAACTATCGCCACCGATGGCACCTGGATGGCTGGCAACGGCGGTATTCGCATGGGCTCGATCTATGACGGCTGCGATTTTGACTTCAACTTCGCCCAGCCGGCTTGGTGCAAGCCCGGTTTCGATGACTCCAAATGGGAGCACGCGCTAGTTTGTGAATTCGACAAGTCGGTGCTTGAGCCTCGCGCTGCAGCACCTGTAAGAGCGATAGCTGAATTTGGCGCTGCCCGAAGCACACATGGTGCCGCCATTCGCGTTGATCTGACCCAAAACATCTCCGGATGGTTGCGACTAAAAGTTGACGCCAAGGCTGGCACCAAAGTGACGGTTCGTCACGCAGAAGTGCTCGAGCAATCGGGCAACCTGCACACCGCAGCCCTTCGCGGTGCTCGAGCAACCGACACCTACATAATTGCCAAAGATGGCGAGCAAACGCTCGAACCAAAACTCACTTTTCACGGTTTTCAATATGCCGACATCGAAATCGAGGGCGAAGCAGAAGTTCTCGAAATCACCGGTATCGCCGTCAGCAGCGACAACGTTGAACGTGGCAAATTTGAAAGTTCGCACGAGCTAGTTAACAAACTTCACAGCAACACCAAGTGGTCGCTGCTCGACAACTTTGTCTCAATACCCACCGACTGCCCGCAACGCGATGAACGCTTGGGTTGGACAGGCGATGCCCAGGCCTTCATTTATGCGGCTCACTCTTTGGTCGATGACCACGAATTCTTCAAGAGCTGGCTCGTCGACCTCGAGCTCGAACAGAGTGATCAGGGCGGACGAGTTTCTCTGGTGGTGCCTGACCTGCTTCGCATGCAAATGCCTGATGACAGCCCATTTAAAACTTCTTACGGCGAAGCCGGTTGGTCGGATGCTGCGACCGTGGTGCCATGGAGCATCTATGAACGCTTCGGCGACAAGCAAATTCTCGAAACACAGCTTGACTCAATGCGCGCCTGGGTTGAACACAACAAAAATGACCACGAAGGTCTGTTGATTCCGCAGCGCATGCAATTGGGAGACTGGCTTGACCCAGATGCCCCCGAGGGCCAACCGTGGGCAGCCAAGGTCAGCGGTCAATTCATGTCGAATGCATACATGGCTCACAGCGTTGACTTGCTCGCTCGCACCGAAGATGTTTTAGGCAACCACGCCGAGGCAGCTGCCCTGCGTGCGCGATTCGAAGAACTCAAGGCCGCGATTTGGGCCGAGCTTGCCCCGGCCGCTATTCAAACCACAACGGGCTGCTCGATTGCACTCGAGTTCAACCTAGCCCCAGAATCTGAGCGAGCAGACATAGCCGCAACACTCGCAAAATTGGTTCGCGAAACCGATGCCCGAATCAGCACCGGATTTTTGGGCACCCCGGTGATCATGGACGCGATGAGTCGAAACGGCCACATCGCCGAGGCCTATCAAATGCTGTTGCGCACCAAGAAGCGCTCGTGGCTCTACCCAATCACCGTTGGTGCGACCACAATCTGGGAGCGTTGGGAGGCGATTCACGAAGACGGCACCATTTCTGGAGGCGGTCTTGACAACCCGACCGAAGGCAGCGGCGAAGGGATGCTGAGTTTCAACCACTATGCCTACGGTGCCGTGGTCGACTGGATGTACCGCAACGTTGGCGGCATTTCTCCAAATGCTCCGGGTTATGAGCGAGTCTCGATTCAACCTGCTCCTCACGCGCACCTCGATGCCTGCAAGTCGAGCATGCAGACCGGTTTCGGTGAGGTTGCCGTTGACTGGAAGCTTTCAGGAGCGACACTGTCAATCGACCTCAAGGTTCCCTTTGGCGTTACCGCCGACCTAAATTTGCCGGCAACCGGCCAAAGTGCCCTAACAGTGAATGGTTCGGCTGCAGAACTAGGCACAACTTTGACCCACGGTGACTACCAAATCACCCTCACTAATCCGCTCGTAATCGCCTAGGAGATAAACAATGGCAAACCTGAAGCGTCAGTTTCCAAACCCCAAAGACTTAGCTCAACTCATGCGCTTCAAAGCGCCGGTATGGAACGCCCGCGAGCGCAGGCTAAACGAGGCTCTGACTATTTATGACCTGCGCGACATCGCAAAGCGTCGCACTCCCCAGGCACCATTCGACTACACCGATGGATCAGCCGATCAAGAGATCTCTTTGGCGCGAGCTCGACAGGCATTTGAAGACATTGAGTTTCAACCTCGCATTTTGCGAGATGTCTCAGATCTAGACCTAAGCTCGACCGTGCTTGGCAAAAAAGTTGCCATGCCGTTCGGCATCGCCCCAACCGGCTTCACTCGAATGATGCATGCCGAGGGTGAGATCGCCGGCTCCCAGGCTGCCGAGGCCGCCGGTATTCCGTTTTCACTCTCAACCATGGGCACTCGCTCAATCGAAGAGGTTGCCGCTGCTGCCCCAAATGGCCGCAACTGGTTTCAGCTTTACATGTGGAAAGACCGTGAAAAGAGCATGGCCCTGGTTGAGCGAGCTCAGGCGGCTGGCTTCGATACCTTGCTTTTGACGGTGGATGTTCCGGTTGCCGGCGCTCGCCTTCGCGACAAGCGCAACGGCATGACCATTCCACCTGCCTTGACGCTCAAAACCATCACCAACGCGGTTCCGCGCCCAGAGTGGTGGATCAACTTCTTGACCACCGATCCCCTCGCTTTTGCGTCGCTCGGATCTTGGAACGGAACGGTAGCCGAGTTGCTCGACCAGATGTTTGACCCAACCGTGACTTTTGAAGACCTGAAGTGGATTCGCACCCAATGGAAGGGCAACCTGGTCGTGAAGGGCATTCAAAATGTTGAAGATGCAAAGCTTGCCGTTGAGGCCGGGGCCGATGCCGTTATCTTGTCTAACCACGGCGGTCGCCAACTAGATCGAGCACCGATTCCTTTCCACCTTCTGCCAGATACGGTGCGTGAGATTGGTAACCATGCCGAGGTGCACGTTGACACCGGCATCATGCACGGTCAAGACATCGTTGCCTGCATCGCCAAGGGTGCAAAATTCACTCTGATCGGCCGCGCCTATCTTTATGGCCTAATGGCCGGCGGCCGCGAGGGTGTTGACAAGACCATCGATTTGCTTGGCACGCAAATGACTCGCACAATGAAGTTGTTGGGTGCGAGATCTCTCGAAGAACTAGAGCCTGGGCATGTAAAAATTCTTGAACGACTCACAGAGAGAAAGTAGCCGAAGATGTCTCCCGTTGACCCACTATTTGCCGAAAAATTTGACCTCTTCAAAAAGCTTCCAGCCGATGCAGGCGAGATGGACTGGATGGGATTGATTGGCGCCGAATACAACGAACCGCTTAGCGAATACGTTTCGCCAGCACTCGGTATCGAGCACCGCACTATTCCTGGACCCCAGGGTGAAATTCCGGTGCGCATTTATCGCCCTGAGAACCTTGACGACAAAGCCCCCGGCTTGGTTTGGTTTCACGGCGGAGCATTCATGTTTGGTGACCTAGACATGAATGAGGCAGAGATTGCTTCGCGAGAATTGGCACATCGGGCGAAGGCCGTCGTAATGTCGGTCGATTACCGTCTGGTCACACCCGAAAGAAAGTTTCCGACCGGGCAAATTGACGGCCTAGCTGCGGCTCAGTGGTTTCGAGACAACGCCTCGGCCTTAGGTGTCGATGCAAATCGCATCACGGTTTCTGGCGCGTCAGCAGGCGCCTGCCTGACCGCCTCGGTGATGTTGCAGTTGCGTGATCGCAACGAGTTGAGCGGCTTCCGCAGCATCCTGGTTTATCCCATTGTTCACGAGGTGCTGCCAGAGCTATCGCAGGAGTTGTCGGAAAAGCTTGCCGAAATCCCAAGTCAATTGGTTTTCAATCCGCCATTCATGGAGTGGCTCAACGTTCAATTGGCTCCCGCTCAAGCCGACCCAAGTTTCTACTGCTATCCAGGGGATTTTGATAACCTTGGAGGCCTGACCGAGACGCTAATCATCAACAGCGAATATGATTCGCTCCGCGCGTCAGGCGAGCAATATTTCAACCAGCTTGTGGCTGCAGGTGTTGAAACGAAACAGCTGACCGCAGAAGGCGCTTTGCACGGGCACTTGAATTGGCTTCCGGCCGACTGCAAGTCAATGGACTGGACCCTCGAGCAAATGGTGACATTCATAACCAAGTAACTGGCTTTGTCTTTGTCGAATACCTGTAATCATCAATAGCGAGAGCCGTTTTGCGCATGCTTGGCAAATTTCACGCAAGGATAGAAGCAGAACAATTCAAAGAGGAATTACGCGGAGATTTAAATGGCAGCGGCAAAAAAAGTACCGGCAGATATTTCACGATCATGGCTCTTGGTAAATGGCAACAAACCAGAGATCTTTGACAAGGCTGCTGCATCGCGCGCCGACCAAATTATTCTTGACGTTGAGGATGCCGTTGACCCAAAGGACAAACCCGCCGCTCTAGAGGCAGTTGTGGCTTGGCTCGAAGCTGGCGGCAAAGCCTGGGTTCGCATCAACGACCGACTGACCCCTTTCTGGGCAGCCGATTGTGCTCGTTTGAAGGGCGTAAAAAACCTGCAAGGCGTTATGTTGGCTAAAACCGAAGACGCATCGCACGTCGAAGACACCAATGAGGCCCTCGGCGGCAAAGTGCCAATTATTGCTCTGGTTGAATCTGCTCTTGGAATCGAAGAAGCCCGCAATATTGCCTGCGCCAAGGGTGCATTCAGACTCGCCTTCGGCAGTGGCGACTACCGCCGCGACACCGGAACCGCGGCCGACAACATGGCCATGCTTTACCCGCGATCACGCCTCGTGGTGGCTAGCCGCATCGGTGGCTTGCCCGGCCCAATCGATGGCCCAACCATTACCACCAGCCACCCTCAGCTTCGCGAAGGATCAGAACACGCGGTTATTTTGGGACTCACCGGCAAACTCTCGGTAGACCCAAGCCAGATTCCGGTGATCAACGAGACTATCTGCCCGAACCAGGCCGACGTAACCTGGGCTCGCGACTTTATGAAAGACTTCGAAGCCGGTGGTCGAGTGATTCGAGACGGCTCAGACCTGCCTCGCCTAGCCCGCGCCGAAAAGATCGACAAGTTGGCCAAAGCCTTCGGTATCGAGCCTTTCTAAAAGTTACCCAGCCAAAATACCAGGCAAATTAGCTCACTCGCCCCAGCCATTGTGCTACCTGATCGTGGTTAGCAAATCGCTCGGCCATTCGAAGGTGCCCGGCTGCATTGGGGTGAAGGTCATCAGGCAAATCATGCGCATCGTCGGCTGAGAACAGATCTAAACCGCTCATTAGATAAAGATTTGAGTCTGTTGCCCGCCTCATCGTGACGACTTTCTCGGTCAAATCACGAGCGATTGCAAGGTTGAGGTTGGCTGCCATCATCCCACCTGGTTTTGGGCTAGCCGTAGCTTTACCCAGAACTGGGTCCATGACCGTTGGTCCGAATCCTTCCTCGTGAGGAGGGCAGAATATCGCGGTAGACACCAGGATTGGAACCTCTGGGTGACGGTCGCGAATTTCATCGAGAAATGCGTGCAAAGCGTGCGGGTAGGTGCGGGCACTCGTGGAATTGGCGTTGATTGAGTTGATTCCAACTTTGAGAGATACAAAATCAGGATTCAACTCTGCAACCGTGCGGGCGGCAAAATTGTCGAGGTGAGCTTGGCCAGCCAATCCAAGGTTGTAGATATCAAGATCTAGCTTGCTCGCAGCTAACACCGGCCACACATTCATTGGGCCATCGGCTTCGCTGCCGTGACTGATCGAACTGCCGTAGTGGACCCACTTAGGTTTGGAACTTGGTGCGGCGGCTAAATCGGCATTTGCCTCTAGCTCAGTGATTATTGCAGTGCAGTTTTGAGGCAGCCAGATTTCGACCAAGTGCTGGGTGTCTTCGTTGAGCGAAAGCTCAACAACCGACTCGTCGTTCGAGAATCGCGTTGCATCTGGAATGACGATGTTGATTGAATTGGCTACTTCATCGAAACTGAATTTGGTCACCGTGCCATCGACCACGGCTGTGGCCTCGACCGGCTGCCTTGGCTTTTGGCCAATTCGCAGCTCAGTCAAAAGCATTTTCAGCCTTATTTTCGTTGCTCTGGTCACAAAGCGAAGGCGCACGCCTGACCCATTAGCCGCAATCATGGGCAGAATCGGATCCCCTATGATTCGATCTTGCACCCAGTCAGGTAGGCGGCTAAACCGATAACCCTTGTCGGTCTGCCGCACAGATGCAACGCCAACCAATAGTTCTTCAAGTTTCTGAATCTGCGACTCCATTGTCGGTTCTCTTTCTTGTGTCTAGATTTTGCAGCGCGTCCTCTGAGAAGCACCGCTCAAAACTGTAATCAGATTACCATCTGGCAATCGAATTTCACCAGAGCAGCCAGTCGGCGAAATGACGTCAACGATTAATTCATCGCCTTCGATTTGCCAACCCGCGGTAATTAATCCGTGTGGGCTCTCGAGCGTGGTCTTAGCAAAAGTTAACCCTCCGCCCAAAATTGGCTTTACCTCGAAGGTCTTATATCCCGGCGAAGTGGCCTTCAAGCCCGCCACGTATCGATGTAAGAACGAAATCACCGCACCCTTTGAATAGTGGTTCAGCGAATCGTGCGCGATGCCAGACTCATCAACGCCGTTCCAACTCTCCCAAATTGTGGTGGCGCCTTTACTGCGCATATTCATCCACGATGGCTCTCGATCTTGGAAAAGCAATTCATAGGCTAGGTCGGAATGACCAAAGTCGGCCAACACCGGCAAAATGAACGGCGTTGACAAAAACCCGGTGGCAATGCGATTTCCGTTAGCGCGAATCATGGCAGCCAGATTGTCGGCAACGGCCTGAGCAGATTGGTCTGGCACTAATTCAAAAGCCAAAGCTCGAACATGTGCGGCCTGGGTTTGGGTCTTAACCAGCCCTGATGCGTCAAGATATTCAATTTGCCAGGCCTCGCGAACCTTCTGTGCCAAAGCTCGATAGCTCGCCGCCTGCATCGACTTGCCAAGCACCTCGGCAACCTCAGCCAAATCTTTCGCTGAACGATAAAAGTAAGCCGTGGCGACTTCACCCTGGTTGTTTTGCATGGCATTTGCCATCGGGTCGCCCTGCACGCCGGGCTCTAGCCATTCGCCCCAGTGAAAACCGGAGTCCCACAAAAATTTTTCGTGGGGCAGTTCACGCCCGCTTTTCGACTCGTGGCGCTCATTTGCTGCCGAAGATTCGGCATAGCCGACCCAACGAACCATTGCATCAAAACACTCTTGCATCGCCTCGGGTTTGCCATACTCACGCCAAGCTGTGATGGGCGCCTGCACAATCACATCTCCCCAACCCGAAGATCCGTTCATGCGCCCCATTGGCCCATCAAAACCAGCCGATGGAGTCATCGGAGTGACGTTGGCGATGCGACCATCGGGCGCTTGATCTAGACACGCATCGGCCAACCATTTGCGACTGAATGAATCAACGTCGTAAAGCCGGGCCGCCGTCTCGATAAATATCTGCCAGTCGCCAGACCAGCCCGCCCTTTCGCGATGCGGGCAGTCGGTTGGCACATCGCAGGCGTTCGATCTAAATGACCAATCGGCTGCCTTATGCAACCAGGTCAAACGCTCATCGCTGCTTTCGAAGGTGCCAATCTTTTTCAGGTCGGTATGCACCACAACTGCCTGAATGTCGGCCGAAGTGAGTTCACCTTCAAAACCCTCGACTCGAACAAATTGAAACCCGTGAGTGCTGAACTTTGGTTCGAAAACATCGCCATCGATGCCGGCAGAAATTACCTCGTCGATCTGGTGATCTTTGATTGGGTGAGGCATGAACGGAAACTGCACGTCTAGATTTGCAGTCGAAATGTTGCCAGTTTTTGCATCGAGCCACTCGGCGTGAGTGAGCACAACCCTATTGCCGGCAGCCCCAAGGTTTGCGATGCGGCACCAACCGTTTATGTTTTGGCCAAAGTCAACAACATAGGCGCCGTCGTCCAGTTTGGTAATCGATTGAGGGGCCAGAATTTCGACCCGGCGAACCGGCGGCGCGACCGGTTCAACCAAACTAGCCGCCACCTCAACTTCGACTGGCGCTTGCCAACCAGAATCATCAAAAGCTGGCTTTGCCACCGCTTCATCGAAGAGCCTGCGGTCTTCGACCTGCCCCAAGAACAGATCGGCACCGGTGATGTGCGAAGGCGCAAACTTGAATGCATCGCTGGCTGTGCCCCAAACCGATTTGGCACCCGAAGAGTCAAGAATCGTCAATTCGGCAATCAATGACACGTGCTCGCCGAACTGTTTGTCAGAACGCATGATGTCGGCCGAACCTCTGAACCAGCCATCGGCCAGCAACACCGCAAGGGCGTTTGCCCCTTGGTTCAGTTGCGAAGTGACGTCATAGCTTTGAACCTGGATGCGTTGGCGATACTGGGTTGAACCGGGAGTGAGTTCTTGATCGCCTACTCTC
>JBEGSA010000035.1:0-11746 GCA_041180145.1 Actinomycetota bacterium | reverse complement strand
GCAGTTGTGTATGGGTTAGAACTTGGCAAGAGCTGAATCCAATGCTGACTTGAAGGCTTGGGTGCTAAAGGTAGCGCCAGAAATGTTTCCAAAGTTACTACCCTGAGCAGAGATAGCGGTGGTTACCAGCATGCTTGGCACCGCTTGCCACTCGCGCCCCTTGGTCGAAGCTTGAATCAAATTAATCGAGGTGATCTTGCTGCCAGTCTTCACCACCTCGAGTTGAATTGTTCCGTATTTGTAGTTAATCGCCG
The DNA here is from genome assembly GCA_041180145.1 of Actinomycetota bacterium. GTDB lineage: Bacteria > Actinomycetota > Actinomycetes > Actinomycetales > Microbacteriaceae > Rhodoluna. The sequence continues at coordinate 11,492 of JBEGSA010000035.1, read as the reverse complement.
AACCAGTCTTTGCCACCGAGCCGGTTGAGGTGCTCGCAGTCTTGGTTGGCGTTGGAGTTGCGGTTGGAGTTGCAACGGCAACAGCTGTTTTGGTGGCAACCGGAGTAGGAGTCGGGGTCGTTGCTGCCGTTGAACTTGAAGTCGTTGACTTAGCCGGAGCCGCACTAGCCTTTGGCGGTAGGGGCACAGGTACCACAACCTCGTCGTCAGATTCGCCCTCGTTTTCGACCTCGGACTCAGCGGCAATTGGCTGTTGGGTGACGGGCTCTGCCGGCGCAGGTTCGACGGGCGCCGAGGCAGAGTCAGAAACGGTCGAGGCCCCAAAGCCAATTTGGGCTGACGTTCCGGCCGTGTAACTCGCGGCAATTACACCGAGCGAAAGAATTCCGATTGCTGATTTAGTTGCGGTTCTCACCAGGCATACTCCTCTGAATGAATTTGTTCTTCAGGTGTGCCTGCTCGAAGAAGCGATTTTTTTACTGAGTCGGTCCAGTTTTCCGGACCACAAACATAAACGTCTGACTCCGAAACCCAAGGCGCCATCATGGTCAATCGGGCTTGGTCGGGGGTGTCGGTGCCGTCGGCATTCATCCATGAATTTGAACGAGCCCGTGGGCCAGCAAGAACGTGCAGGGCAAAGCCACGAATGCGGCAAATCTCGCGAACTTCGTCGAGTAAAGACGCGTCGTATGCGTTGCGCACGCGATAGATCACGGTCACATCGCCAGCTCGAGCGGCCATCGATTCGGCAAGTGCGCGAACCGGTGGAATGCCGATGCCCGAGGCAATCAGAACAACCTTTTCTTTGGTGCGGCGCTCTTCGGTGAACACGCCGTATGGACCTTCGACCATTACCTTGGTGCCCGGTTTGATGCTGAGCATTGCCCCAGAGTCATCGCCGCGGTTGCCGATTGTGAATCGAATGAACTGGGAGTTTGGTGCCGCTGAAATCGAGAACGGGTGTGCCTTGAACCAACGCTTCTTGGTAAGCACGCGAAGCAAGTAGAACTGGCCAGCCTGACCGCGAAGTTTTTCGAGACCCTTACCGGTGATGTAGATCGAGGCGGTATCGCTTGACTCTTTCACCACCGACTCAACTTTTAGGCCTAGGCGAGCAGCGCGAATCAATGGAAGTGCTACCCGGTACCAAACGATGTTGAAGGCAACAAACAAATACAAGCTGACCCAAAAGATGGTTTGCACAGGTTTTCCGGCAATGTCACTGCCCGCCGAAAACACGTGCGGCACCGCGGCAAGAACCGCTGCGTAGCTCATCAGGTGCACAATGAACCAGGCTTCGTAGCTCATTTTTTTGCGAGCAAAGTTGAGTGAGGTAACCACTACGAGAATCATCAGAGCCAACGAAATTGTGGCCAGCAGCATGTCTTGAACATCGGTGATGAACCACCAGGCGGTGGCCAAAATGTTCTCGCCGTTTACAATCGCGAACTCAATCAGCGAGGCCAAGAAGTGGGCGACGACTAAATAGAGAATCGGCTTGCCAAGTTTTTTGTGAGCCAGGGTGGCTTTATCGTGGCCATAAAACTTGTCGATCCAGGGCACTCGAGCAATCAAAAGCATCGCAATTAATAGAAGGTCTGTGCCAATCAGCGAGGTGAGTCGGCTGACCGCATTTAGTGCCGAGGGAATGTCGGTGATTTGTTTGATGCCGCCGTCAATCAAGAAGGTTGCCGTCACAAACAGCACGGTTGCCCAGGCAATCATTTCGATGATGTCTTGAGCGCGCTTCAAATTCTTCGACTTCTGCTCACCTAGGCGCAGCTTGCCGTTAGGTTGCACGAGGGTCAGAGCCGGTCTTTGACCCAGCTCAGCCTCGGCACCAACTAGGCGCAGCGCGGTGGTTTCGAAGTTCATAGTTTCAATCTGGCTTATCAATCTGGGTGTTGTCTGTGAACGGTCTGAGTTTTTTGTCTAAGTTTTTGCTTTTGAATATGTTCCAGTTTTGACCCAATTTCGAAACACCGTGGCAACAAGCGCTGGCTAACTTCAAAACATGGGAGATCTATTCGAACGATACCCGACAGCCGCGGGGGTCGGTTCGGCGCTACCTGCGTTCGATGAAATGTTCAGTTCCGCAGGCAAGGCCCGCGCGAGCTACAAGAAAATTCACGAAACTCTAGCAAAGATGACCCAGGATGAGCTTCGCGGTCGAACCGAGGCGCTGGCGAGTTCGTATTTGGCTCAGGGAGTAACCTTCGACTTTGCGGGTGAAGAGCGCCCTTTTCCGCTTGATGCCGTTCCGCGAGTAATAGAAAAGACCGAATGGAATGTTCTCGATGCTGGAGTCAAGCAACGCGTTCGCGTGCTCGAGGCTTTTTTGGCTGATGTTTACGGTTCACAAAATGCTGTTCGCGACGGCGTAGTTCCGGCGGCCCTCATCGCAAGCTCGGCTCACTTTCATCGAGCTGCGCATGGAATAGACCCAGCGAACGGCGTTCGCATTCAAGTGAGCGGCATTGACCTGGTTCGCGACGAAGTCGGAACCTGGCGGGTTCTCGAAGACAACGTTCGAGTGCCATCGGGTGTTTCATACGTGATTTCAAACCGGCGAGTAATGGCGCAAACCCTTCCCGAACTGTTTCAGCAGATGCGCATTCAACCGGTTGGCGAATACCCAAACAAGCTTTTGGCAGCACTTAGGGCGGCAGCCCCGAGCGGTGTTGAAGACCCGGTCGTTGTGGTTCTGACTCCGGGTGTTTACAACAGCGCCTATTTTGAGCACACCCTGCTGGCTCGTTTGATGGGTCTCGAGCTTGTTGAGGGTCGCGATCTGTTCTGCTCGGGTGGCAAGGTCTACATGCGAACCACCGCTGGCGCTCGCCGCGTTGACGTTATTTATCGCCGCGTTGACGATGAGTTTTTAGACCCGCTAGCTTTCAGAGCCGATTCGGTGCTTGGGCCACCGGGGCTGCTAACCGCAGCGCGTTTAGGCAACGTAACCCTAGCCAACGCGGTTGGCAACGGGGTCGCCGACGACAAGCTGGTCTACACCTACATGCCAGACCTGACGCGGTATTACCTGGGTGAAGACCCGATCGTTGAGAACGTTCAAACCTGGAGACTGGAAGAGAGAGCCAGCCTCGAGGAAGTACTTGATCGACTCGACGAACTGGTGGTCAAGCCGGTTGATGGTTCAGGTGGCAAGGGTCTGGTGGTTGGCCCTCGGGCCAGCCGCAAAGAGCTCGATGACCTTCGCAAGAAATTACAAAAAGACCCGCGCGGATGGATCGCTCAGCCAGTTATTCAGCTGTCAACTATTCCGACATTGGTCGAAGACGGTTTGCGCCCACGTCACGCCGACCTTCGCCCATTTGCTGTGAACGACGGCAACGACATCTGGGTATTGCCCGGCGGTTTGACCCGTGTGGCATTGCCAGAGGGCGAGCTGGTCGTGAACTCATCGCAGGGTGGTGGCTCGAAAGACACCTGGGTTGTAGGGGTTGATCGCCCACCAGCGAAACCGATCGCCACAAACTCAAAGGTTTCTTCGATTGTGGCTGGCCAGACAGCGGCCGATTCGGGTTTTGGTCAGCAACAGCAAGACAACTCGGGAACCGGTTTCAAGATTCAACAAGAACAACAACAGCAAGCAACCGAAGGAGGCGCTCAGCGATGCTAAGTCGAATCGCAGAATCACTGTTCTGGATCGGCCGCTATGTGGAGCGGGCCGACGGCACAGCGCGTCTTTTAGATGTGCACCTGCAGTTATTGCTAGAAGACCCTTGGGTCGACGAAGACACAGCCTGCCGCTCTTTGCTTCACGTGATTGGTTCAGATTCTGACTATCCACACCAACTCACTCGCCAAGATTTGCTGAGCACGCTATCGGTTGATCGCACCGAGCAGAGCTCGATTGCCTCTTCGCTCACAGCAGCTCGTGAGAATGCTCGTCGAGTGCGCGAGATTGTTTCGACCGAACTTTGGGAGTGCCTGAACACAACTCGTTCGCGCATGCCTCGTAAGGTTTCCATCGAACGCGCTCACGACTTCTTTGGTTGGGTTCGCGAGCGAACCGCTTTGGCTGTTGGCATTGTTGAGTCATCAACGTCGAGAGATGAAGCTTGGACCTTCTTTACCCTTGGTCGTTCGCTCGAGCGAGTTGACATGACAGCCCGTTTGTTGGCTACTTCAGAACTTACCGAGGCCAGTGGTCCATCCTGGACAACAATTCTTCGAAGCTGCGGTGCCTACGAGGCATATTTGCGCACCTATCGCGGGGTGCCTTCAGCAACCAATGCTGCCGAGTTCTTGTTGCTCGATCGCATCTTTCCCCGGTCGGTTATCTTTGCCCTCAGCCGTGCCGAGCGTTGCCTAAGCGACCTCGCACCAAGTGCTGACCGAGTTGGCGTGAGCGACGTTGCTCTGCGCCAACTCGGCCAGATTCGCACGAATCTGGAATATCGATCAGCACCAGACATCCTGGCAAATTTGACCGCAGAAATGACTGCTCTTCAGGGCGGTATCGGTGAAGTCTCTGAGGCAATTCGAGCAAGGTACTTTCCGGTTAATGCAATGCCAAGTTGGATTGGCGAGGTCTCATGAGTCGCTATCGAATAGTTCACACCACTGGATTTCGCTATGGAGGACAGGCAGTAGCGTCATACAACGAAGCTCGCATGCTGCCGACTCGCGACAATTCGCAGCTTGTGTTTTCGACCAAACTCGACATTCAGCCGCATGGTTCAAGCCACGAGTATTTTGACTATTTCAAAACCAGAGCCGTCATGTTTGAGGTGCTTGAACCACACAGCGAACTAACTATCACCTCGACTTCGGTGGTTGAGTTGCGACCGACAATCGGAGCAGAACCCGGACTTGCATGGGGTGATTTAGAACCAGAGATTCGCAACAGCCTTGAGCTAACCGATGCCGTTACCCAAACCAGAAGAACCGCGCCCCCAGCAGATCTGGTGCGTTTTGCCAAGCGAGTGGCCGCAAAGTCGACACCGCACGAGACTGCAATGCAGGTTTGCCGTAAGGTCTTCGAAGATATGACCTATCGTCATGGCGTCACCGGGGTCAACTCAATCGCCAGTGAAGCGTGGTCGGCAAAAATCGGTGTGTGCCAGGACTATGCCCACATCACCCTTGGCGCTCTGCGGGCGGTCGGAATTCCAGCAAGATATGTCTCTGGCTATTTACACCCTTCAAAAGATCCAAAGGTTGGCGAAAAGGTAGTCGGCGAATCGCACGCTTGGGTCGAGTGGTGGGCCGGAAGCTGGTTTGCCTTTGACCCCACCAACGATGTTTACGCAGCCGATCGACACGTTGTGGTTGGCAGGGCCCGAGACTATGACGACCTTGCTCCGTTGCGCGGCGTATTTGCCGGTGCCGTCGACAGCGAACTATTCGTTTCGGTAGAAATCACCAAAGAGGCGTAAACCTATTGGCAGCCTTTGCTCGATAAAGTTGCCCTATGACCGAACTGCCGCTAACTCGCACATTCACCGATGCCAAGGGCATCGACATCACCTTTTACGAGTGGCCGGTGGCACATCCGAAGGCAGTTATTCAGCTGGTTCACGGTCTAGGCGAGCACGCTCGCCGCTATGACCACGTGGCCGAAGCGCTAAACCGCGCTGGCTATTCGGTTTATGCAACCGACCACCGCGGTCACGGGCTAACCGGTTTGCGCATGCAGGCCGAGGGCACCATCAAACAGCAGGGCAACCTGGGCCCAGGTGGCATGGATGCGGTCTTCTCAAACGAGCGCCAGCTGAGCCACATCATTATTGAAGAGAACCCAGAAGAGCCAATCGTATTGCTCGGTCACAGCTGGGGTTCGATGATTGCTCAGCGCGTAATTAGCAAGTTCTCTGATGACTACGACGCACTGGTGCTTAGTGGTTCAACCTTGCTCTTGCCAGGCATTTTGCCCAGCTCCGGCTTCAACAAGAAGTGGGCCAAAGAGGCCGCTGACGGTGGCACCGGGTATGAGTGGTTGAGTCGCGACCCAGAGGTAGGGGTTGAGTTTGCCGCTGACCCGAAGAATTTTCCCGAGACGGCCATCGAGGTTTTTGGCATCACTAACGCGGCCAAGTTGCTTGGTGCGCCCAGCCGCAGAATTCGCAACGATTTACCGGTATTTATTCAGGCCGGCAGCGAAGACGCCATCGGTGGCGAAAAGGGCAACCAAATGTTGGTCAACGCGTTCAAGCGTGCCGGTGTGAGTGACCTAGAACTTGTGATTTATCACGGCGCCCGCCACGAGATTTATAACGAGACCAACAAAGATGAGGTCATCGCCGACCTAGTCGAATGGCTAGATTCGCACGTAGCCTAAAGGCCTCTTTGGCTCTAGGCGGTCGGCGGCTTTAGGCCGAGTTTCTCTGAGGCCTTAGCAACGTTTGGCACGCGGCAGGCAGCCGAGGCTTCTTCGATTGGGTTCTTCAGCAGGTCGTGAGTCTCTGGGTGTTTTTCCATGTAGCGAACCGTGTATGAACAAACCGGCACAACCTTGTGCTTTGCAGCTGCGCGAACATCGGCAAGTGCCTCGCGAGTCAAAATAGCTGCCAGATTCTTGCCCTGGTGTTCAGGGTTGACCCCGGTGTGCACAAAGTGAATTTCATCGAGCATCAGGCTGTAGTCGAGCTCGCCAGCCATGCTGTCGCCAAGCCAAATTTCGTAGCGGTGCTCCGCGGTGTTGTGAATGACCGATGGATTGGTCGTTGCTTCGTTGCTCATGCTGTTAATCTCGATTCTGTGCAAGACATCAAAAACATTGTTTACTTCGGGGATAACCTCGATTCTTTGAAGTCTATGCCCGATGAATCGGTGCAACTGATCTACATCGACCCCCCTTTCAACACCGGGCGCACCCAAAAACGCGGCACCGCCACCACCAAGCGGGTGACCGAAGGCGGCAGAGTTGGCTTCAAAGGCCACCAGTATGAAACCGTGCGCCAGACAGTGCTTAGTTATGACGATGAGTTCGCCGACTACTGGGCATTTTTAGAGCCACGCCTCGAAGAGGCTTGGCGGTTGCTGAATGAAACCGGCACCCTTTATTTGCACCTCGATTATCGCGAATCGCATTATGCCAAGGTGCTGCTCGATGCACTGTTTGGCCGCGATAGCTTTTTGAACGAAATCATCTGGGCCTACGATTACGGCGGCAAGAGCAAAAACCGTTGGCCAGCCAAGCACGACACAATTTTGGTTTATGTGAAAGACCCAGCCAAGTATTTCTTTAATTCGACCGAGGTCGATCGCGAGCCATATATGGCACCCGGATTAGTAACCCCCGAAAAGGTGGCCCTTGGCAAACTGCCAACCGATGTTTGGTGGCACACGATTGTTTCGCCGACCGGCAAAGAAAAGACCGGCTACCCAACTCAAAAACCGCTGGGCATTTTGCGCCGAATCATTCAGGCTTCATCTAATCCCGGCGACACCGTGCTCGACTTTTTTGGTGGTTCTGGCACCACTGGCGCAGCCGCCGCAGAGTTGGGCCGCAACTTTATTCTTTGCGATCAAAACCCAGAGTCAATTGCGGTTATGAAAGAGCGCTTCGCTAAGAGTGGTGTTTCGGTTTCTTTCGAAAACTCACCGCGCTAACCAGAGCAAAAGTCAGCAAAATCAAAATGGCTGTTACGGCCATCGCCATTCCATAATTTGTTGATCCTGGCCTTGATATCAGGGCATACAGAACCGTTGGCAAAGTGGCTTGATCACCATAGGCAAGCAAACTCGCCGCTCCAAATTCACCAATCGAAACCACCAGGGCATAGCCGATTGCCGTGACAATGACGGTTCTAATCATTCGAGATTCGATGTGCCACCAGGTCTGCCTGGCGTTCGCGCCCGCGGTCGAGGCTGCCTCGCGGTGATCGCTGCCAATCGATACCAGGGCCGGGTAAATCAGGCGAATCACCAGGGGCAATGCCATCAAGGCTTGAACCAAAGGCACAATCAGCCAACTAGAACGCAGCGGCAGCGGCCCGCCGCCAAAGCTGATCAAAAACCCGAATCCCAAAACCACCGATGAAATGCCCATCGGCAAGAGCAGGCCGATGTCGATTACGCGATTCACAAACTTGCGAGCCGTAACGTTCTTTCCCTTGATTGGGCGAGACAAAAGGTATGCCGACAGCGTGCCAAGTGTCACTGCAATCAGGGTCGAGATGCTCACATTTCGAAGCGTGTTCAAAGCAGCCTGACCAACACTTATGTTGAGCAGGTCCCGATCGCCACGACCGGCTAGGTTGGCAAAATTTTCGAATCCAATTGCGCCATCGCCGTGCACGAACGCGCGCGCTAGAACTACAAGAATCGGCATCACGGTTAGAAACCCGATGGTCACAAATGTGATGGTCGCTGCAAGCCAGTCGCGTTTGTCTAGCGGCGGGTGAGCATTGCCTTCGTCTACTTGCTCAATGCCGATTGCACCCTTGGTTATGTTCTCGCTGTAGGTGAATGCTGCAATTGTGAGCAGGGTTTGCATTATGGCAAGTGCTGCCGCCTTAGGCAGATCGAGAAACTGCGTTGCTGCTGAAGCAATTTCGGTTTCGACCGAGTGCACCAAACCGCCACCAAGAATCAAAATGATGCCGTAACTGGTTGCGCAGAACAAGAAGATTAAGGCCGCAGCCGACACAACGGCGGGCTTGAGTTGAGGCAGAGTGATCGAAACCAGTGTTCGCAACCGCCCAGCACCGGCCAGCTCGGCTGCCTCTTCGGTCTCGTTGTCCATGGTCACCCAAACTCCACCGATGGTTCGCACGGCAATCGAGTAATTCACAAAAACGTGGGCAACGATGATCCAATAAATCGGGTTGTCGACAAACGCATCCACGATTAAATCGAGACCAAGCGTGCGATAGATCTCGTGCATCGAACGAAACGAAGCGAAACTAATTGCCACCACAATGGTGGGCAAAACTAAGGGCACCGTAATGATTGCCCTGAGCAGTTTTTGCCCACGGAACTTTTTGCGATAAAGCACATAGGCACCGGGGATGCCCAGCAAAATGCAGATAGCCGTCGAAACCAAGGACTGCCAAATTGTGAACCAAATTGCCGAAAGCACTCTTGGTTCGGCAAAGGTGTGCAGCCAATCGGTGCTCAGACCTTCGCCAATGATGTTTGCTAGCGGCCAGTAGAACAGAACCGCTACAAAAAGTAGCGGCCCCGCCCACAAGCCGATGCGCTTCATAGCTACTAGTTTGCGCTAAAGATTGCCGACCATTTGTCGAGCCAGGTCTTGCGGTTTGCACTGATGTTAAGTTCTTCGCCAACAGGTTTAGTTGCTGCCGGTGCCCACTTGGCCCAGACCTCTGGAAGTGCAACCGAGGTTTCAACCGGATACACATACATCGAATCTGGCAACGACTTTTGGAAAGTCTTTTCGGTTAGAAACTTCACCAACGTCTCGGCGGCCGACTTGTTCTTTGAGTTCTTTAGAACACCCGCGTATTCGATTTGTCTGAAGCAGCCATCATCGATTGATGCGGTCTGGCTAATGCCGTCTTCGCGAACTTCGAAGGCCGGTGACGAAGAGTAGCTGAGCACAATCGGAAACTTGCCCTTGCCAGATGAGCCCGAGAACTCGGTGAAATAGGCGTCTTCCCAACCAGCGGCAACTTTCAAGCCGTTGCTCTTTAGGTCTCGCCAATACTGCTCAAAGCCGGACTCGCCATAAACCGAAACCGTGGCGGCCAAGAAGGCCAGGCCTGGCGATGAGCTAGTTGGGTTGCTAACTACTGTTAGCCCTTTGTATGCCGGCTTGGTGAGATCGCCGATGGTCTTTGGCGCGGCCATGCTCTTAGCCGCAAACCACTGCTTGTCGTAGTTCAGACAAACATCGCCAAAGTCGACTGCGACCAGTGCGCCATCGATGATCTCGTTGTCTATGGCAACCCCGCCAAAGGTGTTGTCGATGCCAAAAAATGCATCGCCAATCGGGGCATCTTTGGTAAGCACCAGTTTGTTGGTCATTGCTCCAGCATCGCCGGCTTTGATTTGTTTGATTGTGATGCCGGTTTCGGCCTTGAATGCCGCGATGACTTCATCGGTGAAAACCGCCGAATCGTGGGTCACCACCGTTACTTCGGTCGGGGTAGCTTCGGTTGAACATGCCGATAGTGATGCTGCTGCCATTAGTGCCGCGGCGGCGATTGTGATGATGCGTTTGATTTGCACTTGTCGTGCCCTCCTCTATAGATAGGGCACGGGTTAGAGGTCCTCCCTGCGCTGGCATTACCCAGATCAGGTTTGACGGTCGAAGACTATTTGTCTTCCTCTCAGTCCGGTTCACCGAACTCCCGTGTAGTTCAACCATAAACGAAAAACGCGGTTAAGAGAGAAGTGGCCCCGAACGAATCGGGGCCACCACCGTTTGAATCAGGTTTAGTGCATGGCGGCTAGCTTGGCGGCCTCTTCGTCGGCCTTCTCTTGAACCGCCGACTTGGTGCGAAGCGGTGGCGCCTTCAAGAAGAACGACAGCGCAAACGCGATTGCAACCACGGCCGCAGCCGAACCAAACACCAAAATCGAAGAGTCGGCAAAGCCAACCAAGAATGGTCTAGCCAGGCGTGGGTCAAGGTTCGACAAGAACGATGAGTCGGTGCTTAGTTGGTCAGCAAATGAACCCATGTTGCCCGACTTGAGTGCCTGCACAAACTCGAGGTTGTTGGGGTCTGCCAATACTGCTGGATCTTGTGAGGCTTCGGCAATGCCGGCCAAAACATCCTTGTTTTTGAAGGCGTTGGCAATTGTGTCGCCAAGGCTGTTGAACAAAATCGAGATGAATATTGCAACACCCATGGTTCCACCCATTTGTCTGAAGAAGGTGGCCGAAGATGTAGCAACACCGATCTCAGATGCTGGCACCGAGTTCTGCGCTGCCAGGGTTAGGGTCTGCATCAGCTGACCAAGACCAAGACCAATCATGACCATACCGATTGAAATCTGCCAATAAGGCATGTCTGCGTTGTAGCTGGTCAGGTAGAGGTAACCCAGAGTCAAGATTCCACTGCCGGTGACCATGAAGATCTTGTACTTACCTGTTTTGCTGGTCACCTGACCCGAAATGATTGTGGCGGTCATCATTCCGGCAACCATTGGCAGCATCATGAAGCCAGCCTCGGTTGGGCTTGCACCGGTGACGATCTGAAGCACTAGCGGCAAGGTCATCATGCCGCCGAACATGCCAACACCAATGATCACGCCGAGGATGGTCGACATCGAGAAGGTGCGTGACTTGAACAGGCTTAGTGGCAATAGCGCCTCGTGCTTAGCTGCACGCTCGGCCAAGATGAAGGCGATGATGCCAACCACGCCGAGTGCAATCATGCCGATTGAAAGTGTGCTGTTCCAGCCCCAGTCGCGACCGTTTTCGGCAACCAAAAGTAAGGGCACAACCGCGATGATGATGGTGACCGCACCCCACCAGTCGATGCGGTGCTTCTTGGCAATGTGAGGAACGTGCAAGAACGAAACCACGAGGCTGAGGGCAATAAGACCAATCGGTA
>JBEGSA010000034.1:0-12217 GCA_041180145.1 Actinomycetota bacterium | reverse complement strand
GCTTGACCAAATTGCCCAGGCCTCGGGCCCTGAGTTGGCTGAAACTGCCAAAAAAGCCGTAGACAAAGTGAAGCGAGGAATCGTTGCGTATTCCTTCTATGGTTAAGCGCCTCGCCCTAGCTGCGGCAGGAGGTTTTGCCTCTAGTTTGGCAATGCCGCGAGAAGACCTTTGGCCACTTATCTTTGTTTCGGTCGCAGCCCTAACCTTGTCGGTTCGCAACCTAAAATTCTGGTCTTCGTTGTCTGTGGGATTCGTTGGCGGGATGGCGTTCTACCTAAGCCAAATTGAGTGGTTGACGCTCTACCTCGGTCCTATTCCGTGGCTGGCTCTATCTACTCTCGAAGCCGTCATTTTTGCAATCGGTCTTGCGCTCCTAAGCCTCGTGTGGCGATGGCTGGATGGCCGCCAATTGGGCAGGTTTGGCAGCCTTCTAATCGCAGCAGCCCTTGCGACCATTTGGACCGCAAGGGAGTGGGTGTCGATCACCCTGCCATACGGCGGTTTTCCATGGTCTCGTCTGGCGCAAACCCAATCAAATAGTTATTTGAGCAAGTGGGCATTTGTTGGCGGGCTCGGTTGGCTAACCTTCGTAATCGCCTTCATTTCAATCGCTGTTCTACTTATGTTCTTGAATCGCGAAACTAAGTTGGCCAAATCCGCGCTGGGCGCGGTTATCGCGCTATTTCTGGGGGCGCCGATTGCTATCACTCCATCAGCAGACGCCGAGGCGGGAAGCTATCGAATTGCTGCCGTTCAAGGAAATGCAAACGCCGGGCTTTTTGCTAACACCAAGCGCGGCGAGGTGTTGCAAAACCACATCGACGCCACCGGCGAAATGCTAAAAGATCCGAAGTCCGAAGACTTGGATGTGCTGGTCTGGCCAGAGAACGCCAGCGATCTAAGCCCTTTTTCTGACGCCAAAACCTATCAGGACCTCCAAGAATTGGTCAACGATAAATACCACGTACCGCTGATATTCGGCACAATCACGGCGCGGGGCGACAACCTTTACAACAGCTCGATTCTTTGGACCCCGGGGCTTGGCCCAACCGACTGGTACGACAAAAAACGCCCCGTACCCTTCGCCGAATACGTTCCTGACCGCGACTTCTGGTATCGGCTTGCACCTGACCTGATTGGCCTGGTCTCTAGGGGCTACACCTTTGGCGAGCGAGACGGCATCTTTGAGATCGGACCGGTAAAGCTGGGCACGCTGATTTGCTTTGAAATTGCCATCGATGACATTTCTCGCGACCTCGTTCAACAGGGTGCTCAGGTGATTCTGTCGCAAACAAATAATGCCGATTTTGGAAGAAGCGACGAGACCTTCCAACAGGCGGCGTTTGCCAAGCTGCGAGCGATTGAAACTGGCAGATCTGTAGTCAACATTTCTACGGTTGGCGTATCGGCAATTTATGCCGCCGATGGCACCACTTTGGCAAGCCTGCCAACCTTTGAGTCGGGTTCGATGATCCAAGATGTGCCGCTGCGAACCAGCATGACACCGGCCATGGTTATCGGTCGCTATGTTGACCTAGTCATCAACCTGATTGCGCTGGCACTGATTCTGATGGCCGCCTTGCCCAGAGCCAGAAGGTGGCGAGTAGCTTGAGCATTTTGGTGATCATGCCGACCTACAACGAGTTAGCCAACCTCGAACGCAGCATCAAGAGCGTTCGTGCTGCTCAGCCGCTGGTGCACATCCTGGTTGTCGACGACAACAGCCCAGATGGCACGGGTGCGCTAGCGGAGCAGTTGGCGGCACATGATTCTCGGGTGAAGGTGTTGCACCGACGCAAAAAAGACGGGCTCGGTGGAGCCTATTTGGCCGGGTTTGCCTGGGCCTTCGAACTCGGCTTCACGACCATTGTCGAAATGGATGCCGACGGAAGCCATCGCGCCGCAGATTTAGCTAAGTTGCTGGCGGAGACTCAGAATGCCGACCTGGTGATTGGATCACGGTGGGTCGAAGGGGGAGCGGTGCAAAACTGGCCTTGGTATCGCCGGGCGATCTCGCGCACCGGCACCTTCTATGCCGATGTGATGCTCGGGAGCCGAGTCAAAGATATGACTGCAGGTTTTAGGGCCTTCGATGCGGAATTTTTGAAGAGCTTAAATCTCGAAGGAATTGCATCACGGGGTTACGGTTTTCAGGTCGAAATGGCTTGGCGCACGCAAAAAGCCGGAGGCAAGATCGTGGAGGTTCCAATTACCTTTGTAGAACGAACCGACGGTGCTTCAAAAATGACAGCAGCCATAGTGCTCGAGGCTCTATGGCTGGTCACAAAGTGGGGCGTTAGCCGCCGCTTAGGTCTATAGGTCGGCTTGTCCGCCCGCGCGACGTGCGCGAATGTAGTCGAGGCGTTCCTGCAAAATCTCTTCTAGCTCTTCGCGAGTACGACGCTCAAGCAGCATTTCCCAGTGAGAGCGAGGTATCTTGTCTTCGACTAGGTCGAGGGTGATTTGCTTGCCGTCTTCAAGCTGAGTGCCTTGCTGAGGGCAACTCTTGCACTGCCAGGTCTGAGGAATTTCGGCATCGGCGGCAAAAACAATCTCCGAAATGTGGTTGTTTGCACACTGAAATTTGTGGGTAACGCGAGCCGAATAGTTAACACCGCGTTCGCTTTCGAGACTCTGGGTGCCTAAGCGCATACCGCGCATGGTCTGCTGGGCCATTTTTCCTCCTGTATGGTCGCCCTTTTGGGGCTATGTCGAGATTCAACTCGGCAAGAACTCTCAATCTTCCCGTAAAACGAAAGTTTTCGTCAGACCAACTCACTGCATTCGCAGGGTATTAACAGCAAGATCGACTCGATCGGTAACGATTCCGTGTGCCCCGAGGCCAATTAGGCGGGTCATCTCGGCCGGTTCGTTGATTGTCCAGAAGTGAACTTCGAGCCCGGCGTTGGCCATCGCTTCAATGAATTTGCGGTTGTCAAATCGCATTACCCCAGCAGAAATGGGTAGCTGCAACAGTTGAACCGACCTGGCCAATCGATTGATGAGCGTCTTGAATCCGAAAAGATAGCCGATGTAAAGGCCAAGAACCCTAGACGAACCCGCCGCAGACGCCACCTCGCCGTGAAGTAGTTTTAGAGCTGCAGCCCGCCTACGTTCACTGAACGACGTGACCAACACACGGTTGCCGGCCTGCAGACGATTGATGACCTCGGCCGCTGGTTCAATGACCCCCCAAACCTTAAAGTCAAGGTTGAACCTTGCGCTCGGAAAAGCCGTTAGAGCCTGCTCGAGCGTAGGTATAAAGCCGCCATCAATTAGCTCTAGGCCACGAAGCTGGCCCAAGGTGAGCTCTGAGATTCTGACGGGGAGACCGGCAACCCGAGACAGGTTGTCATCGTGAAACAGCACGGCAACACCGTCTCTGGTGACCTGAAGATCGCTCTCGATGTGGGTAGCAGCGGCAATAATTGCACTCTTGAATGCTTCAAGCGTGTTCTCGGCATAGTTGTTGGCAAAACCACGGTGGGCAAAAATGCGCGGTAGCGCAGGGGAGAGGTAGCCGAACTTTTGCACTTCACGCCACCCTTCACGCCGAAGCCAACTGGCCCAGTGCCAGATGCCAGCCGATAGGCTGGCTCAATGCGTCTTGGCTTTGATTTTATGTCGGTTAAACGACTGGTGCGCCTAAATATCGGCCTAATGATTTACGGCATGGCGCTTTCGATGGTTGTGAACGCCAAGATCGGTGTTCCGCCCTGGGATGTCTTTGCGCAGGGAATCTCATACCAACTCAAAACTTCGTATGGCATCGCCAGCATCATTGTGAGCGTTCTGGTACTCATTTGCTGGATTCCGCTGAAGGTAAAGCCAGGGGTTGGCAGCATCATGAATGCGCTTCTGATTGGGCTGTGGATGGATTTTTGGACACCATTCACGCCCGCTTTTATCGAGTATTGGCAGAATCTCGCAATGTTTTGCCTGGGCACCGCAACCGTGGCATTTGCAACCGGACTTTACATAACCTCACACCTGGGCTCTGGGCCGCGCGACGGCTTGATTCTGGGCCTGCAGAAACTGCTTGGCTGGAAGGTTTGGATCGTTCGAACCATCATCGAAATAGTGGTGCTGGGCATTGGCTGGACTATGGGAGGACAGGTGCGCGAGGGAACCTTGATTTTCGCGCTCTCGATTGGCTACCTAATGCAGGCCTCACTGATCTTTTTTGGCTACAAAACCAGGCCAATAAAGGTCAAAAAAGGCGATTCGAGCCGCTCTTGAAACCCGGACAGCACCGAGAAACTGCTCGAGTTTTGCTTCACAACCAGCAGAATCAAGTGTTTTTGCTACTAACTCATTTCGACCCCGAGGTTGGCTTGCCAGCCCGCTGGATTACTCCCGGCGGCGGAATTGACGACGGCGAAGCGCCTGTTGAGGCCGCCATCCGTGAATTGCGCGAGGAAACCGGCCTGCAGGTGACGGCTGCTGAATTGGGCGAACAAATCTGGCAAACTGCCGGCAAATGGTTCTGGGGCGACGGCGAGAACCATCACACATATGTCGATTATTTTTACGCATTACAGGTAAGCGATTTTGAGCTCGATGTGAGCGGCTGGACCGAAGATGAACGCCGTGATGTGCTGGAATTTCGCTGGTGGGACATCGCTGAACTAATTGAAGCTGGCGAGAACGTGGGCCCACACGGGTTGGTCGAGTTCATAGCGCACCACTTCTTGAACTAAGCCCCTAACGCCGATAATGAACATTATGTCAAGTAATGTTTATCTGACGAGTAGAGCCCATTCCCTGCTTTACAGTCGATGTTGCGGTTTGAGAAACGCTCCTGCAAACGAAGCAGTTGCCGTCGAGCAGCTCTTACTGCTGAGAGGCCGAGATCCAGTCAGAAAGCTTTTGAGCTGCGGCGCCAGACTCAAGGGCTCGAGTTACCCGCTCAAGCGCATCATCAAATCGAAGGTTCAAATCAACGTCAGCTCGCGAGGCATCTTTTGCCAATTCATAGGCCACCACTCCTCCGGCGGCGTTCAGCGCAACGATGTCTCTAACCGCGCCCAGGTTGCCCTTGGTTTCGCCAGCGAACAGATCGCGTGCTGTCTCGGCGTTTTCCTGTGCTCCGCCGCCGAGCAACTCTGATAAGTCGACTTTGGCCAGGCCAAACCGGGTTGGGTCAATTTGGTGCTCGGTCACCTCTCCCCCAGAAACCTGCCAAATTTGACTGCTGGTGGTTGTGGTTAACTCATCGAGCCCATCGCCACCCCTAAACACCAGCGCGGTTCTGCCTCTCGAGGCCATTTCTGCAGCCATAAGTGGCGCGATATAAGGGTTTGAAACGCCAAGCGAGGTAGCAATTGGCTGAGCAGGGTTAGCCAATGGGCCCAAAAAGTTGAAAGTGGTTGGCACGCCAAGCTCTTTACGAATCGGTGCCACATGGCGCATCGCCGGATGAAATACCGGTGCAAAAAAGAACGTGATACCAACTTCTCGAAAGATGTCTGCAACTCGCTGTGGTGAGTTATCCAGTCGAATACCCAACACCTCGAGCATCTCTGACGAACCAGTCTTGCCGGATGCCGAACGACTGCCGTGCTTTAGCACCGGCACTTCGGTAGCGGCAGTAAGTATTGAAGCCATGCTGGACACGTTGACCGTGCCGACTTGGTCTCCCCCGGTGCCGACGATGTCAACTGCGTTGCTGCCGGTGTCAAGAATGACCGCATGCTCGAGCATTACATCAACCAGACCAGAAAGTTCGCCCACCGATTCGCCTTTGCTGCGAAGGGCAAGCATGAAGGCTCCAACCTGGGCATCTGTGGCCTCGCCAGCCATAATTTGACTCATAGCCCAGCTTGCTTCTGCTCTTTCGAGGTCAGATTTCAGCAAAAGTTTGCCGAGGATGGTCGGCCAATTCAGCGAGAGAGTCATAGGGCAAAGTTTATTAGCGAAAAAGCCGATTAAGTGCCGTGAAAATGCCGATTTGATGGCTTCGTCAGGGTTAGGATTGAAGCATGACGACCATTAGCGCCCCAGTCATTAACCGCCCAAGTGCAACCTCGGTTGGCACTATCGTTTGGCTTGGCAGCGAGGTGATGTTCTTTGCCGCACTGTTTGCCATGTATTTCAGCCTTCGTGCCAACTCTCCAGAGATTTGGGCTCACGACACCGCGATCCTGAACGTGCCATTCGCGCTTGTGAACACGCTCATCCTGGTCGCATCATCGTTCACCGCTCAGTTCGGTGTCTTCGCCGCAGAGCGCATGCAGCCTCGTCGCACAGGCCTCTCCCCCGTCAAGTGGGGCATGGTTGAGTGGTTCTTCCTTTCTTACCTACTCGGTGCAATCTTCGTGTCTGGCCAGGTCTGGGAGTATGCAACCCTCATTTCTGAGGGCGTTGCACTTAACTCAAACTCCTATGGTTCTGCTTTCTACATCACCACCGGCTTCCACGCACTGCACGTGACCGGTGGTCTGGTTGCATTCTTGTTTGTAATTGGCCGCACCTACGCAGCAAAGAAGTTTGGTCACTACGAGGCAACCAGCGCAATCGTGGTTTCTTACTACTGGCACTTCGTCGATGTTGTTTGGATCGGCCTGTTCCTAATCGTTTACGTTCTCAAATAAGAATTTCTGGAGATCAATTCAATGGCATTCATCAAGCGCAACGTCAACGGTTCACGCCGTAGCCCTTTTGCAGCCGTACTAGTTGTTGCAGCCGGCCTAGCCCTTACCGGTGGAGGTTACGCGGCCACCACCGCTGCAGTTGCAAGCACCCAGCCAGTGAGTGCAGCAGCATCTGCAGCACAAACCGAAGAGGGTCGCAAGCTGTTCTTGGCTAACTGTGCAAGTTGTCACGGTAAGGCAGCCGAAGGATCGGCAGTAGCACCATCACTTATCGGTGTCGGCGCAGCGTCGGTTGACTTCCAGGTTGGCACCGGCCGCATGCCTGGTCAGGCATCAGGCCCTCAGCTCGAAAAGAAGCCGGTTCAGTTCACCGAAGAACAAACCGCAGCCATGGCTGCCTATGTGGCTTCACTGGCACCTGGCCCAGCCATTCCAACCGAAGAGATGCTTGCCACCAACGGTGACTCGACTCGCGGTGGCGAGCTATTCCGCATTAACTGTGCAATGTGCCACAACGCTGTAGGCGCTGGTGGAGCTCTAACCGAGGGTAAGTATGCGCCTGCTTTGAAGGGTGTAACCGAAAAGCACATCTACGAGGCGATGGTTACCGGACCACAAAACATGCCCGTATTCAACGATGCCAACTTGACCCCTAAAGATAAAAAAGACATCATCACCTACCTAAAGTTTGTGGAATCAAACCCATCGGCTGGCGGTTATGAACTAGCAAATCTTGGCCCTGTTGTCGAAGGCTTGTTCACCTGGGTCTTCATCCTCGGCTTCATCATTGCAATCACCATCTGGCTTGGCGCTAAGTCGAACTAGTAGCCGTAGCTTAGAAAAATAGGAGATAAATACGTGAGCGACAAAAAGAGTCTCGCTAAGGCCTCGGCACAAGAGGTAGAGCACGACTACGCAACCGGTTTGGCAGTTGTTGCACCGGATGCAGTTCAGAACCCGGGTATGGAGCCTCACCGTGAGCGCATGACCGACAAGAGCGTCAAGCATGAAAAGGCTGCGGCTCGTCAAGTTGCGGCTTTCTTCATTGCTTCAATCGTCGGCAGCATCTACTCGATCTACGCTTACTTCGCATTTCCACTAACCGAAGAGCTGGGAACAGTTCGAAACAACACCCTGTTCCTAGGTTTGGGAATCACTCTGGGTCTTCTAGGAATTGGCATTGGTGCCGTGCACTGGGCAAAGACCCTGATGCCAGATGCCGAGGTTTCAGAGGCTCGCCACCAGACCCGTGGCACCGAAGATGTTCGTGCCCGCGCGATTGAAATCATCAAGTTGGCCGAGAACGAATCTGGCTTCACCCGTCGCAAGCTGATTCGTCGCTCGCTTTACGGAGCACTGGCGCTTTTCCCAATTCCTGCAATTTTCTTCTTTGGCGACATGAACCCAAACAAGGACCCTCAGGCACTTCTTCGCCACACCATGTGGAAGAAGGGTACCCGCCTCACCAAGGACCCAAACGGGCTGCCGATCAAGGCTTCAGATGTCACCATTGGCTCGGTATTCCACGTTATTCCTGAAGGCCTAACCGAGCTTCACCACGGCAAGTTAGAAGAGAAGGCCAAGGCCGCAGTTCTTCTAGTGCGTCTTGATCCAGCCGACCTTAAAGAGTCAGCAGAGCGCAAGAGCTGGTCATATGACGGCATTGTCGCCTATAGCAAGATTTGCACCCACGTCGGTTGCCCGGTGGCACTGTATGAGCAGCACACTCACCACCTTCTGTGCCCTTGTCACCAGTCGACTTTCGACGTGACCGATGAGTGCAAGGTTGTTTTCGGCCCGGCCTCTCGCCCACTACCTCAGCTACCTATCACCGTTGATGCCGAGGGTTACCTCGTCGCACAGAGTGATTTCACCGAGCCTGTTGGCCCTAGCTTCTGGGAGCGCTAAAAATGAGCAACGCAGTAACTGCACGTAAAAAGGGTGGCTTCCTAGCCGGAACCGCAAACTACCTTGACGAGCGCGTTGGCGTAGCCGGCATCCTCAAGGAATTTGGCCGCAAGGTGTTCCCTGACCACTGGTCATTCATGCTGGGTGAGGTAGCGCTTTACAGCTTCCTCGTACTTCTCATCTCGGGAACCTTCCTAACCTTCTTCTTCCAACCATCGATGGTGCCTGTGATTTACGACGGCGTTTACGGTCCGCTGAAGGGCGCCGAAATGTCGATTGCATACGCATCTACCCTCGACATCTCATTTGAGGTTCGTGGCGGCTTGCTAATGCGCCAGGTTCACCACTGGTCGGCGCTGCTATTTGTGGCAGCAGCGGGTCTGCACATGCTTCGCGTGTTCTTCACCGGTGCATTCCGCAAACCTCGTGAAATCAACTGGGTAGTCGGTTTCGTTCTATTCGTGCTCGGTATGGCCGGCGGTTTCACCGGTTACTCACTACCAGACGACCTTCTTTCAGGTAACGGTCTTCGCATCATTGATGGAATGATCAAGGGCTTGCCGGTCATCGGCGCTTACTCTTCATCGCTCCTATTCGGTGGCGAGTTTCCTGGCGAGGCCATCGTTGCCCGTCTATACGGCCTGCACATCCTTCTAGTGCCTGCCTTGATTCTTGTGTTCATCGTGATCCACTTGTTCATGGTTGTCATTCACAAGCACACCCACTACTCGGGCCCTGGTCGCACCGACTCAAACGTAGTTGGCTACCCACTAATGCCGGTTTACGTGGCTAAGGCAGGTGGCTTCTTCTTCATCGTGTTCGGCATCATCATGTTGATGGCTGCCACCTTCACAATCAACCCCGTATGGAACTACGGTGGCTACGACCCATCACCTGTTTCAGCTGGTACCCAGCCTGACTGGTACATCGGATGGCTTGATGGCGCTCTTCGCCTTGCACCTTCGCACCTTGAAGTAGTTGGCGGCGGCGGCACCTGGTCGTGGAACATCTTGCTTCCTATGCTGGTCGGTGTTGGATTCTTGGTTGTAGTTGCTGCCTACCCATTCATCGAGGCTTGGGTTACCGGCGACAAGCGTGAGCACCACGTGCTTGATCGCCCACGCAACGCTCCAACTCGCACCGCAATCGGTGCAGCTGGTGTGACTTTCTACGCAGTCCTATGGGCAGGCGCAGCGACCGACTTGATCGCAACCAACTTCAAGATGTCGTTGAACCAGGTGCTTACCTCAATGCAGATCTTGTTGATTCTCGGCCCGATCATTGCATTCTTTGTCACCAAGCGTGCTTGCCTATCTCTGCAGCGCAAAGACCGTGAGATTGTTCTGCACGGTCGTGAGACCGGTCGCATCGTTCGCATGCCGCACGGTGAGTACATAGAGGTTCACGAGCCGCTAGATGAGTTTGACCAGTGGAAGCTGATTGACTTCAAGTCATACAGCCCTACCCTCGCTCGTCCAAACGCCGAAGGCAAGATCACCTTGAACGCTCGCATCCGCGCAGCATTCTCGCGCTTCTACTTTGAGGACCGCATTATTCCGGTAACTCAGACCGAACTAGACGCGGCTCACCACCACCACGATGAGCCAGCTATTGCGGAGAAGCCAAAGAAAGCAGTAACATCGGCTAAGAAGCCGGCTGCCAAGAAGGCAGCCCCAAAGAAGTAACTGGCAAACCAAGCCGATTGGCCGGTGTCTCGAGAGAGGCACCGGCCTTTTGCTTTATACATTTGGCCCGTTTGAGCCGAACCAGGTAATGCCTGCAATCCACTCCCCTGTGGCAGACTGGAATAATGATTTCAGCCACCTTCATCTTTGCTCCTGGAACCTACGATGACGAATTCCATCGGCTCGACGCCATAATTATGGCGGTAGCCGAGGCAAACGACGGCTACAAGGGCTGTGAGCGCTGGTGGAATGAAGATAGAACCCAACGAAGCGTGGTCTACTACTTCGACTCCCACGAGGCCTTGAGGGCTTTCAGCGTCGATGAAACCCACAAGCAGGCCAAACGCGAATATGCTCGCTGGTACGACGGATACCGAGTAGTTATCGCCGAGGTGCTAAGCACGCACACAGCCGGCACACTAGAGCACCCCCTTAACAACTAGACCTCAAAAAAAGAAAACCCCTCCCGAAGGAGGGGTTTTCAAGTATTTGCCTAGTGAGCGAAGTGACCGCGGCTACGTTCGTAAACGAAACCGATCAACGCCACAAGCGCTAGTGGGAATGCGATGAAGAACAACCACCAGCCCACTGCTAGGGCGGTAAATGCCATTGCAGCAAAAAGACCTAGGAAGAATGGCCACCAGCTCCATGGCTGGAAGAATCCCATCTCAAAGTCACCGTCTTCGATGTTGGCGGTTAGCACGTCTTCAGGAACAACGCCCTGAGTCTTATGGGTCTTCTTTAGGTAGAAGGCCAAGAACGCAGACATGAATCCGAGCATCGCGATTGCGGCGGTGCCAATTGGCTCAAAGCCACCGTCGTATGAGTTGTAGTACCAGATCGCGTAACCAGCGGCATCTACGAAATAGAACGCGGTTAGGAACCAGAATAGGTTTCCGTTGAACTTCATGGTGCTTAGCCCTTCTTGCCGGCTGTCGCCTGTGCGTCAGGAGCAGCGAATTCTGGGTGGTTTAGGTCAAATGCAGGCGACTCTGAACGCACTCGAGGAATCGAGGTGAAGTTGTGACGTGGGAACGGCGAAGCGGTGGCCCACTCTAGTGAGCGGCCGAAGCCCCAAGGGTCGTTCAGCGTGGTGCGCTCACCCTTGCGAGCGGTGATGTAGACGTTCCATAGGAATGGAATGATCGACAGCGCAAGGATGGCTGAACCAGCAGTTGATACACCGTTCATCCAGGTGAAGCCGTCTTCAGGCAAGTAAGTCGCGTAGCGACGTGGCATGCCGATGACGCCCAGCCAGTGCTGGATGAGGAATGTGGTGTGGAAGCCGATGAACAGCAACCAGAACTGAATCTTGCCAAGGCGCTCGTTGAGCATCTTGCCGGTCATCTTTGGGTACCAGAAGTAAATGCCAGCGAACATCGCGAACACCACGGTACCGAAGACTACGTAGTGGAAGTGAGCAACCACAAAGTAGCTGTCTGACATGTGGTAGTCAAGTGCTGGCGAAGCCAGGATGACGCCGGTCAAGCCACCGAAGATGAAGGTGGTCAAGAAGCCCAGTGAGTAAAGCATCGGGGTCTCGAAGGTCACCGAGCCCTTCCACATGGTTCCGATCCAGTTGAAGACCTTTACACCGGTAGGAACCGCAATCAGCATGGTGGTAAACGCGAAGAACGGCAACAAGACCGAACCGGTTACATACATGTGGTGAGCCCATACGGTCATCGAAAGAGCAGCAATTGCGATGGTTGCGTAAACCAAAGTCTTGTAACCAAAGACCGGCTTGCGGCTAAAGACCGGGAAGATCTCAGAGACGATACCGAAGAACGGTAGGGCCAAAATGTAAACCTCTGGGTGACCAAAGAACCAGAACAGGTGCTGCCATAGCATCGGGCCACCGTTGGCTGGGTCAAAGATGTGTGCGCCGAAACGACGGTCGGCACCGAGAGCGAACAAGGCTGCTGCTAGCGGCGGGAAACACATGATTACCAAGATCGAGGTAACCAAGGTGTTCCAGGTGAAGATTGGCAAACGGAACATGGTCATACCTGGCGCACGCATGGTCAGGA
>JBEGSA010000033.1:0-12941 GCA_041180145.1 Actinomycetota bacterium | reverse complement strand
GCGGCAATCAAGATGCCCGATACGGCAGCAAGTGCACCCATGTTCACGAACAACCAGAAGTTCACGCGACGCACGTTGATGCCCGAAAGGGTGGCCGCGTGAAGGTTTCCTCCGATGGCGTAAATGTGACGACCGAAGGTGGTCTTGTTCATGACCAAGCTGTAAACGACGATCAAGAAGGTCAAAAGAAGCAAGGTGTAAGGAATACCGTTTGCGTTAGCTAGCTGAAAACCAACGTAGGCCACCATGACGGTTAGCACAGCGTTCTTCACATAGAACCAGGTACGAGGTTCCACTGGCTGGCCATACTTGAGAGCTGCGCGACGCTTGTTTAGTGCCTGGAACCAGATGGCCAAGATACCAATCAAAGTAACCAGCAAGGCGGTGCCGTTGTATTGCTCTGGCAGACCAATAGCCGCACCCAGTGCGTTTTCTTTGTCAAGGAAGCCATTACCGATCGCACGGAACTCATCTGGGAAAGGACCAATGTTTGAGTTCTGCAGGGTCATCAAAGCGAGACCGCGGAACAAAAGCATGCCGGCAAGAGTAACGATGAAGGCCGGGATGCCAACATAGGCCACCCAGAAACCCTGCCACACACCTACTATCGCGCCAACTAGAACGGCGCCGAGCAGACCTGCCCACCAAGGCAGAGCCGGTAGCCACTCCCAGCCGTCTTGTTCAAGCGGTCGAACCACCAGGATGCCGGCTACCGCACCGATAAATGCGGCCACCGAACCAACCGAAAGGTCGATGTGGCCGGCGATGATGACCATGACCATACCGATTGCCAAAACCAAAATGTAGCCGTTCTGCACCACAAGGTTTGACCAGTTGGTTGGGGTAATCGATGCCGCATTCGGAGTTGTGGCGGCAAAGAAGACAATGAGGCCGATTAGGGCCAAGAAGATGCCGTTCTGACGAAGGTTCACACCTTCGAGTCGAGAGCGTAGGTTGTCTAGGAAACTAGCCTTTTTCTCATTAGTGATCGACATTATTTGCTGCCCTTCTCGGTGGTCATGTACTTCATAAGCAATTCTGGGTTGGCCTCGGCCTTAGAGACCTCGCCGGTGATGCAACCTTCTGAGATCGCATAGATGCGGTCACAAATTCCGAGAAGCTCAGGAAGTTCGCTCGAAATCACGATCACACCCTTGCCCTCATCGGCCAGGCGCTGAATGATGGTGTAAATCTCGTACTTGGCACCAACGTCGATGCCTCGGGTTGGCTCGTCAAGAATCAAAACCTCTGGCTTAACGTTGATCCACTGGCTCAAAACCACTTTCTGCTGGTTTCCGCCAGAGAGCTTGCCGACCACCGAAAGAACCGACGGCGCTTTGATGTTCATGCTGGTTCGATATTCAGAAGCGACCTTGAACTCTTCGTTGTCGTTGACTAGGCCACGCTTCACAAAGTCATCTAGCGAAGCAATCGAGATGTTTCGCTTGATGTCATCGATCAGGTTCAAACCAAAGCGCTTGCGGTCTTCGGTGGCATAGGCTAAACCGTTGTCGATGGCCTGCTTAATGGTGTTGACCTGAATCTCTTTGCCGTTGACAAAGACTTTGCCAGAGATTTTGGTGCCCCAGCTTTTACCGAACAGGCTGCGGGCAAACTCAGTTCGACCAGCACCCATGATGCCTGCTAGGCCCACGATCTCGCCCTTGCGAACATGGATGTTGACGTTGTCGACAACCACGCGGTTCGGGTCATCCGGGTGATGCGCTGTCCAATTCTCGACGCGAAGAATCTCGGCGCCACCAACGTTGGTTTCGTGGGCCGGGTAGCGGTTGTCCATTTCACGACCAACCATGCCCTTGATGATGCGCTCTTGGTCTACGTGGTCGGCCTTCATGTCGAGAGTTTCAATAGCCTTGCCATCGCGAATGATGGTGGTCTTGTCGGCGATTGCTGCAATCTCGTTGAGCTTGTGCGAAATGATGATGCAGCTGATGCCCTGATCTTTCAGGTGGCGAAGAAGGCTCAACAAGTGGGCGCTGTCTTCATCGTTCAAGGCCGCAGTTGGCTCATCCAAAATCAAAAGTTTTACACGTTTCGAGAGAGCCTTAGCAATCTCTACCAACTGCTGCTTGCCAACACCGATGTCCATGACCTTGGTGTTTGGGTTTTCAATCAAACCTACGCGAGCCATTAGAAGCTGAGCTTCTTGGCCGGTCTTGTTCCAGTCGATCAGGCCGTTCTTCTTGATTTCGTTGTTCAAGAAGATGTTTTCGGCAATCGAAAGATAGGGGCTCAGAGCGAGCTCTTGGTGAATAATGACGATGCCCTTGGCTTCGCTCTCACGAATGTTTTTAAAGGCCATTACATCGTTCTCGTAGACGATGTCGCCTTCGTATGTGCCGTGCGGGTAAACGCCAGATAAGACCTTCATGAGGGTCGACTTGCCAGCACCGTTTTCACCGCAGATGGCGTGAATTTCGCCTCGCTCGACGGTTAGAGACACCTTGTCGAGGGCAATCACGCCTGGGAAAGTCTTTGTGATGGAGCGCATCTCGAGGATGTTTGTGCCCATGTTATCCCTGCTTACTTCTTTGTATGGGTGGTGATTTTGTAACCAAACCTAGTTGAATCTTATGTTGCTTTTGTTCGCAGTTAGTGAGAACCGGTGGAGTGGTTTCCCACTCCACCGGCCCCCTTTACCTATTTAGGAATTAACCTAGGTCTGCTTCCTTGATGTAGCCAGAGTCAATCAACAATTCCTTGTAGTTGTCCATGGTCACGATGTAAGGAGTTAGTAGGTATGAAGGAACAACCTTCACGCCGTTGTTGTAGGTGGTGGTGTCGTTGGTCTCTGGAGTCTCACCCTTTAGGATGGCCTCTGCCATTGCAACGGCAACCTTTGCTAGCTCACGGGTGTCCTTGAAGATGGTCGAGTACTGCTCGCCAGCAATCATGGCCTTAACCGATAGAACTTCAGCGTCCTGACCAACGATGGTTGGTAGGTCAGCAGCAGCGTAACCACCGTCGGTTAGCGCTGCGATGATGCCGCGGCTTAGACCGTCGTATGGTGAAAGCACACCGTTAACCTTTGAGCCGTCAGCGTATGAACCGACAAGGATGTCTTCCATGCGCTTCTGAGCAACTGCGCCGTCCCAACGTAGGGTAGCTACCTTCTCGAAGGCAACCTGACCCGACTTGACAACTAGAACCTTCGAGTCGATCAGTGGCTGTAGAACAGACATTGCACCGTTGAAGAAGAAGGTTGCGTTGTTGTCATCTGGTGAACCAGCGAACAACTCAACGTTTAGTGGACCTGCTGCGTTTGGACCATCAGCCGAGGTTGACTCTTCTGATGCGTAAACGCCCATGCCAACTAGCATCGAGGTTGCCTGCTGAACGCCGACCTTGAAGTTGTCGAAGGTTGCGTAGTAGTCAACGTTTGCTGAGTCACGGATCAAGCGGTCGTAAGCGATAACTGGAACGCCTGCGTCAGCCGCTGCCTGAAGAACGTCAGTTAGCTGAGTTCCGTCGATTGCAGCAATGATTAGAGCCTTGGCACCCTTGGTTAGCATGCCCTCGAGCTGGGTAACCTGGGTTGGGATGTCATCTTCTGCGTACTGAAGGTCAACGGTGAAACCGTCGGCCTCTAGAGCTGCCTTGATGCTGTCACCGTCTGAGATCCAGCGGGTTGATGACTGAGTTGGCATCGAAACGCCAATTAGTCCACCAGCAGTTTCTGCTGCTGGTGCACAACCGGTTAGGCCTGCAACAACAAGAGCACCAGCGGCGGCAATGCCGAGTACTTTCTTGAACATGTGTTTCCTTTCGGGATTTTTGTTGGACGGAATTGTGAAGCGTAATTTCATACCGCGTCCATCTCGATATGAAAAGTTCTTACATGGTTGAGTCTGCCACTCAATGTGAGCGATAACTTACCAAATATGTTGCGACTCAAATACATTTCCATAACGGTTCGGTTGCGCTTCGGCAAACTACTCGGAAACCTCGCGCTTGAAGGCCTTCAGGCGCTTCATCACGTCGTTTGCACCGCGCCCAAAGTAATCGTGCAAAATTTCATACTCTTCATACAGGCGGTCATATTGCTTAGCGCGCTCTTCGTTGGGCTGATAAACACCTCGATTTGATTTGCCCATCACCTCGGCTGCCTCGCGAATGCTTGGGTAGGCGCCTGCCGCAACCGCCGCATGAATCGCACTTCCAAGAGCCGGACCCTGCTCTGAATCTATGGTCGAAAGTGGCAAACGAGTGATGTCTGAGTATGCCTGCATCAAGAACTTGTTCTTGAGAAGACCGCCGGCGACGATGAACTCGGTGACCGGCACGCCAGACTGCTGGAAGGTCTCGACAATTTTTCTTGTGCCGAAGGCGGTTGCCTCAAGAAGGGCTCGGTAGACCTGCTCTGGTCGAGTGGTTAGGGTTGCGCCAATCACGAGACCCGATAGTTCGTGGTCGACCAGTACCGAGCGGTTGCCCGAGTGCCAGTCAAGTGCAATAAGACCGTGCGCGCCGACCGGTTCATCGGCGGCAAGGTCGGTCAGGTATTGATGAATGCTCTGGCCAGCGGCCTTGGCCGCCTCAAAATATTCACCCGGCACCTGGTTGTTCACATACCAAGCAAAGATATCGCCTACGCCAGATTGCCCGGCTTCGTAGCCATAAAGACCGCTCACGATGCCGCCGTCGACAACCCCACACATGCCAGGAACCTCGGTGAGAACTTCACCGTTCATCACGTGACAGGTTGAAGTTCCCATGATGGCCACCATTTGCCCCGGTTCGGTGGCTCGCGCTGCTGGAGCGGTCACGTGAGCATCGACGTTGCCAACGGCAACAGCAATGCCTTCTGGCAGGCCGGTCCAGGCAGCCGCTTCGGCGGTTAGGCCACCGGCTCGCTGACCAAGCTGCCCGATTTCGTGAGCCAATTTGTCGTCTGCGAATCCGGCGAAGTCTGGGTTCAAAGCGGCAAAGTATTCACGACTCGGATATTCGCCGTCTTGCAGGTTGCCCTTGTATCCGGCGGTGCAGGCATTACGTAAGTAGGTGCCGCAAAGCTGCCAGATGATCCAGTCTGCAGCTTCAACAAAGTGATCCATGCGGTCATAGATTTCTGGGTCTTCTTCGAGCAATTGCAGGCCCTTAGCCAGCTCCCACTCAGAAGAAATCTGGCCGCCATATCTAGGCAACCACGATTCGTTTCGGTCGCGAGCCAACTGGTTGATTCGGTCGGCATGCGGCTGGGCGGCGTGGTGCTTCCAAAGCTTTACATAGGCGTGTGGTCTGGCTACATATTCAGGCAATTCGCAAAGCGGAGTGCCATCGGCGAGCACCGGAAGAATGGTGCAGGCAGTGAAGTCGGTTGTGATTCCAATGACCTGGGCCGCATCAATGCCAGCCTGCTTGATTGCTGCCGGAACGGCATTCTTTAGCACCGCAACGTAGTCTTCCGGAACCTGCAGCGCCCACTCCGGTGGAAGGGATGTTCCACCGAAGTCGGCACTTAGCGCGGTATCCATCACCGAGTGCGGATACTCGAAGACGGCTGAGCCAAACTCGACGCCATCCGAGACGCGCACCACAAGAGCACGCCCCGAAAGGGTTCCGTAATCGACACCAATTACAAACTGGTCACTAGCAGATGAGTTGATGCCCATGATTGCCCTCTTCTTTGAAACACGTGCTTCTATGTTAGCGATAACAACGAGCGGCGAAAGTCACACGGATAAAGAATTTGTAACGAGTTTCTAAAGCTGGCGCGAAGGCGCTGCCACCGAGTCGCGTTTGACCAGCTGAGGCACAATCTGCTCGTGTCGAATACTTTCAACACCGGTCAGTTCATCTAGCAAAAGCGCAACGGCACGGCGACCAACCTCGTGAAAGTTTTGGCGAATAGTGGTCAACGGCGGCGCAAAGTGAGCGGCATCCGGCAGGTCGTCAAAGCCAACCACGCTTACATCCGTGGGAACAGAGATTCCCGCATCTTTGAAGGCGTGCAGTAGACCCAGCACCATGTGGTCGTTGGCAACAAAAATCGCGGTGAACTCGTCGATTCGTTTTGCCAATTGCGTGCCGACAACCCAACCCGTCTGTGAAGACCAGTCGCCTTGAACTATATCGAAGACCTCAAGTCCGTGCGCCTGCAGCTCGTCGCGATATCCCTTGACGCGGGCTTCGGCCTCGACCCAACCGACTGGGCCACAAATGTGCAGAATCTTTTTGTGCCCGGCTTCAATCAGGTGCCTAACCGCAAGTCTTGCACCCGAATAGTTATCTACGGCTACCGTGAAAACATCCATGCGGTTTGAAGAATCAATAGTGACCATTGGCAGGTTCATCGAAAGCGACTTGGCAACGTCTAAGACCGCGGCCTGCGGAGCAACCACAATCAGCGCCTCAACACCAAGTTCAAGCAACTGGGTCATGCCCTCGGCAATCGAATCGCGAGACCGGCCGTCTACGCTAGTGGCAACCGCAAAATAGCCCGCCTCGCGAGCCGAATGCTCTATCGCGTGCATCAAACTTGCTGGGCCAAATTGACCGGTGTCAGAGGCAAGCACGCCAAGCAACTTGGTGCGGGCTGTGGCCAAGCTTCGTGCTGCGCGATTCGGGCGATAGTTAAGTTGAGCCATCGCGGCCTGAACCTTTTCGCGGGTTGCGTCGCTGACACTGGTGTTCTCGTTGATTACTCGCGATACGGTCTGATGCGAAACACCGGCAAGACGCGCAACGTCATACATGTTGGCTGCGCGAGGGGCCTCGTTTGGTTTCGACATGAATACAAGCCTAGAACCTAAATGAAAAACCCGCCCTCACCGAAGTGAAAGCGGGTTTTTCGAGCTAA
Organism: Actinomycetota bacterium; assembly: GCA_041180145.1. Classification (GTDB taxonomy): domain Bacteria; phylum Actinomycetota; class Actinomycetes; order Actinomycetales; family Microbacteriaceae; genus Rhodoluna. Next base: position 6,121 of record JBEGSA010000033.1, on the reverse strand, counting down.
AAAGCGAGATTACTTAAGGGTAACCTTCGCGCCAGCGCCCTCAAGGGCAGCCTTTGCCTTCTCAGCGGTCTCCTTGTTTGCACCCTCAAGAACGGTTGCAGGAGCGCCGTCAACAACAGCCTTTGCCTCGCCTAGACCTAGGTTGGTCAATGCGCGAACTTCCTTGATAACTGCGATCTTCTGGTCGCCAGCTGATTCAAGAACGACGTCGAATGAGTCCTTCTCTTCAGCGGCTTCAGCAGCGCCACCAGCAGGTGCAGCAGCTGCAACAGCAACTGGAGCAGCAGCGGTAACCTCGAAGACCTCTTCGAACTTCTTAACGAAGTCTGAAAGCTCGATTAGTGAAAGCTCCTTGAAAGCTTCGATTAGCTGGTCAGTGGTCAGCTTTGCCATGATGTATCTCCTTGTTTGATTCAGATTTTGTGAAGCGTTGTTTTAAAACGTTTGGTTCTTAGGCGTCTTGCTTGGCGCGTAGAGCGTCGACAGTGCGAACTGCCTGTGCAAGTGGAGCCTGGAACGTGTAAGCAGCCTTGAATAGCGAAGCCTTGAAGATCGATGCTGCCTTGGCAAGCAGAACTTCACGGGTTTCGAGATCAGCAAGCTTCTTAACCTCATCAGCTGAAAGAGCGAGGCCATCCATGACACCGGTCTTAACAACTAGAAGAGGATTTGCCTTTGCAAAGTCACGCAACTGCTTCGCTACAGAGACAACGTCTCCGCTTACGAAAACTAGAGCCGATGGGCCGAACAGCTGGCCGTCAAAAGCGGTTACTCCAGCGTTCTTTGCAGCGATTCCTAGAAGTGTGTTCTTTGCTACGGCGTAGGTTGCGTCAGCACTGATTGAACGGCGCAGCTCTTTAAGCTGGCCTACAGTGAGTCCGCGGTACTCGGTTAGAAAGACGGCACTCGAGTTACTGAATAGACCAGTAAGCTCTGCTACCTTCTCGACCTTGGTCGCCATGGCACTCCTTGATTTCTTTTGTGTCGGTAGCCCCGGGAAATAAAAAATGCTCCGGCGCAAGCGCACGGAGCAGCAAAAAATTCTGACGAATTTGAAACTTCTTCACACACCTACGCGGGTTGACACTTTCGCATCCTTCGTTGCTTGCTCTTGAGAACAGGCAAAACCGACGGTCTTTGGCTGTTATTAGTTTAGCCGCTAGCCGAGTTGGCGCGCAAGCCCAAGATCTTGAAACTTGAAGCCCGGAAAAATTGCGTTCACTTCGGCGGTCGAAAGGCTGCCTCGATAACGAAGCACATCGCTTAGCACGTGCCGATAGTCGAGGGTCACGGCTAGATCGCCGTTGTGAAGGTTTCGCTCCTCAAGTCCCGGCCAGTTTGCAACCACTTTGCCGCCTTTAACTCCGCCGCCCATTACAAACATCGCCGAACCCCAGCCGTGATCAACTCCGGCAGACGCGTTCTCTCGAAGTCGACGCCCGAATTCAGTGACGGTTGTAATTGTGGTGCTGTTCCACAGAGGCCCTACGTCGGATTTGAATGCCGCAACTGAGTCGTTGAGATCTTTGAAGTTGTCGGCCATAGTGCCAACGGCAACTCCAGCCTGATCGTGCACGTCAAGATCGCCGCCGAAATCGATGTTTGCGGTTTTGATCGGGGTGCCGGCTTTTAGCAGGGTAGCCAAGAGTTTCATGCGACGCCCAAAGGCGCTTTCGGGGTAACTAACCGACGTGTCGGTTGCAACGCTGCGCAAGCGCTCGGATGCATCAATCGTCATCAAACCCGTTTTGGCCCACTGATGATCGTTGTTCTTGTGCATCTCTTTCAGCAGTTGCAAGTAGCTAGCGCGATCGGAACCCACCGAGTCGATTGTGACCTGGGTTAGGTCATCAAAAGTTGCCGCGACGGTCGAACCGGTAAAGCCAGCCGCTTTATTTTTCGATGCCGAGAAACCAGTAAGAACCTCGGTGCTGCCTATCGCTTTGAGGTAGCGGGTCTGCCAACCCGTCGTGGTGTCTGGGTTGTCATAAGCTGCTAGCTCGATTGAAAGCTGATCATCGAAGTGCGATCGCGTGCCGGTCGGTGTGCCAACGGCGTGCACAATGGCAAGTTCTTGATTGTCGAACATTTTCTTGAAATCACCGAGATTTTTGTGCAGCCCAAAGTGATTGTCGAGGCTCAGGTTTTCTGAATCCCGAACCGCGGTTGTCGGTCGGTAGCTCTGCAAAAGCGGGTCGCCAAGAACAGGCACGGCCATGAGGCCATCCATTCCGCCTCTCATCGAAACCATCACAATTACATCGGCACGGGTTTCGCCGGGAGCAGCCAGCGCGTAATCGAAACCGGGTTCAACCGAAATCGCTAGACCGCCGCCCAAGGCAAGCACACCGCCCAAGAATCCTCGCCGGCTAAACCCTCGTTGAAGCGACTGAAACTCTTCGCAACCGCAGTTGTCGTGCTGTTCACTCATCGCAGGTTCCAATCTGGTCGCGCAAGCAAGAGGGTCGCGGCGAGCGCGGCTGCGTCGGCGACATACTTCTTTTGATTCGAATTTTTCTTGACGCTCTTCACAAGGATTGCCTCGATTTGAGTTCGTTCGCTCTCCGGAATTACATTTCCGAATAGGTGAGTGCTCATGTCCGCGAGAATCGCAGATGCCGTGACGCTGCCCGGGCTGACAAATTTCGAGTAATCAACCGCGCCGAATGCAGCAGGCAATTTTTTCGAAGTGATTTTTCCAGATAGATTCCAGCGTTGAACCTGGCTGGTCAAGGCCGTCCAAGGTTCGGCGACATCGGGATATCCATTTGGAAACGGCCACTCAAAGGGCGCATGACCCTGTTTGGCCAAGGTGACAGCGAGCGTGGGAAGCGGTGATCCCTTGAAGTAGGCGGCGAACGTTTCGAGATTTGGCTGAGGAATATCATTTGCCAGGGGAACCTCGAGCACCCGGACAGTCGACGCCAGGTGCTCCATGGGGCGCTTAACCTTGGCGGCTTTTGCATTTGCAAACTCGTTACTTAGAGCCATGACCTTGAACACGCTCGGTATGTGACCGTTGCTTCGAAGGTACTCACTCGACATTGACTCGACCAACGAGTCGGATGGCTGGTCAGACACGAAGCGCCTGGCCATGCGCAGGCTGAATGCGCGTGCAGTTTGGGGCAGCAGTGCAAAATGCCGAATGAACTTATCGATTCGCCCTCGAATAACCGCCTCATTAGAGGTGAGGGAGTTGGAATCTTGATATCCGAAAACCGAGATTTGGCCGAAATAGTGCTGCTTAACTCGAAGGCGACTAGCTCCGGTTGCCGAATCGAAGCCCATGCCAGAGAACATCTTGGCCGCGCTTTTGACATCGTCTTCTTTATAGCCAGCCGAAGGGGTGATGGTGAACAGTTCTAGGAATTCACGACCGTAGTTTTCGTTTGGCTGAGTTGCCGTGTTGGTTGCCCCGTTCAAAAACTGAAGCATGGCCGGATGGTAGGTGGCTGCAACTAAGAGGTCGGGGTAATAACCAAGCGCGTTTGCTCTGATCACAGATTTGTCGTAGTCGCCGCGGTATGGAGACCGCTTATTGCCTAGCGGCACGGGAACATAATCGCTGAAGTGCTCGACGAGCATTTCGAAAACCTGGCGCGAGGAATAGGTGCGACGAAGCACCGTTAGGTAGCTGAGTTCGTTGGCAAGCAAGATCGGCTTGGTCTTGAACAAGAAGTTTGATTGGATCTCGGCGACAGACATGCTGGCCGAGCGAAAGGGTGAGAGGTCTTTGAGATAGCCGTTGGTCTCGGCCTTTTTTGGATTTAGCTGCTCAGTCAACCACTTTTCGAGGCCCTTGCTTCGAAGTTCGGTGACCGAGGCCTTCGACTGACCATAGGTCAATTTATTCAGCATTCGCTGAGCCTGCGCCTGTGTCAAAGCTGCCAATTTGATTCCTCCACTCTGCAATCTAGGTTCTCGATTCTGTGAGAATCGGGTGAGAGGACTGTGAAGTTCAGTCGGGTTTTGGCTGAACAAAAAAGAAACCCCGCCTGCCGAAGCAAACGGGGTTTCTAGAGATTATCGACTAGTCAAACTTGCGCGCGCGAGGTCGACCCTCACCCTTTGGCTTGTCTGACCAACGGCCCTTGCCAGAGCCACCGTAGTTGCTCTTGCGACCGCCGCCTGATCCGCCGCGACCCTCGTAGCCACCGCGTCCGCGGCCGCCTTCACGAGATGAACCGCCACGTGAGTCACCGAAGTCAAGAACCTCAGGGGCCGGTGGTGGGGCGATCGGGCCGGCTAGCTGCTCCAGCAACTCGCTCGAAGGACGCACCTCCGAGAAGATGCCATCGCGCTCGGCACGACGAAGTAGGTCTTCCATGCGGCGACGACGACTGCGCGGAATAAGAGTGATTACGACACCCTCCTTGTTGGCTCGACCGGTTCGGCCAGAGCGGTGAAGGTAGGTCTTGTATTCTTCAGGTGGATCAACCTGAACCACAAAAGCAACGTCATCAACGTGGATTCCACGCGCTGCAACGTCGGTTGCAACAAGAACGCGGCATGCGCCCTTGGTGAAACGCTCGAGGTTGCGGTTTCGCTGGTTCTGATTTAGGTCACCGTGCAAACGCGCAGCAGGAACACCGGCCTGGGTCAAGCTCTCGCTTAGACGCTCAGCGGTCATCTTGGTGCGGGTGAAGATGATTGACTTGCCCTCGCCCTGAACCAGACGCAAAAGAACTGCTGAGCGGTCTTCGTTGTCGACGGTCATGACACGGTGCACGATGTTGGCTGTGTCGTTTTCTTCGTTCGGCACTTCATACACGTATGGGTCTGGCAAGAATTCCTTTACCAACGCGTCAACCTCGCGGTCAAGTGTTGCCGAGAAGAGCAACTTTTGGCTGTCGCCAGCGGCACGCATAATGCGGCGCACGCCTTCGATAAAGCCAAGGTCACACATGTGGTCGGCCTCGTCAACAACCATGGTTTCAACCTCTGAAAGGTCGATGATGCGCTGAGCCATTAGGTCTTCTAGACGCCCAGGGGTGGCCACCACGATGTCAACACCACGGCTCATAGCGTTCTCTTGCTTGCGCTGAGGAACACCACCGTAGATGCAGGCAGTGTAGAAACCGACTGCGCGGGCGATACCGTTCACGGTGCGATCGATCTGGTCGGCTAGCTCACGGGTAGGTGCAAGAATCAGCGCACGTGGCTTGCCTGGCTTGCGTGGCACTGAGCCCGCGGCAATCAACTTCTGAACCAATGGCACGGTGAAGGCAATGGTCTTGCCCGAACCGGTCTTGCCACGGCCGAGCACGTCACGGCCCGACATGGCTGCAGGAATGGTGCTTGCCTGAATTGGGAAAGGAGTTTCGGCACCCATGCCGGTTAGAGCGATGATGACCTTCGGGTGAAGGTTCATCTCTTCGAATGAGTCAGAGGTGATTGCCTCAGACTGCTCAACGGCATCTAGGCGCTCAAGAACGACATCTTCGAAGAAGGCCTTCTTGTTTGGGTTTGAGTCGCGGGCACCACGGAAGGTTGACTCGCGTGAGTCATCGCGGGCAGCACGGTCAGGGCGATTTGGGTTGCGGTCTTCTGAGAAGCCACGAGCCGGACGAGAGTCGCGATCACCAAATGAACGGCGTGGGCCACGGTCGTCGCGAGCTGCAAAGTCGCGGCGTGACTCGTTGCGGTCTTCGAACGGACGGTTTGACATTCCGCCGCGGCGGTCATCTGAACCACCAAAGCGTGGGCGGTCGCCGTATGAAGGGCGGTCGCCACGAGGAGCACCGCCATAAGAAGGACGTGAGTCGCGGTCACCACGAGGAGCACGGTCATCGCGGTTACCCCAAGTCGGGCGATCTCCACGAGGAGCACGGTCATCGCGACCGTACGAAGGGCGGTCTCCACGAGGAGCGCCGCCATCGCGGTTGCCATAAGAAGGACGCGAGTCGCGGTCACCGTAAGAGCGAGGTGCTCCCCCGTCGCGACCGTAAGTTGGACGATCTGAACCACCCGAACGGGCGGCGCGGTCATCTGAGTTGTAGCGCGGCTTGCGGCCAGGTGCGCCGGTGCCCTCGTTGCCACGGGGAGACCAGTCGCGACCGCGGTCTTCGCGGCCACCGTTCATCTCACGTGAGCCGGTGCGGCCTGCAGACGGACGACCAGC
>JBEGSA010000032.1:0-13626 GCA_041180145.1 Actinomycetota bacterium | reverse complement strand
GCGGTTGCCTTAGCAGCAGCTGGCTTCTTTGCAGCAGGCTTTGCAGCTGCGGCCTTTGCAGTGGTCTTAGCAGCGGTGTTAGCGGCCTTCTTAACTGCAGTGCCAGCAGTCTTGGTTGCGGTGGTTGCAGTCTTGCCAGCTGCCTTAACAGCTGCAGTAGCCTTCTTCTCAACAACCTTGGCGGTTGAGGCAACCTTCTTCTCAGCAGTCTTGCTTGCAGTTGCGACCTTCTTCTCGACGGTCTTGACGGTTGCGTCGACCTTCTTCTCGATGTCTGCGGCAGCCTTCGCTGCTTCGTCTACAACCTCGGCTGCAAGCTTGCCTGCATCCTTCGCAATGTTCTTTGCGTTCTTGCTAAAAAGCTTCTTAGCGGTCTCAAAAATGCCCATAGTAATCTCCTGAAAATCGTTGTTTGGGGAAGTCTGTTTCAAGTTTAGCCAATTTCTCAACAGCGAGGCACTAAGCCTTTTAGAAATTACTTGGGTTAGCCGACCGAGCGGCGGCGGCGCATGATCTCATCGAGGTCAGCCGAGGTTAGTTTCACGACCGGCTGACGAGCATCAATTGCAATGACTTCTGCGATTTCTGGCTGTTCCAGTTCGCCCTCGCGAACAATCTGAGCGGGAACTCGGTGTGGTTCCCATTCGCGAGAATCCGATGCATTCTGCGCAGACACATCATCTTGCATCGACAGATAGTAATTTTTCATCGAGAGTGTCGGTTGTTTTGCAACTGACTTTTTGCGCGGTTTGCGTTTTGCCGCCTTAACTTCGCGCTTGATTCGACCAACAAATTCGCGCTTCGATTCTTTGGCTTCGCTGCGCTTTAGCCACGACGGAATGAACACCCAAAGCCAGAGGCCAGCGACGACCAACAGCATTAGTCCGCCGGATCCGTTGATGTTCATACATCAAAGATATGAGTTAGCTGCCGAGACTGCCGTCATTTAATTCGGTGTGTTTAATTTGGCGTGTCAAAAACGGATATTTCACCTCGGGCACTTGGTTCTGAACCCATCGATTCAAGACCCCTCCGACAACTTCATCGTGCGTTAGCGCAAAAGAATAGTGATCACGCCAAGCTCCATTGATGTGAATGTACCGCTGCTTTAGACCTTCGTATCTGTAACCCAGCTTTTCAACCACACGAAGAGAAGCTAGATTTTCAGGGCGAATGTCGATCTGCACGCGATGCAGCCCAACTACGTTGAACAAGTAGTCCGTTACCAAAGCCACTGCCGTTGGAGTTACTCCCCTACCGGCAATCTCGGGGGCGACCCAATATCCGACCATTGCCGAACTAACTGAGCCATGAACGATGTTGGCAACATTAAGCTGACCAACTATTTCACCATCGCACTCAATCACAAAAGGCAACCCCTGTCGGTCATCCATGTTTCGAATCAAACCGCGCACCATGCCGCGTATGTCAAACGAGTTTGGGCCAACCGGATTTGTTGCCTCCCATGGCCTCAGCCATTCTCGGTTACCAAGAATCAGTCGTTCGAGTTGCTTGGCGTCGCGCATGCGAACGATTCTCAAGCGAACATCGCCGTGAGCGAGAACAAAAGACATAGCCACGATGGCAAGATTAGTCGCATGGATGCAATCGAAATCGCCAAAGCGAAAAACGAGCTTCGTCGTGACCTTAAGTTGCGTCGCGCAGCCATGCCCTACGACCCCGAAATAGCTGGCGAACTTTGCGTGCAACTTGCCGAACTTTGCGTTGCGACCGGAGCCAGACGAGTTGCTTGCTATTTGCCTTACGGCGACGAACCAGACACCGAACTGTTTATCGATTGGGCAATCGAAAACGAGATCGAAGTTCTGCTGCCGGTATCAAACCATGACGGAACCCTGCACTGGGTAATTTTTGAAGGTGAAACCGCCGAAGGCATTTTCGGATTTGCCGAGCCGGTTGGCGAAACCATAGAGCCAACGGCCATTGATTTAGCGTTCATCCCAGCGCTAGCCATCGACCAAAACGGGCAGAGGCTTGGCAAGGGCAAGGGTTATTACGACCGCGCACTGGCAAAGTTTGATCCAAAGCCACCGGTCATCGCCGTGATCTTCGATGATGAACTGCTCGAGACGATTCCGACCGAAGACCACGATCACCCCGTCGATGCAGTAATCACACCTCGGGGTATAGCGCACTTCACCCAGGCGTTAAAATAGAACTGTGCCTACCTACTCATACGCTTGCAAAAACTGCGAGCACAAATTCGACGTTCAGCAGTCGTTTGCCGACGAAGCGTTGAAGGTTTGCCCTAACTGCAAGGGCGAGCTGCGTAAGGTGTTTGGCAACCTTGGCGTGACCTTCAAAGGCACCGGCTTTTATGCCAACGACCACGGCTCTAAATCAAGCAAAAAGAGCGACTAACTAGCCCCAGTGCGGCGGTTTGTCTTGCTTAAGTCGCTGATCGTTCGAGTCTGAACTATCGCCCCAAGCCGCATCTGTGTCTTCGAATGCACGGTCGGCTGCATCAAACAAAGGCAGAGGCCGCTTAGAAACCTGCATGCCAAGGCTCTCGGCAATTCGCACCGCCAGTGCCTGAGGGTCGGCAAATAGCTCAAAACTGTAAACACGGATGTACTGCCAGCCGAGCGCTTGCAGGAGACCAGGTCGAATACGGAACTTCTCGGTGCGGTTTGCCCCTGGGATCGCCCAGTCTGGCTCGATGACGGCGACATGCTTGGCATAGCTAACAATTAGGGGAAGAGCCTTTGAGTAGCTGGTGTCTACTCTGGCTCCAAGCTTTTTGAGGCGAAGACTGAGATCAAGAAGCATCGGGTCTGGCTCGGCATCAATTGCAACTGGCTCGGCATCTGCAGCCATCAATAGGTCTTTAAGTAAGGCTGCCCCGTTGCTGAGGCGATCGGTTGGCATTTCATCTGCCGTAAAGCAGCTAATCACCGTGATCTGTTTACGAGCGCTAACCAACAAGTTAGCCAGGTTGCGGCGACCATCGGCCTCAGAGAGCTGGCCAAAGTTAGACAGCACTGCACCGTGGCTGGTTCGCCCATAACCGAGCGAGAAAATCACTCGATCTGCAAGTCGATGGGTGAGGTCAGAGATTGCGGCAACCTCGAATTTCTCGCGCCCATGGCTCTCGAAAAACTCGGCCAACTGGGGCCTTTGTTGCAACCCGTTTGAAACGGCCACTCTGATGCGCTCTGCGTGAGCAACCGACGCGCTGGCAACCAAGAGTGATTGATTTGGGTGCCAGAGCGCGTGATTAAAGACCAATTCAACGGCTCTCGCAACTTCGCCATCCATGCTTTCGGTGGCGCCCTCGATGGTTGTCTTAGCGCGGTTGTCGGTGTCGACTATGTCTAAGATGAAGTTCTTTTCGCCCAAGTATTCACTGGCGGCTGGAACGAAATCGATTCGATTTTGGTAAAACTCACGATTCACCAAATCGCCAAGAGCAGCGCTTGTTGTGCGATAACTACGACGCAACACTTCGGCGCCGTAAATGCGTCTGGTCTCGCTAAAGATCGACTTGACAGCAATCTGTTGGCCAAGCGCCGAGGCGCGACATTCGATTTCAAATCCGTTTGGTGCGGCTATTGCTTCGTCACCGAATGCGATTAATTGGTTCGACCGTTTCAAGGCACCAAGGTTTTCGACCAGCGAAGTTCCTGCGGCATCTAGAACCAAAACCGCATCAAACTGGGCCAAAGGGCTCAATTGAGTTGCCACTTCAAAAGGTGACAGCATCAAAACCGGTGCGATCACCGGCCAAATCTTTGGCGCAGCAGTTTCTAGCTCTCGATAACTTGCGTGACCAAGCTTCAGTTGAGCCTTTAGCGCTGCAGCTTCGCTGGCATTTTGTGCCAATGCTGCCTTCCAACGATCTGAAAGTTGGTGAGCCAAAGCAGTTGCACCTAGCGAAATTTGCTTGGCAGCAGCCTCACGGAACGCATTTTCATTAAAGTCGAGTTGCTCGGCGGTGAATGTCAAGATCGAGTTGTCTTGCGAAAGCAAATACTCGATGCCCGACTGCCACCAAGCCTGCTCAAGTTCAATCGCAATATTTTCTTTGCTCACGTGAAGCCTGCCAAGGTCGCGGGCAAGTTGACCTAGACCCTTAGCGCGAAGGCGGTTGGCAACAATCGCTCGATCACCCAGATTGCCAAGCGATTCAGTGTCATCGGCAAGCGAGGCCAGCTTTGATTGCAAGGCGGTCAAGTTAAGTTTGGTTAGTACCGGTTCGGTTGACTCGGGGTCCAAGTGCCGCTGCAGGCTCTCGAGGTCGGCAACAAAAGCCTGATAGGCAACCTGCGCCTCGCTGATTCCTAGCGGCACTTGAGGTGGCGTCGGCGCCAACGAGTATTGCTGCCAAAGTTCACGCTGCGCTTGAATGTCTCGAAGCGAACCGTGAATATCGCTAACGCTCATGCCAGGTCGCAGATACTCTTTTGCGAGCTTCTTTAGGCGCCGCCGGTTACCACCAGACATCTGGGTTCGGTCGGCTCGAGCAACACCCTTGCGGGGCGCGGTGGCGGCAATCAGCTCGGTCAGTGGGCGGTCGAAAACATCCGACACAAATCGATCGAGGGTTTCACGAATGCCAATGAAAAGCTTCAGATAGGTACCCCAGTCTTCAACTGTTTCAGCGGGTTTGAAGTTAACTTTCTCAGTGAATTCTGCAAGCTGTCCGGCTAGTCGAGGGTAGGCATCGTCGCGAAGCGATTTGGCAAGTTCAATTGCCCTAGCCACTTCGGTTGGGTTGTCGAACTGGGCCTGATACCAAGCGGTGTCTTGCGGCCCGAACTTGAATTCACCCAACTCAGCTGCTTCGTTGAGCAGATGCATGGCTTCGGTGCGGTCGCGATGCTGAAGCAAGAATTCCACTGGGATGCGCGCCTGCGTGACCGGCGCCTTGGCAAGCCCGCTGAGTTCAGATAGCTTTCGAAGTACCTCTGAAACAGAAACACCAAGCATCGGGTCAATTCGGTTCAGCGACTCGAAATACTGATCTAGCGTTTCTTCGGCCGAAATTCTCTCGGCTCGAGAGTCATCGATGTGAAGGTCGGCTGCCTTTTCGTTTCTTGATATAGCGGAGATGACATCGACCCAGGTTGCATTTGAACGCACGGCCAAGCCGGCAAGACCCAAATCCCCAAGGCGCTCAGCTAATTCATTTATGGTTTGACGCCTTGGCGCAACTACTAAGACTCTCTTGTCTTGGGCGACAAAACCAGCAAGCACATTTATGACGGTCTGCACATAGCCGCAACCAGGCAGGGTCTCAACAGCAAAACTTTGGCCCGCAATCGCCCTCGCCACAATGCGCATCTGAGTTGCGTCAGCCTCGGCAACCAGAAGAAGTTCAGGCACGTCTATTTCTGAAAGACCACTTGCCTCAGGTCCGGTCAACTCAGATATGAGTTTGGTTTCGCGTTCTTCAAAATCGCGAAGCATTTCGGTCGGCGCAGTGGCAAAGTTTGCTATGACCAAAATGCGCTTAAGGCTCAAATTTGCTTTGGCCGCAGTTTGATTTGCCAAGTTGTTTAGAACCGTCAGCGGAATCAAATCTGAAGCTTCGTTCTGTCTGGCTACCAACTCAGTTTCGTTGAGGGTAATTTCGTAAGTTGAACGCAGAGCGTCGACTAAAGCTGGGTTCACAAAGGGTTGCCCGGCTAGCTCAAATTCATAATCTTCGCCTCGACGAGTCATGGAAACCGGCCAAAGCAAAATTGGCATGTTCAAGTCGAAGCCATCGGCGTCGAAGTTTGCCAAACCGCCTGCGAGATAGAGAGATTCGATTCCGAAATGGTTGCTTAAGCGATCAGCTTTGGCTTTGATTCGGCGACTAGCCGATAGTGCACGCGAGAACGCCAGCGGGTCTCGAACCAGATTAGATAAAAGAGTTTGTCGACCGGTCACAAATTGAGAGAAACCACCCGGATGGCTTCTTTCTAGGTCAATCTGACCAAAAGTATTAGGTTCAAAATTGACCAACGGATTGGTCACGCCAGCTGAAAGAATTTCTTCACGCCAGGCGCGCCAATCGATACGTTGCGCAGGCGCCTGCTGACCTTCGTTTTCAACCATGTTTAGAGCCTAACTTTAGGCGGGCTGGTTGTGGTTTTGCCTCGCCCTATGAACCTTGGTTGGGCTCACTAAACTTGATAGCTGTAGCCCTCGTAGCTCAGTGGATAGAGCAGTGGTTTCCTAAACCATGTGCGGAAGTTCGATTCTTCTCGGGGGCACCGAATGTTCGCCATTCCGCTAGGCAGCCTGCGCCATTCCCAAATACGGGTCCCAAGCTGGTTCGAAACGCTCAGCGCCTCTCAGGCTCCAAGCTGTGCCGGTTGGCATTCGAGGTGTGACCCGAAGTTCCCAACCAATTTCGTAAAGGGTTTTGTCGCCCTTCTTGTTGTTGCACTTAAAGCAGCAGGCAACAAGATTTTCCCAAGTGTCTTTGCCGCCTCTCGATCTTGGCTGCACATGATCGATGGTGTTGGCTGGGCTAGCGCAATATGCGCACCGATGACCATCCCGTCTCAGCACGCCGCGACGTGAGACAGGAACACTGCGACTGCCCGGGATTCGCACATAGCGGGCTAGCAAAATGACGGTGGGTAATTCAAAATCGCGATTGGCGGTGTGGATTAATTTTTCACCCGAACCGGCCAGCACTGTGGCTTTTTGATTTAGCACGAGCACCAGGGCTCGTTTGAACGAAACCACAGCCAGCGGTTCGTATCCGGCGTTCAACACCAGTGTATGCATTCGTCTTCCTTTCAAAACCCCAAATGGCTTTTGGGGTTTCGGCATAGGTACGGCCTGATGTCAGGCTATGGCCGAATAACAAAAACACCCCGCATCAACGGGGTGTGTTTTGGTGAAGATTTGATTAAGAACTAATTGGTCTTCAAGCGAACAAAGTGAATTCTGCTCGTGAAAATCGGCGCTAACTTAACCGTGTCACCCGGGCGCGGTGAGTGGTAGAAGTTGCCGTTACCCGCATAAATGCCGTCGTGGCTCAAGTCATCAAACACAACTAGGTCGCCCGGCATTGCATCCTCGGGTTTGATAAAAATACCCATTCTGTTCTGGCCATGCACGCTGTGAGGAAGAGCCACACCAAACTGGGCAAATACATAAGCCACATATCCCGAGCAGTCAAAACCACCCGGAGTCGACCCACCAAAAACATACGGTGTGCCAACATACTTCGCTGCGACCTTCAAAATGGTTGCGCCATCTAGTTTGCTGTAGGGCGGATTGGCCAGATATTCCTCGGCAGTTGGGCCCGAGAAAGTTCGGTAGCGGTTCAGAGTTTCTTGACGTGCGATTTCATCGGCATCGGCATTCTTGTAGTCACCACGTGAGAACTTGACGGTGTTTACCGCAGCAACGGTCAAGTTTTGAGTGTCGCTGGCGGCTGCCAAAGCCTGTGCGTCGGTGGTGGTGAACCGAGACATTGCAGCGATATCTGGGTTGTAGGCATAGGCCGGCAAAGCAAAGGTGGCGAGCATGCCAGAAGCTACCGACATGGTGATGGTGTTTCTCACACCGCGACGCGCATAGAAAGGAACACGGCGGGTGGCGCGAACCAAGAAGCTGGATTTGTTTGGATCCGTGAGATCGATTGGCTGTGCTGCCGCAATCTCGCGGTCTAGCTTTGCCTGTTTCTTTTCGGCACGGCGAGCAGCGCGCGATAGACGGGCTTTTTCAGCCTCGCGAATCGAACGTCTTGACCGCAACTCGAAAGAGTCAAGAACGTTGATCTCTACGTTTGCGCGGTGTCTGCCTGTGCCTTTGGTGGCCAAAACTAAACCTCTTGCTCGCCAGGGTTGGTGGTTTGCATCACCTCAAGTTTACCCGAGGTTTGCTGATAAGTCTCTGTTAAGCCTCTACAAAGAGGTGCATCGCAAGGTCTGCCTCAAGACGAATTCCCTCAGCACTGCCATGTTTGGCAATCAAAACCGAGGAGCCTTCGAATTCAACTGTCACCTTTTCGCCAGGCAAAATACCCAGCTGCTTGAGTTGCCCAAGCAGTTCGACGTCAAGCTGCATCGGTTCTCCGATGCGACGAAGCACAAATTGGCTCTGACTTGCGATCGCCTTTGGCAAATCCACAATGCTCACCACACCGTCTTTGAATCTCGGGTTGGTTTTGTAGCCGAGCTCATCAAGCCCGGGAATCGGGTTGCCATAAGGAGAAAAATCTGGCGATTCAATCAGTTGAAGGATCTTCTTTTCAACATGTTCGCTGATTACGTGTTCCCAGCGGCAAGCCTCCTCATGCACGAGCTCCCACTCTAGGCCAATCACGTCGGCTAGCAACCGCTCGGCCAATCGGTGTTTGCGCATCACTGAAACAGCCTCGTGGCGGCCCTGGTTGGTCAACTCAAGGTGACGTTCTCCGGTCACAATCACCAAGCCATCTCGCTCCATGCGAGCAACGGTCTGAGAAACTGTGGGCCCGGATTGATCGAGTCGCTCAGCAATACGAGCACGCATCGGCACTTGGCCCTCTTCTTCGAGTTCCAAGATGGTCCGAAGATACATCTCTGTTGTGTCGATTAGATCGGTCATTAGCACCTCACTCTGATCCTGAATAAAGATTACCTGACAAGCAAACTGCCCTCGATTCGGCTGGCTAAACTTGTTGCATGCCTGAAATCATCATTCCTGAAGAGTTTTTGCCCGCTGACGGTCGCTTTGGTTGCGGCCCATCACGAGTTCGAAGTGCACAAATCAGTGCATTCGCAACCGAGGGTGCAAAGCTCATGGGAACCTCACACCGTCAGGCACCCGTGAAAAACCTGGTCAAGCGCGTTCAGGTTGGTTTGATGGATTTGTTCCACAACCCTGAGGGCTACGAAATTGTGATCGGCAATGGCGGTTCAACGGCATTTTGGGATGCAGCGGCATTCTCGATGGTTGAAACGAAGGCTCAAAACCTAGTTCACGGAGAATTTGGCGCAAAGTTTGCCAGTGCGCTAACGAACCCTTGGCTAGAGAAGCCGACAGTGATTAACGGAACCCCTGGTTCACGACTCGAGTTCCAGGCCGAAGCCGGCGTCGACTCATACGCCTACGCCCAGAACGAAACTTCGACCGGTGTGGTCACACCCGTTAAGCGTGTCGCCGGTGCAGATTCAAACGCGATCTTCTTCACGGATGCGACCTCGGCTGCCGGCGGCATCGATTTCGATCCTCTTGAAACCGACGTTTACTATTTCGCCCCGCAGAAGAACTTCGCCTCTGACGGCGGACTTTGGTTTGCACTCATGTCGCCAGCCGCAATCGAAAGAACAGAGCGCATTGCGGCAACCGACCGATACATTCCAGAGTTTCTCAGCGTAAAGACAGCAATCGACAACTCACGCCTCAACCAGACGCTAAACACCCCAGCTATCTCGACGTTATTCCTATTGGCCGAGCAGATTGACTGGATGAATGCAAACGGCGGCCTCTCATGGGCAGATTCACGCACGAAGGCAGCATCGGCTCACTTGTACAACTGGGCCCAGAATGCTTCGTTTGCGACCCCCTTTGTGAGCAACCCTGAACACCGTTCGCAGGTTGTGGTGACCATCGACTTTGATGACAATATCGATGCCGCAGCGATCGCCAAAGCGCTTCGCGCTAATGGAATTGTCGATACCGAGCCTTATCGCAAGCTTGGCCGCAATCAACTTCGAGTGGCCACATTCATTGCAACCGAACTTGCTGATGTGCAGGCGCTAACCGGCGCAATCGACTATGTGGTTGCGCAACTGGCCTAGGCTAAGGCCATGAGGTTTTACGTAAAAGACAGCGAGCGTAAGCCCGACCCGCAACCGGTTAAGACGAATGCTCGCCTTGCAATCTCGGTTGGCCTAGTTCTTTGGGTTCTTGCCCTTGCCGCGTGCCTCTTTTTTAGCGGCACGCTTGCGGCGGCCGAAAAATCGTGGTGGCTTTCGACCTGTTTGTTTGGCATCGCCCTCGGCGTCTTCGCCTTCTTCAAGGTCGGCAAGCACTGATTCTTGTTCAGTGGCGTCTTCGTCGACATCACTAATTTCTTCGGTTGAATCTTCTGCCTCGTCGGTATCGAACTCGTCCTGAACGACTTCATCAGACTCATCTTCATCGTCGTCTTCGTCTTCGTCAGCATCTTCGGCCTCGGCTGCTTCGAGAGCAGCCTGCGCCTCAAGCTCAGCCTGCAGGGCCTTGTAATCAGCTAGACGCTCAGACCAGGGCACCCAGTCAGGTGCGACCAATGAGTCTGGTCCTGGCATCAAAAGCACTTCTGAAATTGTTGCGCCAGATGAATCAGACTGCTCGAATACGGTTATCGACCAACGCCATCCGACATAGCCCTTGAGCTTTGCTTCGAATAGGAAGGTAGTTACGCCTTCACCCTCGTCGATGGTGTCAACGATGGAGCCAACACCATTGCGAGGCGCAGCCTCAACAGCAGCGGCGTAGGCGGTTTCTTGAAGAGTGGCCACGTTTTGTTTAGGCATCTAGTTCATCGGCGAGCTTGCGTAGCAAGGTGGCAATTTTTTTGCCGTGCGATGACTCTGGGTACTTGCCGCGCTTCAGGCTTGAGCCCAAGGTGTCAAGCAGTCGAATCAAGTCTTCGACAATTACCGACATTTCATCGGCTGGCTTGCGACCCATCTTGGCTAGGCTGACCGGGGCGTCGAGAACTCGAAGCGACAGCGCCTGAGCGCCACGCTTGCCATCGACGATACCGAACTCGACTCGCGAGCCAGGCTTGATTGAAGAGGTTCCCGAAGGAAGCGCACTGACGTGCAGGAATACTTCACTGCCGTCATCAGACGCAATAAAACCAAAACCTTTTTCTTCATCGAAGAATTTGACTTTGCCGGTTGGCATGGAAACCTCTTTCGTTAACCCAAACCTTTATTTTACAAGGCAGATTGACACTTTGACAGCGGTATCCTAGAAGGATGGCTAAACAAGGTAATTCAAAGGGTAAACCGGCACCCAAGACCGGTATCGAGCGCGTTGAAAACATCCTCGCGTACATGGCTGCGGGCCTGATTGGCACTTCAGTGTTGGCAATGATTGCGGTCTTTGTTATTTCTGCGATTCCAAGCTCGAGCCCAAAGGTTGGCGAGCTTAAGCTACCGGCCATCCTGGTTTTTTACCCTCAGTTTGGTCTAGCAGCCGGAGCGGCTGCGATCATCGCACTGGTCGTTGTAAGTGCGCGCAGACGAGCCAAGCAAAATAGAGCCAACTAGTTCGGCGAATAAAAACCGATGAGCGAAATTCTGAGAGTCGCGGCGGCGCTTAGGCGAAGCTCTGATGAAGAACTTCGCGATGTGATTGCGCAACGCATGGTTTCATCATCGACTATGCGTGATTTCTTTGACCTTGCCGATGCACTCACCAAGCCGAGCGCTGTTGCAAGCACGGTTGCAGGTCTTTCTAGAACTCAGGCGATTGCACTTCAGGCGATTGGCGATGGTGACGAACCGAACTTTGAAGCGGCTATCGAACTTGCAAAATTGATGCTTGTTGAGAAGAAAACAGCAGACGGCACCACGACCTTCATCGCCTTCGAATCAACTTTGACTGCCCTCAGAGCATTCAAGCACAATGCAACCACCGACTTAGTTATTGCCGAGCCGAATAGCAGCCAAGACGAAGTTGACCGCGACGGGAGCGTGGCGATTTTTGAGACCATGCAGTCGCTCACAGAACTTGTCTTTGACATTGAACAGCGCTTTGTGCGTGAAGTCGGCAAGAAGAACGTCGGCTTGCCCGACATCAAACGCCTAGCTACCCACCTAAGAAAGCCAAACGAGTATGCCAAGGCAATCTATGAGCTGGCCCACCTAAGCCAACTGATCACACTAGCTAAAGGCCGATGGCAACTCGGGCGAATGGCCGAAGCCTGGATCGATTGGTCACCCACTCAGCGGTTCGAGCACCTGGCACAATCCTGGCGAGCAATCTTGGGCGAGGCATCTGCCAATGAATTGATTTTGGGCATCGGTCAACGGGTGGGCACGATCTCACTGCGTGAGCACCTGGCATCTACCTACCCTTTTGCCGACAGTGCGGTTAACTCTCGAATAGCCAAGGTGGCCGAAATCGCCGAACTTGTTGGCATTTCAGCCAATGGGTTGTTGAGCTCGTGGGCAAGTGACATATTGCACTCCCGCTTCGATCAGGCGCCACAAAAGGTTGCCCAGCTTCTTCCAACGCCTCAAGCTCGACTGATCTGTCAGGCCGATCTTTCATTGATCGCACCAGGGCCGCTGCCAACCGAAATAGAAATAAAACTTCGAAAATTCGCCGACACCGAGCAAATAGGCATGGCTTCGACCTACCGCCTGTCTGCCCTGAGCATCAGTCACGGTCTAGAAACCGGTTTGACCGAAACCGAGATCCGCTCATTGCTCGAAAACCTCTCGGGCAAGGCCCTGCCCCAACCAATCGACTACTTAATTCGTGAATCTGTGACGCGCTTTGGTCGCTTGACTATCGCCGAATTAACCTCGGATGGCGAGCCTGCCAGCCTTCGCAGCCACTTAAAGTCGTCTGACCCGATTCTGCTAACCCAAATTCTCAATGACATTCGCCTGAAGCCATTCGCTCTTCGTGAGGTAGAAGACGGGTCGTTGGCATCTAGGTTTGAACCCGAGGTTTTGTATTTTGGTCTTCGTGAAGTTGGCTTCTCGGCGGTGCGAGTAGGGGCCGACGGTTCGGTTTTGTCTCCGCGCTCCAAAGTAGAAAAAGTCGAGGCAGAGACCGAGCTGAGCACCATCGAAACCGACATCGCAAGGCTTCGTGAACACGAGGCAAAACTAGGTGAAGAACCCGATGGCGACGATGTGCTTCGACAGATATCGCTGGCAATCAAAAACAAAGCCAAAATCTCCGTCACAGTTGTGACAGCCTCTGGGGCCGAGATTGAATACACGCTCGAGCCAATCGGAATCGCCAATGGGCGACTCAGGGCTAAGGATCGCAAGGCCGATATCGAGCGCACTCTGCCCCTGACCAGCATCACCAAGGTTAGGCTTTAACGATGACCAGCGGGCCACTAATTGTTCAAAGCGACAAGACAGCTCTTCTTGAGGTCGACCACCCTCAGGCAGCCGATGCTCGACATGACTTGGCTATTTTCGCCGAGCTAGAGCGTGCGCCCGAGCACATCCACACCTATCGAATCACCCGATTGGGTCTCTGGAATGCACGCGCCGCCGGTCATGATTCTGATTTTGTTCTTGGCGTTCTCGACAAATACGCCAAGTTTGCCGTTCCTGGTTCGGTGCGAGCCGACATCACCGAAACCATGGGTCGTTATGGGCGGCTGGTCATTCAACGAAGCGACGACGGCGAACTTGAGCTGTTCTCTACCGACCGTGCAATTTTGCTCGAAGCCAGCCGCCACCGAAAAATCTCTGAACTTCTAGATGGCCCGATCTCAAACGAGGCATTTCGAATTCAGCCTTGGGCACGCGGCCAGGTCAAGCAAGAACTGCTAAAACTCGGATGGCCCGCCGAGGACTTCGCCGGCTATGCAGAGGGCACACCCCACGAAATCGATTTGGTGCAGGGTGAGTGGGCGATTCGCAACTATCAAACTCAGGCGGTCGAGAAATTCTGGGCCGGCGGTTCTGGAGTTGTTGTTTTGCCGTG
>JBEGSA010000031.1:0-14172 GCA_041180145.1 Actinomycetota bacterium | reverse complement strand
TTAACTGAGGATAGTCGGCAAGAACCTGGTTCACGATTTGCTTGGCAGGCATAGCTATGTCGAAAACCGCACCGGTCTCGTCGCTTGCTAGCGGCTCAAGAATATCCAGCTGGCTCTTGAGCATTTCGGCCTTCATAAAGTGACCCGCTCTCTCTTTTAGGCGGCTCAGCAAAAGCTCCTCGGAGCCATGCAAGTGAATGAACAACGTGCCCGGCGCAGAAGCCAATATTTCTTCACGATAGGCACGTTTCAATGCACTGCAGGCAACAACCGTGCCTGATGGCTTGGTCTTATGAAATACATCTTCGGGATTCGGAGCGCCGGCGAGCGCCTCGCCAACCAGCTGCAACCATGGCGCACGATCTTGATCGGTAAGGGGCACGCCGGATGCCATTTTGTCGCGATTTGATTTTGGATGAAGGTCGTCGCCATCAATAAATCGAGCGCCGATCTCATTTGCCAGCAATCTGCCGACGGTGCTTTTTCCGCAGCCAGAGACACCCATGACCACAATTTGAATTGAAGTCACGGGCGCCTCTGTTCTCTCGCTGAATCTGCCATTGAAGTATTTTTTACCAGTCGTGCATGGTGCCATCGACCTTTAGTCGATTCACTGGCAAATATGCCGGCTCATACTCGAATTGCGCGGCTAGCTTCTCATCGTATGAAACACCTAGTCCAGGCGAAGTTCCAGGTCGAATTAGCCCGTCACTAAAGGTGTATTCCGGCTGGAATACATCGTTTGTGTCATTCGAGTGCTGCATATATTCGCTAATGCCATAGTTGTGAATCGCCATGCCAAGGTGCAGTGAAGCGGCGTGACCAATTGGCGAGACGTCGGTTGGACCGTGAACACCCGACTTGATCTGGTAGACCGCTGCGTAGTCGAAGATTTTCTTCAACGGAGTAATTCCACCGCCGTGACTTACCGGAGAGCGAACATAGTCAATCAACTGCTCTTCGAATAGATCCTTGTAGTCATAGATGGTGTTGAAAATTTCACCAACGGCCAGCGGAGTAGTGGTGTGCTGACGAATCAGGCGGAACGCATCCGTGTTTTCAGCTGGGGTCAGGTCTTCTAGCCAGAACAAGTCGTATGGTTCAAGTGACTTTCCGAGTCGAGCTGCCTGAATTGGGGTTAGTCGGTGGTGGCCATCATGCAAAAGCGGCAGGTCAGGACCAAACTCGTTGCGAACGGCTTCGAACACCGAAGGGATGTAGTTCAAATAAGCGCGAGTATCCCATTCTTCTTCAACGGGCACGGTTGAGCGTCTCGCTGGCTCATAGTCATAGCGAGCCGATGATGCTCCCTTGCCTTTGCCGGCTCCAGCCGTGGCATTGGCTGACGCAGCAACGCCATATACCGAGTTCAAGCCGGGAATCGCAGTCTGAACTCGAATCGCACGATAACCCTTTTCTTGGTGCTCTCGAATCGAGTCAAAAATCTCGTTGAATTCACGGCCAGAAGCGTGACCATATGCCAAGCAACCTTCACGGCTGGCACCACCTAAAAGTTGGTATAGCGGCATGTTGGCAGCTTTGGCTTTTATGTCCCAGAGTGCCATGTCGATTGCAGCAATCGCGGTCATTGTGATTGGACCTCGACGCCAGTATGAACCGCGGTAGAAGTATTGCCAGGTGTCTTCAATGTTGTGCGCATCGCGACCGATGAGCATCGGCGCTAGGTGATCGCGAAGGTATGCCGCAACGGCTAGTTCGCGACCGTTCACAGTTGCGTCGCCAAGACCAACAAGACCGTCATCGGTGGTGATCTTCAGAGTTACAAAGTTTCGGCCCGGTGAGTGAACAAAAACTTCAGCTTTTGCAATTTTCATACTCATTTTGATTTCCTTCGAGTTGGTTATTCGGTTTTTTAGTTCTTAGGTTTGCGGTTGTTAAGGTTTGTCCAACGTTTGCGCAGGTTGTGTGCCGCGCTCTTTGGTTGACGGTCGCGAGTGAAGACACCCTTCTTGTTGCCCAAGACTCGCATAACGCCTGGTTTAGTTTGAAAGTCAGCGAAGTTCCATACGTGCTCGCCAACAACGTTTTCGAACTGGTCGAAAACTTCGTGGTTTACATCCAAAAATGCGTCTTGATATTCTTCGCTCCACGGCAATGCGTGAATAGAGTGCGCACCCGGAATTGTGTCGGCACCATATTCGGTGATGATGAACGGCACGTTGTATTTTGAGACCCATCCGGTGAGCTCTTGTTGCCAGTGAATTTTCGCGCTGGCTAGGTCGTTGTGGTCTGAATACCAACCCCAGTAGCGGTTCAAGCAGATAACATCAGCCAGCGGGGCTAACTGACACTTGTCGAATGGGTCCATCATTACGTTTACAAAGGTGACTGGGCGGCTGTCGAGCTGGCGCGCCAATTCGAATGCCGGCTTAAAGAACTCGGCGGCCTCGGCAAGGCCCGATTCAGGCTCATTGGTGATTGACCACATAACCACGGATGGGTGGTTCTTGTCGCGCTGAATCAATTCGCGCACGGCATGCAGCAGGCTGGCTTGAGTCTTTTCATTAGCAGTTTCAGGACCATAGGTTGGCACTTTTGGGCCACCGAAAATACCAGCGAAAGACTGGTTTATGCCAACTGCCGGAGTTTCGTCAATGATGACAATTCCGTGGCGGTCAGCGTAATCCATAACCTCCTCGGCATACGGATAGTGCGAAGTTCTGAATGAGTTGGCGCCTACCCACTTAAGCAGCTCGAAGTCGTTGACCATAAATGCGTTGTCGTGCGCCTTCCCCTTAACCACGTGGTCTTCGTGCATGCCGAAACCGGTGAAATAGAACGGCTCGTTGTTGATCAAGAACTGGCTGCCCGAAACTTTTACGGTTCTAACGCCAACGTTGAGCAGATAGCTGTCGACCACGTCTTGGTCATTTAGCGCCTCGACCTTTAGCTGATACAGATATGCCTTGCCCGGTTGCCAAAGTTTTACGTCACTGATGGTTAGAGTGCCGTTGGTGCCCTTACCACTGGCCACCTGATGGCCACCCTCGTCGAACAGGCTTACACGCACATCGGCCACACCCGAGGTTGAAACCGAATAGTCAACCTTGCCAGTTTTGCCTTCGAAGTCGGTGTTCACGGTCACGTCATCGATGTGAACAGCTGGCAGCGAAAATAGCCAGATGCTGCGCGCAAGACCCGCAAAGTTAAAAAAGTCGTGCAAATAGGTCTGCTCGCGGCGTCCGTCAGCGCGGGTTTCAACCCGGCCCGGTGGAATTGTTTCATTGGTCAAGATGTTGCTGACTGCAATAGTCAGATTGAACTCTTCACCGGCCGAAACTAGGTCGGTGATGTCTGCCTCAAATGGCGTGTAGCCACCAATGTGGCGCCCTGCCTCTTGGCCATTTACAAATATGACGCCCTCATGAGTTGCGCTGTCGGCGCGCACAAAAATGCGCTCATCGTTCCAGCCGCGCGGAACGCGAACTTTGCGCTGATACCAAACCCAGCCGCTGTGTTCACGAATCTTTGGGTCGGTAAAAATATCGTTGTAGCTTGCAGGAACCGGAGCCTGCATGTCGGTTTCTAATGAAGAGCCAGCCCAACTCTGATCAAAACCTTCCGAGTTGAAGTCAACCTTGAACTGCCAGAGGCCATCTAGGTTCAGAAGCTCGCGGGTTGCACTGTTTTGAGGTCTTAGCATTTCCATCCTTCGCTATGGCAAGCGATTGCCATTTGGGTTAAATTTTTTGAAGCTCGCTAGCTTTTAATACCAATTTCATGAATTCGCTGTTGCCGGCCAGGTCAGGATCGATGATCGAGATTAGGCAGGCGGCAATCTGTTCTGGCTCGTTTCTTAGCGCTCCCTTTATTAGGTCTAGCTGCGAATCTTTTAGGTCTTCGGTCGACAAGACATAGTTCACCCAAGCACCGAAGGCGACAGCACAGGCAGCTGCGCTTCGTCCCGCTGCGATTTCAGCTTTGGCAACCGGGGCAATGCGAACCCGCAGTTTTGTGCTGCCGTCAATTGCTATTTGGGCCAGCTGGTGAGCGATTCGAGGGTTTTGGTAGCGCTCCAGCAAAGCCTCGCGATATGCAGGGACATTCAAGCCGTCTTCAAGCAGGTGGCGTGCCGCTTCATCCCAGTAGTTCTGAACGGCCTCAAGGCAAGCGTCATCTGCAATAGCTTCTGCCACAGTTTTGTGGCCTAGCAATTGTCCGAAATAGGCCAATAGAGAGTGTGATCCGTTTAGCAACCAAAGCTTTCTGTTTTCAAAAGGTTCGATTTCATCAACGAAGGTTGCACCTGATAGCTCCCACTGTGGGCGACCAAGCGGAAAGTTGCCCTTAAGCACCCAATCGCTAAATGGTTCAGTGACTACTGGGCTGCTGTCTGACCATCCGGTTGCTTTCTTAACCTGTTCAATATCTGATTCTGTTGTCTTAGGTGTAATTCGATCAATTGATGTCGACACAAATGAGACATTCGCAATCAGCCAATCGAGCGACTCTTGGCCGAAAGCAGAAAACAGGTCGCGCATTGCGACGCTTAGCAAGTGGCCGTTGTTCGGCATATTGTCGCAAGAGACCACTGCCAAACCGAGCCCATTTGCGCGTCGACGAACCTCAAGCGCGTTGGCCAGCCTTTGAAGGGCGGCCGGGGGATTTGCAAGATCTACGTGACCCTCAGCGTTCATGCCGTATCCAGCTTCGGTAATCGTCAGAGTAACGATTGCCGTTTTCGAGCTAGCTATTGCCTCGATAAATGCCTCAAGATTATTTCCATCCTCGGCGCGAACAATCGAGTCAATAACTTCAAAGCTGTCGCCGTTAGCATCACGTGTGACCAGGGTAAACAGCCCGTCTTGCTCGGCCAGAAGGTTAGCTGCTTCAGGATTTCTTCCAGTGAATGCAACGATGCCCCAGGTCTGGTCTCTGTCGGCTTTGGCTGTATACCACGCCTGATGAGCTCGGTGAAAAGCACCCAGGCCAATGTGCACAATTCTTTCTTTAGCGCGCTCAGGGTGAGTGTGGTTCATTTTGGCGAGGTTGGCTCGGTTTAGTTTCATAGCTTGAACGCTTTCTTAGGAACCGCGACAACAAGGTCTTTGGCGATTTTCTCTGCCTCTTCATACGTGATTCGACCTTGGATAACCAAACGCGCTAAAAATGCGCAATCGATTCGTCTAGCCATGTCGTGGCGAGCCGGAATCGAAAGGAATGCTCTGGTGTCATCGATGAATCCTGATCCTCGATAGAAGCCCGCTATTTCTGTGGTGGCCTCACGGAATCTAGTGGCCGAGTC
Source organism: Actinomycetota bacterium (assembly GCA_041180145.1). Taxonomy (GTDB): domain Bacteria; phylum Actinomycetota; class Actinomycetes; order Actinomycetales; family Microbacteriaceae; genus Rhodoluna. The sequence continues at coordinate 8,906 of JBEGSA010000031.1, read as the reverse complement.
TGGTGCATCTAAGAACCACCAAGGGGCTCCGACATAAACACTCGGATAAAAACCCGCTAGAGGCGCGATTTCGCGACCCCAGGTTGTTTCGTCGAGCGCGAAGAGAATCACGTGAAGGTTGGGGTTCAGTCCATAGTTTTCAAGCAGTGCGTGCAAGTTGTTCACAAACTCGGCGCGAACGGGAATGTCTTGGCCGGTGTCAGGACCGAATTTTTTGAACGTCTCAGTCGAGTGATTTCTATAGACACCAGCATGAATGGTCATAACCAAACCATCTTCAGAGCTCATTCGGGCCATCTCGCAGAGCATGTGACCCGCGAACAGTCGTGCGTCTTCGGCAGACAGCTGGCCTGCCATTGCCTGATCGAAAAACTGGCTAACCTTTGCCTCTGACAAAACGGTTGTGAAAGGCTCTAAGACTCCGTGGTCAGCGCTAATTGCACCGTGTTCAATAAAGAATGCTCTGCGTTCTTCAAGCGCAGAAATATAGTTCGAGAAAGTAGCTGACGGCTTCTTTGTTATCGCAAGCAACTTTGTCACGTTGGAAACGAAGGCCGGGTTGCGCGGATCAAGGTAGGCATCTGGCCTAAAAGTTGGGGCGATTCGACCACCGAATGAGTCGTCTTCAGCAATTGCCTTGTGCACAGCCAAGTCGTCGCAAGGGTCATCGGTGGTTGCCAGAAATTTGATGTTGAACTTCTTAAACAGAGCACGTGGCAGCATGTGCGGCTCAAGAAGGTTGCTTGCTATTCGGTCATAAAGGGTGTCAGCGTTCTGCTCAGAAGGCGTCTCGGTGATGCCGAACAAAGTTGCGAATTCGTGGGTTAGCCAATATCCGCTTGAGGTTCCGGCAAGCAAATGCCAATTTGAACAAAGGATTTTCCAAGTTCTTCTTGGGTCAGGATTTTCTGATTTTCCGAGTTCGTTGAGCGAGTATCCGGCAGCGTGAAGAAGTCGAGTCACATAGTGATCGTGATAAATAAAAAGTTCTGCAGGGTTGGCAAATGGCTTGTTCTCTAGCAATAGCTTCGGGTCAACGTGCCCGTGTGGAGAAATGATTGGCAATTTAGCGACTTGCTCATAGAGCTGTTCCGCAATGGCCAGCGCCTCAGGCTCAACTGGCAAAAGCCTGCGTGAGTTCAACTCGGTCTTCATCTGCATACACCTATCCGAACAGGTCTAAACGATTTTGTCAATCGGTTGCCAAAAGTTTTAGGCGAATGAGATTCAATCGTTATTTTGTTCATAATTAGGCCTTTTTGGCCTTGCTGGTTGAGCCTCGAACTAGAAGTCGGGCCTCGTGATTTGGTTTTTCGATGTCACCTGGAGTCACTTCTGGATCGTCGATCATGCGCAGTAGCGCGCCGACCGCTTCGTTTCCAGATTTCTCAAGCTTTAGCTCGATAGTTGTCACAGGCGGTGTGGTGAAATCGCTGCCGAAGATGTTGTCGAAACCGACAACGCTTAAGTCTTCGGGAATGCGGAATCCGTTTGCCGATGCTTCGCGAATTAGGCCAATCGCCATCAGGTCGTTATATGCGAAAACTGCAGATACACCGGCTGCGCGCACTCGATCGAGACTGAGTCGACCGGCCTCAAGAGTTGGCTCATTTGGTCCAATTTCGACAATTGTCATTCCCCGGGCCACAGCGTTCTTCATCAATCGAGACCATCGATCGGTATTCATCCACGAAGCTCTGGGGCCGGATAGAAATGCGATGTGCTTATGTCCCAATTTGGCCAAATGTTCTACGGCCTCAACGATGCCCTTTTCATTTGAAGGAACGACGTCGGTGACGCCTTCGACTTTGCGGTTGATCAGAACCACTGGCTTCTGTTTATTTAGCTCTTGAATTTCTTCGTCACGCAATCGCGAGGTGCCCAGCAAAATGCCATCTACTGTAGGGGTGATTCGCCTTAGCGCTTCGGCTTCGTTTGCGCCTGACTCTTGTGACTCAGCTATAACTAGCGTGTAGCCCATTTCAGCTGCTTTAGCCTCGGCGCCTCGAACGACGTTAAAAAATACCGGGTTCGTGATGTCGGCAATTATCAAGGCCAGCATTTTTGTTTTGCCGGTGGGCAAAGCCCGAGCAAACGGGTTTACCTGATAGTTCAACTCAGCAGCTGCGGCCTTAATCTTGGCTTCAGTTTTGGCGTTAATTCGACCGGGGGTGGTTAGGGCCCTAGATACCGTAGAGGGGTTAAATCCTGAAAGCTTTGCGATGTCATAAATAGTCGCAGCGCCATTTCGGCGCGTCGCTGCGCCGGATGTTTCTTTACTGCTTTTCTCTGACACCTAAATGATCCCCTCGAAGAATCTCCCAATGCTGGCAACTTTTGGCAACATTGGAAACATTTCAAAGTTTATTGCTATTGAGCCAGCGACGCCTGCGCGATAAGCATCTTGCGTCGCTCTTCGCGACGCACTGCCTGGCGGTCTGGATCAGGAACTGGGGATGCCATTAGCAAACGCTGGGTGTAAGGATGCTCTGGTTTAACAGTCACCTGGCTGGCTGGCCCTTGCTCGACAATTTCACCTTTATACATAACCGCAACTCGATGGCTGATGTGGCGAACTACATCAAGGTCGTGAGACACGAATAGATAAGAAACCCCAGTGTCCTTTTGAATTTGTAGGAACAAATCCAAGATTCTTGCCTGGGTGGTTAGGTCGAGCGCCGAAACCGGCTCGTCGCAAACAATAAGCTTCGGTGAAAGTGCGAGCGCTCGCGCGATTGCAACGCGCTGGCGCTGGCCACCCGAAAACTCGCGAGGCAGACGCTGAAGAGCATCACTCGGAAGGCCAACCTGATCTAGAAGTTCAGCGATGCGCTTCTTAGCGACAACTGCCTCCATGCCCTGAATCTGAAGCGGCTCAGCCAAAATCTGGCCGATCTCCATTGATGGGTTTAATGAAGTGTATGGGTCCTGGAACACTACCTGCATGTCTCGGCTCAGCGATCGACGCTGCTTGCGTGTGGCGTTGGTGATGTCATTGCCTTCAAATAAGACGGTGCCAGCACTAATTGGCGCCAAGCCCAGGATTGCTCGCCCGAGAGTGGTCTTGCCCGATCCTGACTCTCCGACCAAACCCAGGGTTTCGCCTTCGCCGACTTCAATCGAAACTGAGTGCAGTGCCTTGAAACCCTTTTTGCCGAACCCTTTGGCTGCATAGGTGACATCGAGATTTTGAACCGAAAGTAGATTCTGATTCATGGCTAGTCCTTCGCGTTTCCGGTAAGCATGGTCATTGGGGTTTTGCCTTCGAGCATTGAGCTCAGCAGCACCTGGGTGTACTTCTCTTTGGGGGAGCGCAAGACATCGCGAACTGATCCGGTCTCGACTACATTGCCGTACTGCATTACAACAACGCGATCGGCCAAGTCGGCAACAACTCCAAAGTTGTGGGTGACCAAAACCATTCCCATACCTAGACGCTTCTGCAAATCTCTCAATAGATCTAGAACTTCTGCTTGAACGGTTACGTCCAAGGCAGTGGTCGGCTCGTCGGCAATCAGAAGGTCAGGCTCGCAAGAAATCGCTCCAGCAATTAGAACTCGCTGCGCCATGCCTCCTGAAACTTCATGAGGATAGCTCTTGAAAACGCGCTCTGGGTTTACGATTCCCACCATGTCGAGCAAGTTCAGAACTTTAGCTTTTGCCTCTTTTTTACTAATTCCCAGGATCTCGACCATTGGCTTGACCAGCTGATATCCAACAGTGAAGTTAGGGTCAAGGTTGCTCATTGGCTCTTGAGGGATGTAGGCGATTCGCTTGCCGCGGAACTGAGCCATTTCTTTCTGCGAAATGCTCCCGGTTTCAGCTGACACTAAGTTCTCGCCTGAGAAATAGATGCTTCCAGATGCGATCACAGCGTTGCTGGGCAGCAATCCAAGAATTGAGAAAGCGGTTTGCGATTTTCCTGAACCAGACTCGCCGACAATGCCAAGAACTTCGCCACGGTCGAGAGAGAACGATACATCTGACACAACCTTCTTAAGGCTTCCATCGCCCTGAGGATATCCAACGCTGAGGTGCGAAACTGAAAGCAAGCGGCTTTTTTCGGCTTCAGTGATTTCTGTGCCAATGGCCGCCGGCTTGAATGAGCGCTTGGTTTTGGCACTGGTTTCAATCTTCTGAGCATCTTCGAGAGCATCACGAAGAGCATTTCCGAGAAGGGCAAATGATCCGATAGTCATGGCAATAATCAATGAAGGCCAAATAACCAGCAGCGGGGTCAAGAAAATGTTCTTGAAGCCATCATTGATCATGACACCCCAAGAAATTAAGTTGGTGTCCCCTAGACCAAGGAACTCGAGCCCAGACTGAATCGAGATTGCGATACCAGAAATCATTGCCGACTGAATGATGATTGGGGCGCGTACGACGGTGAAAATGTGGCGGATGATGATTCTGAAATCACCCAGGCCTGATACTCGCGCTGCGTCTACGTAAAGTTCATTTCTGACTCCCATAACTGCAGTTCGGGTAAGTCTGAAGAATCCGGGCGCGATGATCAAACCGAAAACTGCCATAAGCAAAAGGATTGATGGACCAATTGCGGTGCGAACTGCGAGCAAAACGATGATTGCCGGTAAGGCCATGATTGCGTTAGAAAGCCATGAGGAAATGCCGTCGAATTTTCCGCCGTAATAACCAGCGATAAGACCTGAAGGCACGCCAACCAAGACTGCGACAACTACCACTACAACCGCAGAGATAAGTGTGGTCTGCGTTCCGAACAACAATCTGCTGAAAACATCGCGACCTGCGCTGTCGGTGCCAAGCAGATGGGCGCCATTTGGAGCGCTCATGATGTTTAGCGGATCGGTGAGAGTCGGGTCGTATGGAGAGATTAGCGGCGCAAATACCGCCATCAGGACCGTGAGAATCAAGAATGCCGAGGCTGACAGACCAAGTGGGTTCTTGACTAGGCGCTTTGCCAAGCTCTGGCGAACAATCGGTTTTGCATGCACTACGGCAGCAGTAGCTGGTGAAGTTCCCATTACTTAACACGCACCTTTGGGTTAAGCCAACCGTTAATCAGGTCGACAATTAGGTTTACAAAAATTACAACTAGCACCGTGAAGACCACGACACCCATGACAACGGGAGTGTCGCCACCAGCCGTTGCCGTCACCGCGTATGAGCCGATACCTGGCAGTGCAAATATGCTCTCGACGATTACGGAGCCGCCGAGCATTCCAACGAATTGCAGGCTCAGCACAGTTAGTCCGGCAGGGGCGGCGGCACGCAAAACGTGCTTGAAAAGAATTTCGCGCTCTGGAATTCCTCGGCTGCGCAAGGTCTTCACCCAGTCGCGCTCAAGGACATTTTTGATAGCAGAGCGAATTTGCTGGGCCGACGATGCAACTGTCGCAATTACAAGCGAGAACACGGGCAGGACCAGTGAGGCCGCCCATAGACCGGGATTCTCTTCAACCGGAACCCACCCTGTTGCAGGCAACAGCATTAGGTTGATGGCAAAAATAGTGACTGAAATAACTGCAATTACGAAACCTGGAACAGCAAATCCAGTGATTGCCAAAAACTGCACTGCCTTGTCAACCCAACCACCTTTGATGGCTGCAGTCATGCCTAGCAATACTGCTAGCAATGCAGAGATGAGGATCGCGATGGCGACCAAGGTAATGGTGATCGGAAGCCTGCTGGCTAGGCCATCCATGATTGGTTCGTTTGTGAACCAAGAGACACCGAAGTCAAGGTTGAGAGCGTTCCACAGCCAGTCGAGGTAGCGCACCACAAATGGGCGGTCCAGGCCAAGTTCAGCGTTTTTAGCCGTGACATCGGCTGCCGTGGCGGCATCACCGAGCAAACGGTAAGCCACGCCATCAACGCTAAAGAAGACTAGGAAATATGCCAGCGACGAAATCACTAGCAGCAAGAATGCGCCAGAAAATATTTTTCTTGCGATGAATGGGAGCATCTTTTTGCGACTTTCGGATTGCGGTTTTCGGTGTTTGGTTGGCGGGTCAGGTTTGTAAGCCTGACCCGCCCGCCAAGGGGTTATTACTTACCTGTTGGAGAGATGTTGTATAGGTAAGGGAATGCATTTTGTGCTTGGTTAACTGCCTTCACACGAGCGCTGGTTCCTACATAGATAGGCACGCGATAGAAAGGTACGTTCCATGCGTCTTCAACAGCAATTTTGTTCATCTTCTTGACCTGAATGCCGACATTCTTTGGTGAAGCGTCTGCGTTTACTGCCTTGAAGAGAGCTGAGATCTTGCTGTTCTCATACTTGTTGCAGTTCCAACCGCCGTCTTTAGCCAAGAATGTTTCGGCGGTGACGAAGTCGGTGCCCTGGAAGATCGACATGATGATTGCCTCGTGCTTTCCAGCCTTTGCATTGCTGTACCAAGCTAGACCAGTATCGGTTGTCCATGAAACCTTGACACCGATGTCCTTTAGATAACCTTCGACAAGTGCGTTCAAGTTAGCTTCTGGCCATGGGTTTAGCTTCAAGGTGAAACCGTCAGGGTATCCAGCAGTCTTTAGAAGCTCTTTAGCCTTGCTTGGGTTGTAGCCGTAGTAAGTGTCGTATTTTTTGTCATAGGCACTGGTTGCTGGGCTGAAGACCTGGTTGGTCGGTGCAGCACCTGGGTCAACGGCGGCAGCAAGGGCCTTGCGGTCGAATGCATATGAAAGTGCCTGACGAACAGCAACCTTGCCAAGTGCAGGGTTCTTGATACCAGCACGGTCAAGCAAGACTAAGCCCTTTACGTCAACAGTGTTGCTGACGATATTGAACCCCTTGCCCTTTGCAGCAGTCATGGTCGCCGATGAAAGGTTTGCGACGTCGACCTGGCCGCCAAGAAGTGCGTTCAAGCGTGCAGTGTTGTCAATCAGAACTTTGAAGGTTAGCTTCTTGAATTTGATCTTTGACTTGTCCCAGTAGTTTGGGTTCGCCTCGAAGACATACTGTGAACCGGCACTGCCTGACTTGAATACGTATGGACCTGACCCAACTGGTGTGGTCTTTAGGCCAGCTGTGCCAAGAGCTTTCGGGCTAGCCATGAAGCTGCCGGTAGTGGCCAAGAAGAATACGATCTCAGGGTTTGGGGTTGCCATTGTTAGCTTGATGGTGTCTGCATCTACTACTGCGACTGAAGTGCCGGCAAGTTTTGCGGTGTATGGGCCGGTTGACTTGACGTATGAGTCGATGTTTGCCTTTGCAGCGGCAGCGTCGAATGCCTCGCCGTCGGTGAACTTAACACCCTTGCGAAGATCGATGGTCATTGACTTATAGTCTTCAGCGATTTTCCACTTGGTGGCCAGGTTTGGCTTGTATGAACCATCTGGAGAGCGAAGGATTAGGTTGTCGTAGGCGGCCTGATAGTAAGGCAAGTAGTGACCGATGTTGGCACCCGCTGGGTCCCATGTGGTCGGCTCTGCTACTGCACCGATAACTAGATCGGTCTTTGCAGCTGCGTGCGCTGGGGTCATGCCTGAAAGTGCCAAAACTGATGCGGCAGTTGCAGCCAAGAAACCTGCTGTGCGCTTGGTTAGCTTCATTGCGATTCCTTTTCTATGGTGAGGAAGTTTCGCTGGATCCAGGAGGAGGTGCTTTTCCAGCTCAATGATGAGATTAGGGTAGCTGAATTAAATTGGCAACCGATTTCCACAATTTTCCAATAACGGTTTGATAACTCCGCTGAAACCCAATGTTTCACGGTAGTTAATTCAATGGCAACCGGTTGATTAACTCTTTTGTTAAATGCTAAACGGTCGCATTAGCGACCGTTTAGATGAGACTTGCTATTAATAGCCAATGGACTTTAGGTACTCTCTTGAATCCTTGACACACTCAAATGGGTCTCGGCCATAGGTCATATCTTGTTCGATGAAGAAAAATTCTGCACCGGCTTCGACTGCTGCCGGCAGGATCTTCGGCCAATTCATGTTGCCTTGACCCACCTCTGCAAACTGGATGATGTTTACAAACTTGTCGTAACCCTCAGCAAATTTTCCGGCGTTGAAAAGGTCAATGGCATCTTGAGGCAAAGCATCGACGCGGTAGTCCTTGACGTGAATTAATTTGCAGACCCCGGAGTATTCCTCGAGCATGTCAAGCGGGGCCATGCCGCCTCGCTGCACCCAGTGGAGGTCAACCTCAAATTGCACATCGGGCGCGACTCGTCGCACGATGTCAAAAATTCGTTCACCGTCGAATTTGATTAGATCTGCGTGGTGATTGTGATAGCAGAGGGTGATCCCGTGCTCTTTCAGCTTGACCGCATATGGGTTAACCTCTGCCGCCCATGCTTCGGTCGCCTGCTTTGAAACCATTGCCTCAAAAGGCATCATTCCAATTCGAACAAATCGAGTATTCAAGCGCTGGCAATCGTCAACAATTTTGTCGAAGTGAGTGTCAAGCGAGTCAATAGTGGCACCCTCTTTGTGCGCTAGCGCAACTGAAAGCGCGCCAACCTCAATGCCCAGCTCGCCAATTGCGCGGTGCAAAGCATCCCTGTTCTCAGTCGTCATCGGAATTTGAGAAACCTCAACGGCATCGATGTCGAGTGCCTTTAGCTTTTGCAGCACCGGCCACATGCCCTGCTCGGCGACTGCCTCTTTGACCATCATCATTTGAACGCCTATTTTCGCCATGATTAGTCTCTTTCCGCGTACTTGCCCTCGGCGCGAATGCGCTCGTTTAGGCCGGCCAAGTAGGCCTCATCATCGAAGTTTTCAATGCTTACTTCTTTGTTAGTCCAGCTAGACAAGTGAATTGCGTTTGCCAGTCTGACGCCGTGGATGCCGTCGGCTCCTGGAGCCAACAAGTTCTCTTCGCCGTTGATCGCTGCAGCGAAATTGCGCATAACCTCTGAGTGCTGCTGGCCCCAAACCGAGGAGTAGCTCTTGGTTTCGACGCTCATAAAGGT